>CALFWR010000064.1 GCA_937928555.1 uncultured Pirellulaceae bacterium
AGGAGCAAGGGAAAAACTGAATTTCAACAAGAAATGTGAATCGTTCGGTAGGTGAAAGCCATAGCGATCGTTTCATCGCATCAGAGTAACCGATCACTGTCGGAACTGATTCTGACGCCCACGCCTCGTGAATAATCCGGGTTGATCTGCGTCGCGAAAAGGATTCTGCAATCCGCGGGCTGACGCTGTTTGTCCTGCAATGCGATGCAAAATCCGGTATGATCTGAATTCCAGTCCAGCCCGCTTTTGATTGGGTGTGGGGTCGAAGTCTACTTTTACGGATGTACATCGAACATGATTCTGAATCACATCGCTCTGTTGGCGCAGGTTGCCCAAGCTGTTCCCGCCGGTGGCGAAGGCGAAGAATGGACCTGGCAATGGTTGGTGCTGGGTGTTGCCGTTCTGTTTTGCGTGTTCCTGCTTCTGGTTGGCCTGATCGTGTTTGCGACTTATGGCAAACTCTGGATCCAGGCGTTTACTTCAGGGGCCGACATTAAACTGACCGAACTGGTGGGGATGGGTTTTCGCAAAGTCCGCCCTGGCGTAATCGTCAACGCAAAAATCATGGCCAAGCAGGCTCAATTGGACGTGTCCAAGTCCACCGGCATCAGCACTCAGCGGCTTGAAGCACACTACCTTGCCGGCGGCGACGTGATGCGGGTGATCAACGCGATCATTGCGGCTCACCGTGCGAGGATCGATTTGGACTTTGATCGTGCGTCCGCGATTGACCTTGCCGGTCGCGATGTGATGGACGCGGTCAAGACCAGCGTTTATCCGAAAGTCATCGACTGCCCCGACCCGCAGCGAAGCGGCAAGAACTTTCTTTCCGCGATCGCCAAAGACGGCATTGAACTGAAAATTCGTGCACGGGTGACGGTTCGGACCAACCTCGAACAGTTGATCGGCGGAGCCACCGAAGACACCATCATCGCACGTGTTGGTGAAAGTATCATTTCGTCGATCGGTTCTTCGATGACGCACCAGCAGGTGCTTGAGAATCCGGATCGTATCTCGACGGCGGTCCTTGAACGCGGGCTGGATGCTCACACGGCGTTCGCGATCGTGTCGATTGATATCGCGGACATCGACGTCGGCGAGAACATTGGGGCTCGTTTGCAGGCCGACCAGGCGGAAGCCGACACGCGCGTGGCCCGGGCGGCAGCAGAAAAGAAACGTGCCGATGCGATCGCTCGCGAACAGGAAATGAAGGCCGACGTTGCCAAGCAAAAAGCCAATCTGGTTCTGGCCGAATCCGAAGTTCCGATCGCGATGGCGGGTGCCTTCCGTGAAGGCAATCTGAGAAGCCAGTAAAGTTGCCGGTGGCATGGATGGCTGTGAATTACCGACGCCGCCCCGCACAGCTGAAAGCCTGGGCTAACGATGGACCTTCAGCAGATTCATGAAATTGTCAGCGGTCGAGCCAAAGGAATCGGGCCGTCGACCGTTCGTGCTGTGTTGGGCTGTCTGACGCCGGTGTACCGGATGGGCTTGTGGTGGAAAACTCGCAAGTTCGATTCCGATCCGGCGTCGATCCAGCGCGTTGACGTGCCGGTGATTTCGGTTGGCAATCTGACAACCGGCGGCACGGGGAAAACCCCGATGGTGGCTTGGCTTTGTCGCTTGCTGCGCGGCAAAGGGCTGCGCGTGGCGATCGTGAGCCGAGGCTACAACAGCGACGATTCGGGATCCAACGATGAAGCATTGGAACTGGAAAACCGATTGCCGGACGTGCCGCACTTGCAGGATCCCGATCGCGTCAAAGTCGCCGAAATCGCGACCGCAGAATTGGAATCCGAAGTGATCGTGATGGATGACGGATTCCAGCATCGTCGGTTGGGACGCGATCTGGATTTGGTATTGATTGATGCGACGAATCCCTTTGGGTACGACCGTTTGTTGCCGCGCGGGTTGCTGCGCGAGCCCATCGCAGCGCTCAAGCGTGCCGATGCGGTGATCATCACGCGGGCGGATCGGGCCAGCGACACGCAGATTCAAGCGATCAAAGATCGAGTTGAAGCTGTTGCCGATGTGCCTGTCGCTGTGGGGCGAGCCAGACCGACCGGAATGATCCGCGCTGATGGCAAGGAGTCGGGATTGGATGTGTTGGGGCGGCAGCGTTGTTTTGTTTTTTCTGCGATCGGCAATCCGGGTGCGTTTGAGCAATCTGTGAAAGACCTTGGCATCGACGTGGTCGGGTCAAAACGTTTCAACGATCATCACCGATTCACGCGTGAGGAACTGATGGCCGTTGCCGCATCGGCCCAGCAATCCGGTGCCACTGCCCTGCTCTGCACCCACAAAGATTTGGTGAAAGTGGCCACACAGAAGCTGGGATCTCTGGACGTGTGGGCTTTGTTGATCGAATTCGAAATCTTTCAGGGCGAGAATTTGTTGAAAGATTTGTTGGATCAACGGTTTGGGCATTATTTTAGTTAGTGTTGCCTGATCCCGGATTATTCACGACGACGGGCGCTGATTCTACGTCTGGTCGGCGAGGCAAGGGAAAAGCAGAATTTCAACAAGAAATGTGAATCATCCGGTAGATGAAAACCACAGCGATCGTTTGATCGCATCCGAGTCGCGGATCAGTGCGGGAACTGATTCTGACGCCCACGCCTGGTGAATAATCCGGGCTGATGTTTTGATTCGCATGCTAAAATAAGCGTTATGAGCTCCGTACCCAATTCCTTCGATATCGACTTCAACGTTCCTTTTCGGCACCGGGTGCGCTTTACTCAGGATCTGGTCGAAGCCGAATTTGAAACGCTGCTGGATTTGCTGGAGTCCGCCGCAGGAGTCCAGCCGAGGGTCTTGCTGGTCGTCGATGAGCAGCTTGCGATTGAATCGGCGCGAATCGGTGAGCTTGCCAGAAAGCTGGAGGAGCACCCGGACGTGTTGCTGATGGACGGCGGTTCGTCGGAACGCCCGGGGCCAGCGGTTGCATTGCCGGGCGGCGAGAAAGTCAAAAATTCGACCGAGTACGTTGAACAGTTGTTGGCTTTGATTCACGAAAGGCAACTGGATCGGCGCAGCTACATCGTGGTCGTTGGTGGCGGCGCGGTTTTGGATGCGGCCAGCTATGCGGCGGCGATCGCTCATCGGGGTATTCGGGTGATTCGAATTCCGACGACGACTTTGGCGCAGGGTGACTCCGGGGTGGGCGTCAAAAATGCGATCAACTATTTCAAGAAAAAGAACTGGGTAGGATCCTTCGCGGTGCCCTGGGCGGTGATCAACGACGCGGCGTTGCTGGAGTCTTTGCCGGATCGGGATTTTCGCTGCGGGTTCAGCGAAGCGGTGAAAGTTTCGTTGCTGAAGTCCGATGATGATTTTTCGTTTCTTTGTCAGAACGCCAAAGCGATTTCCAGTCGCGACATGGATTTGGCGTTTGGCGCGGTGAAGAAGTCCTGCTTTTGGCACTTGAAGCACATTACCCAGGGCGGCGACCCGTTCGAGGCGCTCGAGGCGCGGCCGCTGGATTTCGGTCACTGGTCGGCTCACAAGATGGAGCAGATGAGCGGTTATCGATTGCGTCACGGCGAGGCGGTGGGAATTGGTGTGGCCCTGGACTGCATCTACTCCAGCCACGTGCATGGCTTGCCGCAGTCGGACGTCAGCCGGGTGCTGCAGTGTCTGGAAGAGTTTGGTTTGCCGCTGTGGGACACGACGTTGAACGATTTTGAAGTTCTCGTTGCGGGCTTGGAGGAATTTCGTCAGCACCTGGGCGGTCGTTTGACGGTGACGATGCTGCGTGACGTCGGCGATCCGATCGATGTTCACGAGGTGGACTATGAGCAGATGCGGGCTTCGATTGTGGAATTGAAGAAGGTCTCGCAGCGCTGTTGGTAGTGGCTTTGGCGGCTTTGGCCCGGGTTATTCACGGGGCGTGGGTGTGACTTTCAGTGCAGCCAATGGACGCCCGTCGTCGTGAATATTCCGGGGTGAATATTCCAGAAACGGAGTGTACCCCTGCCGCCGACGGGACGCTACGCTGTCTTGTCGTGAGTCCCGGACTCAGGTTCATCGACATTGTCGTCCCAGTTTTTGACTTTGGGGTCGCCAAGTTTGCCGACACTGTTGGCGACGATGGCGCAGACGCTCGCGTCGCCGGTAACGTTGACGGCGGTGCGGCACATGTCCAGGGGCCGGTCCATCGCAAAGATCAATGCCAGACCCTCGGGCGGCACACCGATTTCTTTGAGGACGATGACCAGCATCACCATTCCAGCTCCGGGAACCGCGGCGGAACCGATTGACGCCAGTGTGGCGGTGACAAGGATGGTGAGTTGCTGCGTCAGATTCAGGTCCATGCCCATCACCTGGGCGATGAAGACCGCTGCGACGGCTTGATAGAGGCTGGTGCCGTCCATGTTGACCGTTGCGCCAATTGGCAGCACAAAACTGGAGACTTCTTTTTCCACGCCCAAATGTTCTTCCACACGCTCCATGGTCACTGGTAGCGTGGCGGCGCTGGAGCTGGTGGAAAAAGCAAGAAGCTGTGCGGGAGCGATCGCCTGAAAGAACCTCCTGTAGCCAACGCCTGCGAAGAACTTCAATAGGGTCGGATAGACGACCAGAATCATGAGGCCCAACCCAAGGACCACGCACAGCGCGTAATAGACCAGGGCCAGCAGTACCGAAAAGTCCTTGATCTCGACCACGAGCGCTGCGAGAAGCGCAAACACGCCGTAAGGCGCGGCCAACATGATCAGGTCGATCATCTTGAGAACGACTTCGTTGAGACCGTCGAAGAGACTCTTGACCGGCGCTGCGGAATCCTGATCGACAAGGATCAGGCTGACACCAAAGAACAGCACGAAAAAGATGACTTGCAGCATCGAGTTTTCTGCGGCTGCCTTGAAAACGTTGGAAGGCACCACATCGACCAGGGCCTGAAGTGGGCCTTTGGCGCCTTGCCGGTCAGCGGCGGCTTCCCGCTTTTGTGCGTCCTGGGCGTAGCTGGAAAGAAGCTCCTGACGCGTGGCTGGCTTGACGGTTTTGCCGGGTTGGATCACGTTCACGATCACCAGTCCGATGGTAATCGCGATCACGGTGGTCAGCAGGTAAAGTGCCACCGTTCGCAAGCCCATATTCGAGAGGCTCGAAAGGCTGCGCAAATCTGAAACACCCTTGATCAGCGAAACCACGATCAGCGGGATCGCAATCATCTTCAGCGAGTTGATGAAGATGACGCCGAAGGGCTTAACCCAATCAACGATCAGATCGCGACCGGCAGGGAAGAATCCGCCGCCCGGTATCAACGTAGCGAGAAATCCAACAAGCAGTCCAAGGACCATGCCAATGAGAATTTTCCAGTGCAGAGCCAGTTTCATGGTTTCCCCAGGTCGGCGGGTTGGTTGATGGAGTCGTTATGGCCGAAGCGTCCGCGGATTTCTTCGATCGGATACTTTGATCGATTGAGTTCCATTTTGTCGGCCACGGCGCGGGTGATGTCGATGTCCAGTTGGTTCGCCAGGCCAAAGCAATAGCAGAGCACGTCGGCCAGTTCCTGGCGAATCTGCTCCAGTTGCGCGGGCTCGGGTTGCTGTGACTGCTCGCAGGTCAGCCACTGGAAATGCTCCATCAGCTCGGCGGCTTCGATGGAGATCGACATGGCGAGATTTTTTGGGCTGTGGAATTTGGTCCAATCCCGCTCGGCGACGAACTGGGCCATGGAGTTTCGCAATTCGGCGACGGGTGTGTTGGAGTCGTTCGAGTCCGGTTCGGCGTTCATGCGAAATCAGTTCGTCAATCGAAAGGATCGGCAGTCGAAAGGCTCGATTATCGCCGATTTCCCGCGAATGCGAAACGGTCAATTGGGATCCCGGATTATTCACGAGGCGTGGGGGTCAGAATCAGTTGAGACAGTGATCCGCGTCTCTGATGCGATGAAACGATCGCTGTGGTTTTCAACTATCGGATGATTCGCGATTCTTGTTGAAATTCATCTTTTCCCTTGCTCCCGTTGGCCAGGCGTAGAGTCAACGCCCGTCGTCGTGAATAATCCGGGGGGATTGGTTGCTGATCGTCGGATTGGCCACAATTCGCAATGCAGAGGAGTGACCCGCAGGCTGTGAAGCGTAGAGCCATGATCAGTCTCGAATGACAATTTCGCGAACAAGTGAGCCGTTGGCCGTGAGATCTGGTGGTTCACCGATCCCGTCGGGAGCAGATTCGCGGTCGTTCAATCGGCTTTGGCAAATTCTGTTACTTGCCGCCAAGGAAGCTGAACAAGTCGGCGATTTGCTGGGTGCTCAGCCCGTCGAGTGAACCGGCAGGCATCGGAGAGGTTGTCGTGGGTTGGATTTGTTCCACCTGATCTGCGGTGTACTTCAGTTTTTTGCCGGATTGAGTCAGTACGACAATCGATCCGTTTTCTTCGCTGGTCATGCCGGTGATCAATCGGCCGTCCTCAAGCAGGACTTTGCTGGCGCGATATCGATCGGCGACAAACAGGTTCGGATCGACGGTCGCTTCGATCATTTCTCTGAGCGAGTAGCGATTCGTCAACTGGGAAAGATCGGGTCCGCCCGATTGGCCGATGCCGTTGCAGCGATGGCATTTGCTGCAGTTGGCTGATTCAAAAACAATGCGTCCGTTACTGGGGTTTCCGAGCGGGCCGTTTTCGATTCGGCTGACAATGTCTTCGACTTTCGTGGAAAGCTGCGACGGTTCGCGGGAAGCAAAGCTGACCGGTTGAGCGTTCGGAAACGTTTCCCGATACCAGTAGCTCCAGGCTTCGATATTGGCTTGCCAGTCTTTTGGGTCAATCGGCAGGATCGTGCCAGACCAGTGCTGCAACAACGCGTTGGTGGACTGAAGGCCATTTTCTCTGAGCCGGTAGCCGAGTTCGATGACGTCGCGGTAATGTTGGGCCTCGCGCGGTTTGCGCTGCACTCTGGCGAGGGTGCCGAGGATATCGGGACCGGTTGAATCGTCCAGTTCCGTGATGCTGCTGACGAGGTAGGCCCAGTTTTCGTTGGAGGGATGTTGTGCCAAGCCCAGCGAAATGTCACTGCGTCGGCCGGGTTCTTCGCGCCAAAGCTTGCGCAGATAATCCATTCCTGACTCCCCACCCTGTTCGGCGATGACGGCAAGAATTCCGGTGCGAAGCTGTTCGATATCTTCACCGGTTTGCCCGCTGATCGACTGGTCGATGGCAAGAAGCTGCTCAAATGTTTGGGATGATAGTTGCTGCGGCAGGATGAACAGCGCGGCCAGCGCGGCATCGGTCCACTTGTCTCCGTTTTCCAAAACGATCGGAATCTGTTCGGGAGTGATGGTGGAGGCCACTTCGCGGATCGCCCGGCGAATCCACGCCTGGCTTTCTGGCATAATCTGGTCCCGTTTGAGACCTTCGAGAGTGGCGATGATTGTCAGTCGATTTTCGGGTGCAAGTTTTCCGCCGAGGGTTTGCATCATCATCGCGGCATGGAATTTATCGACCGCTGGTGTGTCATCAGAACTCAGGTACGTTTCCAGGCGACGGTCAAGCCGGTCGTTTTTCAGGTAAGCCAACAGGCGGATCAGTTCACGATTGATGATCGAGTTGCCGGCCGGGAATTCGTTGGCGATTCGTTGGGAAAAGGCAGGGATCTTTTCGGGGTCTACCGCCGCTTGGGTCATCGCCAGTTGCGAGACACGAACCATGTCGATGAAATCTGCATCGTTGACAAACCCCTCCATGAATTTGCTGGCCCGTGCGAGGACTTTGTAGCTGTTTTCGAGGCTTGGCTGGGCGATGCAGACAGCCAACGCGCCTTGAATGAACACGCGAGATTCTTCGGTTTCGAGAATCGGTTCGAGCCATTTTGAGAGTGGCATTCGCTCGAGCATCCGTCTGGCGACGGTGGCTTCGATCCGATCGAAAGATCGAAGCATCGGCAACAGGGATTCTAGCGGAACCTGCATCTCTTTGCGGAGCGCAGATTCGGCAGCACATCGCCGGACCATCGGATCGGAATCAAGGATCAATCGGTTGATCGAGGGTTCGGTGTTTTCGATGATGCCACTGACTCTCGCGACGGCGGCACGAACGTTGGGGCTTTCGTCATTGGCCATTTCATCCAACAGTTCTGCGGATGGATTGGGTCCATAGAGCACCATCAGGTCAAGTGCCCGGATGCGGTAATCGTTTTCGTTGCGAGGTTCTTTGGCGATGCCGACCAAGATTTGTTCCCAGCGGTCACCAACGGTGCGACGAAGTTGCGAAAGCTGTTGCCGTCCCCAAGCCGAACGGGGTTGTGGGTGTCGAATGATTTTCTCGACTGCGTTGTCGTATTGTGTAAGTTCGGCGGGAGTTTCGCCTTGCCAGCGTACCTGATAGACGCCGCCTTCGGAGCCACGTCCTCCGGTGCAGAAGCAGAGTGTTCCCGATGGGGAAACGGCAAGGTCGCAAACGTTGAGCGGTTTTCCGGTAAGGAAGGTTGTTGCTTTCCCGACGAAGCCCGCGCCTTTTGGGTGGACTTCAACAGCGAAGATTTTTCCCAGTGTCCAGTCCGCAAAGAACAGTGAGTTGTGATAGCGGGCCGGCAGGTGAACGTGTTGGTACACGACCGCGCCCGTTGGTGAGCCACGGCCGGTGTCGGTAATCGCGGGAACCTGATCGATGAAGTGCTCGGCGAACTTTGCCCATCCGCTTCGCCAACCGTAGTCGCCGCCAGCGGCGACGTTGTAGATCTGGTTGGGGCGATACCATGATGCGCCCACGTCGGTTTCCATGTCGCTGTCATGGAAGAACAAGTGGCCTTCGCGGTTGAAGGCAAAGTCATAGGCGTTGCGCAGACCGCCGGCGACAATTTCGACTGTTTGTCCATCAAGGGAGGTGCGGACGATGGTCCCGCCGGGAGCTTTGACGCCAGCAGATTGCCCGTTGGGGTCTTCGTATCGTTGGACCAGGTCGCCTTCGTAGGGATGCTGATAGGGGCTTGAAGACGCGGCTCTTTCGCGGAGTTTTGTGCCATTTCCGAGGGTCACGTAGATGAATCCGTCGGGCCCCAGTTGGATTCCGTGTGCGCCATGTTCGGATGGTTTGCCTGTGAATCTCAACAGCGTTTGGGTGACACCGAGCAGTTGACGTCCCTGCGGCTCGAGGCAGTAAAGCCCTTGTCCGTCGGGGCCTTCGCCGGTCACATAAACGCGACCGTTGAGAGGCAGGATGCCCTGAATGTTGGTGACTTGTGTGCAGTACGGATCAACACGGTCAGCATCCAGGGGCAGTGTGAGGTCAGCAATAAACAGGCCCTGACCTTCGCGAGAGATCAACAGTCGACCAAACTCGTCGAACTCCATGGCGATCGCCGAACCTGTTTCCCGGTCGGAAAGCAGCTGTTCGACAATGAACCCGGGTTCGATTTCGAAGCGGGCACTGCTGGGTGTCGTTTCGGTCCTCGCTGAAGCCGTCGACGGTGAGTTGTCAGCCACCGGTGGGCGTGGCGTTTCAATCTGCGCAGGATCTGGCATGGGCGGTTGAGGAACTGCGACCTGCACTGCGTCTACTTGGGGCGTTGGTGCTGGTGCCGGGGTGGGTGGCGTGGGTGTTGGAGTTCTGAACTTTTCAGGGGCAACCTCAATGGGTGCGTGCGGTCTGACGAGTTTGGGTTGCGGGAACTGTACTGACGCTTGAGTTTGTGCCGACACCTGAGGCGGTTCAGTGGTTTGGGGTTGCCGGGTTGGCTGTGCGGTTGGTGTTGCCGTGGCTGCCGTGGATTCGGCTGATTTCGTCAACGTCAGAACATTCGCTTGGCCAACGATGCTTGCCGACAACCAGGCGAGGTCATTGAAGCGCGGTTCGTGCCAAGCGGGAACTTCACGGATGTAGGATTTCCACGATGCGTCGGTGACCAGGCTGCGGTAACGGATTTCGCCTTTTTCTTTTACGCGCAAGCGGATCGCGAGTCCCACGGCGTCGCTTTCGACATGCTCGACCCGGGCAGCAATGGTATTGATTCCCGATGTGAGAAAGTCCGATGCGTCGACCGTTGCCCGGGTGCCGAAAGATTGACCTTCGATAACTTGTTGGCCATTGATGTACAGGTCGTAGTTGTCTCCTGCGGCGACGTGCAATTCTGCCTTTTCGGGGTTGACCAGTGAGAACCGTTTTCGGAAGAAAACCTGGGACTGACTTCCTGGTGTGGGGTCGATTTGCGGTGACCAGATGAAGTTTGCTTCCTGAGCTACTGAGGTGCCGCAGAGGCTCCACAAGATCAGAATTGACAATCCGGTGTGGATCAAATTGCGATTTGACATACCAATCACTCGATGGACGGCTGGGGCTTCTTTCCCGTGCGAAGGGATTGCGCACGGGGTCCTTTCCCGAGAAAACTCGAGGCCGGCTTAAGGAGCTATCGGCTGGAAAACTGTTTCGGTTTGATAAAGAATGCCGATTTTTCCGATAATTCAGGCCGCGAGTTGGCAGTAGGTGCAAGCAGAACGCGCCGACTGTAACGGCAGCAACACTTGTAATCGGTGGCGGGGAGTGCAGCCGTAGAACTCGACGACAGAGTGTCCAAAGGACGCTTTTTTCGACTTCTAATGCACTATGGCAGAGTCTTCAATTGAAACAAAGCGGTGTGGCAACTAAAAGTGGAGCGGGGCTTTTGCGCAACCATTTAGCTACGCGAGCCGATTTCGCCCGTCCAGTCAACAATCCATTGAGATAGCACTATGCGATCCAAGTTTTCCCATTCTTTTGGAAACCGACAAATCAACAACCGCAAGCGTCGGTCAAGCACGCTGGGATACAACGATTTGGAAGCCCGGAAATTGCTGGCCGGAATTAATTTTGATGCAGCCAGTGGGCTTGTTTCGATCATTGGGACTTCGGGCAATGACCAGGCGTTTGTGAGCGTCTCGGGAGCCAGTGTCAACGTTCGGCTCAACGCAGAGACAGAGAACTTTTTTGTCGGCTCGGTGACGAGCGTCTTTTTCAGTGGTCTCGCCGGTGACGATCTGTTCCGCAACGACAGTCCGATCGACTCGCGTGCCAACGGCGGCAGTGGTGCGGACCGTCTGGTAGGTGGCAGTGGCAACGATAACTTTACCGGCCTTGACGGCAACGATCGTCTGATCGGCAACGAAGGTGATGACAGCCTGCGAGGCGGAGACGGCGAAGACGAAATCAACGGCAATGCGGGAGACGACCTGATTATCTCCGGTCCACGTCGTGATCGTGCTTTCGGTGACGAAGGAAACGATCAGATCTTCCTCGGAGGAGGCAATGACTTTGGGGACGGCGGCGTAGGCAACGACAGCATCTTTGGATCGACCGGCCCGGACACCCTCATTGGCGGCGGCGGAAATGATCGCATTTTTGGCCAGGAAGGCTCCGATGAGATCGCAGCGGGATCGGGGGATGACACGGTCTTTGGCGGGGAGGGCAATGACATCATCGGTGGTGGTAGTGGCGCTGATTCGCTCACAGGCAATGAGGGCAATGACGCGATCTCCGGCGGTGGCGGCGACGACACGATTCTTGGCCTTGACGGGGACGATACGCTAAACGGCGACAATGGAAACGATCGTGTTTTTGGTCATTCGGGTCAGGACTTCATTTCCGGTGGCGATGGCGACGATGTGCTCGGCGGCGGTTTGGGTATTGATACGCTGCGTGGAGAAGCCGGAAACGATTCGCTGTTCGGTAACGAAGACGTGGACGCGCTTGATGGCGGCGTTGGCGAGGACTTGCTTTCCGGAGGCGACGGCGATGACAATCTGCTTGGCGGTGATGACAACGATCGTCTCTTTGGGGGCAATGGGTTTGACCGACTGCAGGGTGATGGCGGCGATGACCTTGCCAGTGGAAACGCCGGTGACGACATTATTTTGGGAGGCGTGGGCGACGACACCTTGATTGGCGGCGTGGGCAACGATTTCCTCAACGGTAATTTCGGTGACGACACGATCATCGGCAACGATGGCAATAACCTTCTCTTTGGCGGCGATGGCAACGACGAGTTGCTCGGCGGAGCAGGTAATGACGAGATCAACGGTGAGCTTGGTGACGACACGATTGTGGGCGGGGCTGGCGAGGATCTGATTTTTGCAGGTGAAGGCAACGATCGGGTGTTTGGTGGTCTTGATTCTGACACCATCTTCGGTGGCTTGGGCGACGATCAGATTTTTGCCCAGGGCGGCAACGACTTTGTTGAAGGCCAGGACGGGAATGACAATATTCTTGGCGGCGACGGAGACGACGAACTCAGAGGCGGCAATGGCGATGACTTTATTCGTGGCGACCAGGGCAATGACCTGTTGCGTGGTCAAAACGGCGAAGACCGCCTGTTTGGCTCCGAAGGCCGTGACTCGCTGATCGGCGGTGCCGGATTCTTTGACTTCCTCTCGGGAGGCGAGGACGCTGACCGATTCCTCGCACTGTCGGATGATTTTGTGGAGGAGCGTGAAGTTCAGGATGTCCTGCTTCAGTTCCGCAATGGAACCGACAACTGGACCAACATCGAAATTGAGGTACTGGATCGGGCTTTCGGGCGGCTTGAAGCGGCGACTGAAAACACCCGCCTTCTGAAAGACACCGAGACCATTGAGCCGCTGGTGTTTATCAAGAACAACACCATTCCGGCCACCCCTTTGATCGCAACGAGTGAGTTGGTTGAAATTAGTGAGCAATTCATCGACCCATCAAGCGGAGGGTTGGTCGAAGAGATTACCGTGGAGCGTCAGTACACATTTGGTGACTGGGACGAATTCGATGAAGCCGTGAACGATTTTCATGTACTGGAATTGCCCCAAGTGATTGGGACGGTGTGGGCTTCAACCGAACAGATTCAAAACGTCCTTCCTCAGGAGGATACGCTGTGGAATCAGTTCCTCAGGCTTTCTGACTGGATTCCGGCCGTGGATGCAGACGGCAACCGCGTTGGAAATCCTGACCCGCAGTTCTATCAGATTTCAGCTGACAACCAGTGGTTCCACCTGCAGGACGCGCTGTTTGCAGAAGACTTTGCCCGCACAAACCCTCAACAGGATATTGGAACTGTTTGGCGACTGTTCTTCCAAGATGGTAGTGAGGCAGAGCAGATCGTGTTGCGGGACAAGATTGACTTTGTTGATAACTTGTTCCAACAAGTCAGTGCATTGTTCTAAACCCGGGTTCGGGAATCATGCAAACCGGTGCGATCGCACCGGTTTTTTTGTGCGCTGATTCAGCTGGACCGAATTATTGAGCCGGGTTCCTGACTCGTCAGGCCGGATTTGCGTCAGGGTTTTTTGGCGACAAAGGGTTTACGGCGGTTGGGATAGCAGCTTCGGCAGATGTCGCAGACTCTGCCATCGCATCGGCGCGCGGTGCAGTGTTCACGGCCGTAAAAGATGATTTGAAGATGAAGGTCATTCCATGAGTCTTCGGGAAAGAGCTTCTTCAGGTCCGCTTCGGTTTGCTTGACGTTCTTGCCGTTGGTCAGTCCCCAGCGCTGCGCGAGTCGATGAATGTGGGTGTCGACAGGAAACGCCGGCACGCCGAACGCCTGGGCCATGACGACGCTGGCCGTTTTGTGCCCGACACCGGGAAGCCGTTCGAGGGCTTCGATGTCGGCAGGGACTTTGCCGCGATGTTCGTCGACGAGGATTTGTGACAGACCTGCGATTGCTTTGGCCTTTTGTGGTGCCAGCCCGCAACTGCGGATCAGTTCAAGAATCTCAGGTTGCGGAATCTTGGTCATGGCCGCCGCCGAGCGTGCTCGACGAAAGAGTGCCGGGGTGACCTTGTTGACCCTTTCGTCGGTACATTGGGCGCTCAACAGGACGGCGACCAACAGCGTAAAAGGGTTGCTGTGGTTCAGTGGTACTGGCGGGTCGGGATAGAGCTCAGCAAGCCGCTGATGGACCAGTTGTGCACGTTGGGACTTGTTCACGTTGAGTGGCGATTGTTGGTTTTGCTGCTATTCGATGGCGGGAGGCTCTTCGGTTTCAGGCTCTTCGGTTTCAGGCTCTTCGGTTTCAGGCTCTTCGGTTTCAGGCTCTTCGGTTTCAGGCTCTTCGTTTTCTTTTTCGTTTTCCGCGGACTGGCTTTTATCTTCTGTGTTGTCGGCGGATTCTGAATCCTCTTTCATTTCGGTGTCGGAAGAATCTTTAGAGGTTTCAGTTTCTGAGTCCCCGGGTTGTTTCTCTTTTTCCTTGCTTTCCTTTTTCATTGCTTCCTTCTCGACTTTTTCCGGCGTGGGCTCGGGCTCGCCGACTTTTCGAGGTCGATAGATGTGATCGCGTTTGCGGAGGACTTTCGCAGATTTGATTCTGTCTTTGCGGACGTTTGCGATGGGTTGTTCGCGTTTGTCCAGACGAATTGCTGTGCGCTCGATTCGTTCGAGCACCAAATCGCCGGAAATTACTCTACCGAACACCGTGCGTCGTTTGTCTAAATCCTCGGCTCGCTCAAACGTGATGAAGAACTGCCGGCAACCCGTGTCGGGGCCTGCGTTGGCTAGGCTCACCGAACCGCTAAAGTGCCGTCGCGTATCAGGCCGGAAGCATTCGCTTGGGATCACATATCCGGGTGGGTCGGATTCGATTCCATCGATCTCCTGGCTGCCGGTTTCAGCCACGAAGCCTTCGATGACGCGATGGAAAAGCTTGTTGCTGTACTGACCCGCTTCGACCAGGGTAATAAAGTTGGCGACGGTGTTGGGCGCCTGGTTCTCGAAGAGCTCGATGACGATATCGCCTTTGGTGGTCTCGATTTTCACCCGGGGGTTGTTGTCGGCGGCGGCTTCTTTTTGCCTGATGACGAGTTCTTCGAACACGCGTTTTTCGTTGAGTTCAAGTCGATCAAGGGCGGCGGCTTTTTCGAACCAGAGCGGATTGATGTTGGCGGCAATCATGGCGTCACCAAGTGCAAGGGGTTCGCGATCGTTTCCCTTTTTGACGTCGTGGACCATGATTCCTATCAGAGTGCGAATGGTCTCGCTGCTGACCGGTTGTTTCTGCAGGGCATCCCTACCAATAGCTCGCATTTGCTTGATCAGGCTATTCGCCTCATCGACCATGTCCCGGTAGTCGTCGGCCAAACCCGGGGTGGTGTCACCGCTGTCCAGAGACTCATAGGTGGCTTTCATTTTGGTGTCGAGTTGAGCCCACTGGGTGCGGAGCGAATCAAGATCCTGCTGGGCGCATGCGGGCCGGGAAAGATTGGCACAGGCAAAAGCAAACGTGAGTGTTGCGATAACAATGGGGAGGCGCATCGGTATCTCCAATGGTTCTGAAGTTCAAGAAAGTGAAAAATAGGGTTCGTCGCGTGGGCGCAGCGAACCTATTTGCCTTCTTCGAGAAGTAAGTCAAAAGACCCGGCGGGATCTTCGACCGCAGGTATCGCTGAGCCCATTTTTTTCTGCGAGCCGCTTTTCATCCCCGAGCCGTCCTTCATGCCTGAGCCGCTTTTCATGCCTGAGCCGCTTTTCATCCCTGAGCCGCTTTTCATACCCGATCCGTTGCCGGTGCCCAATAGGCGATCGAAGTCAGTCATGGTGGGGATTTCGATTTTTTGAGGTACGTAGGGATGGGATCGCTTGCTGAGCACCTTGGCGGTTTCCAGTTTTGACACTTGAGTTGATGCCGACAACTGTCGGCCATTCAGGTCAATGTTGTTTAGCTTCAGGACCACGTCCATGCCATCGACAACGCGTCCAAAAGCAGTGTGCTTGCCGTCGTAGAGCTCGGTGTTGGGTTGGTGCAGGATCATGAACTGGGATCCGCCCTTGTCCTTTTCCGGAGTCAACATTGACAGTGTGCCGCGAAAGTGGTGACGAATCTCGGGTGCTTCGCATTCACAGGCGATGTGGTAACCGGGATTACCCGTTCCGTCCCCCTTGGGACTGCCGGTGACCGCAAATTGGCCTGGTCGCACCAGGTGGAACAGTTTATTGTCGTAAAACTGTTGTTCGACCAGATAGATAAAGTTCGCCACGGTGTTGGGAGCGTGATTCTCAAATAGCTCAACAACGATTCTGCCTTCGGACGTCATCAGTTCGACTCTGGGCAGGTCGCCGGTGCTTGTTTCCTGGCGTCTGATTTTCAATTCGCGTTGGTACTTTTCGCGAGCGTTGTCCAAGTTAGCCCGGTAGGCCTTGAGCGCGCCGTCACCGGCCATGGATTCCATTTTGTTCAAGACTTCATCTGCCTGGTCGAACCTCTCTAGGGCAAAGTTGGCAAGGAAACTGTATCGCAGCAACCGGTTTTCCTTGGGGAATTTGTCCATCAGGGTTGCAGCCAATTCAATCGCCGATTCCGGCGAGAACCGGTGCTCTTTGTCACGCGGTTCGATTTCCGATTGGAGGCGACGGATAAGAAACAAAGTCGCCAGCTGACTGGGTTCTTCCTTGGTGATAAAGCTTTCGCGAGCTTTCTCGAAAACCATCTCGTCGATCAGCGAGTTTTCCTGTTTGAGTAATTCGATCCGCATCTGGTGTTCCTTCCGCTGGGTCGGGAAACCGATTGGCATCGTTCGAATCAGCTTGTTGACAAGATTCTGGTTGTTACTCAAGCGGGCTCTGAGTCCATCGAAATCCAGCTTTTGCAGGGCTTCGGTCATTTTGTTCCGCAGGTCGGCGTCCATTGCCACCGCCGCAGCAGGCTGATCTGGAGGGGTGAGCGAGGAGCCCGTTATCGGTGGTTCCTGCTGTGTCGTTGATGGTACTTGCTGTGTTGTTGTCGACTGACCCAATGCGGTCGATTCGGCAGCAAGCAGCGATGCAAATGCAACAAGGGCAGCGAGGGTAATCCTGAAATTCATCTTTTTGAAGCCTGGAGGAATGAGGTTGGCGATTTCCGTTCAGGGCTGTGTGTCCGGACTACTATTCTATCGTGGCAAGGCCGTGGGAAAACCGTTAATTTCCGCTTGGCGACGATTGATCGCTTTTGCGGCCGACCGGGAATTTTCGGAATTCGTAATCATGGTCACGTTTGCGAATCACGGTGGCTTTGGTGAGGAGTCCCGGAATCACGCCGTCGATGGGCACTTCCTTTTCTTCCTTTTCGTCAAGGGTCAGTGTTGCGGGAAGTTGGTCGATCGTTTCGATACCTTCGATCACGCGTCCGAAAACGGTGTAACGCGATCGATCTTCTTCTGTTCCGTTCCAGTCCAGGTGGGACAACGGTGACACGGAAATCGTAAATTCGCCATCAGCGGAATCAGGGTTGCCCGAGTTGTACATCGAAAGCGAACCACGGAAGTGATGCCGCGATTGGGGCAGCATCATTTCATCCTCGATCGTGTGGCCAACGGGGACTTTGCCGACGCGGCGGTTGAACCCTCCACCATGGGCGACGAGGTCTTCGATCACGCGATGAAAGTAGGTTTCGTCGTAGTAACCGATTTCGACAAGGTAGAGAAAGTTGGCCACCGCGACGGGTGCCTGGTCTTCGAACAGTTCGACGATGACGTCGCCGCCGGGAAGTTCCAGTTTGACGCGAGGCAGATTGGCGGTGGCATCTTTTTGGCGCAGTTCCGATTCCCGTTTCCACTTTTCAGCCAATTCGCCGACAGAGAGAAAGAGAATCTTGTCGACGCTGTTTTCGAGTTCCTCAATGGCGGCCCTTCCACTGGGACTGGAGACAAGTTCCAACGCCCGCTCGAAGTCGTTCAACTTCAGACAGACCAGTGCAAGGTCACGTTTGTTGACAGGGTCATTAGGACGGAATTTTTCGATTCGCAGCAACAGACGTTTGGCCAATTCGTACTTGCGATCGATTCGGTGGTTATACGCAACGGTGCTGACGATCATCAAAAGATCATCATCGGGATTGTTGCACGCCATGAACCAGTCCACGGCGGCTTTGCTGGTGATTGATGCCTGATCCGCAAGGGCTTTTGCTGCTTTATCCCAGGGGCCTCGCCACTGACTGGAATCCTCCAGGCCGCCATCGAAAAATCGACAGCTGATTTCGCGGCACTGTTTGATCATTTCGCGAGTGTCGGCAATCGCCTGCTGGAATTTCTTTTCCAGAGGGGCGCTGTCCGATTGCGAGAAAGCCCGCGGTGCCGAGATCGATACCAGCCCGATGGCAAATGCGAAAAAGACAAATGCGAAAAAGAAGAACCTGAATCCGGAAGAAGCCATGTTTGAATAACCGGGATACATTTACAGTAATGCCTAGAAAATCGTTTCAAATATTATCATAGCTGACCTGACCCCGTAACCAGAAAGCAACCTCCAAAGATGGCCAAGATTACCCGACGAAAGAATCTCAAGGACTGGAAGTCACAACGGCCTTCTTCTGATTCAGGTAAGCTTCGAATTATTGGCGGAAAGTTCCGTGGTCGACAGATTGAATACTCCGGTGATCCGATCACCCGGCCCATGAAAGAGCATACACGCGAAGCGATTTTCAATCTGGTCGGGAGCTACGCCAAAAATCGTGTGGCCTTTGACCTGTTCGCGGGAACCGGGGCGATCGGATTGGAATCGATCAGCCGGGGGGCGGCGAGCGCGTTTCTGGTGGAAAGGCATTTTCCCACTGTACGGATCATCGAACAAAATGTTCGTAGCCTTGATCCGGATATGAATGTCACGGTGACCGCGTCGGATACCTTTTTCTGGACACGGCAGTTTCTGAAGGGAGCCCAGTTGCCGGTCGAGCCCTGGTTGGTCTTTTGCTGCCCTCCCTACGATCTGTACCTTGAGAAAAAAGACGAACTGTTGGCGATGCTGGGCAGCCTGATTGAGGCCGCTCCGCTGGAAAGCCTGTTCGTGGTCGAGTCAGACGAAAGGTTCAAGCCGCAATGCCTTGGCGAAAGCCTCGCGTGGGAAACACGACTCTATGCACCGGCTTTGATCTCCATCGGATGCAAATCCGAGCGTTAGATTGTTCACCCAACTTGTCCCCCCGACGAGGTATCGATCTAAGCCCTCTAGGGCCGATTAGCTGTCGCAGCCCGCATTCTCCTCCCAGTTCCACATGACGCTAGCAGATTTCATGTGCCGGTTGGCATTTGGTACTCCACTAAAGCCTCCGAGTGCTCCGATGAAGTCGGTATGTATCGGCAGAGCTTCATGATTTTCACATCCAGACTCGTTGTTGCCGGCCTGTTTGTCCTGTTGTGGACAGCGGTCGTCCCAGGGCAATATGCGCAGCTGAACCGTTCACAGACCTCACAAGCTGGACAAACTGAAAAGATTCTCCAGTGGCCCGAATCCAAACAGATCCACAAGGAGCTCGAACAGGTCGCGAAGTATCAGATCACTGCCAGTTGGGCGGAGCAGACCCGGAATCTTGTAACGTACATCTGTGAGCAAACCACGATCGATGACCCGCAAGCCATCGCGGGCCTTAAGCAGTTGCAGGAGGCGACCACGCAAATTGATTCGATCGTGTCTGAATTGCGTGAGGGCGAATATCAGTCCTCTCCCGAGGCGATGGAGTTGGTCAGCCAGTTGCAGCGAATGAAGTACCGACTTGAGCGGCGGGTTCTGATGTGGTCAGCGGCCCATCGCTGTGCGATTCAAAGACCGTCTGGTGACAAACAGGATTCGCCTTTCAGGACGGCATCCCGGCGGGTGATTTCTTTTGATGGAGTTCTCGATCCACGGTGGCGTGACTACCTGAAAGTGGATGATCTTGAAGACAGCTTTCGCGCGCTACAGCCCGATGAAAAGCGCCAGCGCGATGCGGCCCGAAAGTTCCTGGCGAGATTCCATTCCGCGTCGCTGAGCAGCCAACAGCGCAGTTTTCTTGAGTCGATCGAGCTCGACCAGGGCGTCATGCAGGTCATTCGCGATGCCGCATCAGAACCGGTCGACTACAACAAGCTGTTGACCATGATGGAAAAAATGCAGGGCCGCAATTCAACAACTTACGCCTATCGGCTCAATGAGCAGTACCAGAACCTGCTTTGGTCTGGCGACTCTCAGGATCGAGAAATGGCGGGAATGATTGATTCTCACTATCGCAACGCCAACGCTCGCGTCGCGGCCAATAAGAAGCTTCTCAATGCCCTGCTGCCGCAAATGCCCAACACCGTCGAGCCTCTATCGGACGTTGTCGCCGGTGCTCAGGTGACAGGCCACAACCACATCAGCAACCAGTTGCGGATCGCGTTGATTCCCAACCCTAATGAAATTGATCTTCAGTTGGTGACCACCGGCCAGGTAGAGACCCAGTCGGTCGCGCGAAAAAGTGGTTTTCAGATTCACAACCGCGGCATGGCGGACTTTCATGTCTTCAAGCGACTGGCGTTCAATCGCACCGGTGTGCGTTCGGAGTCGCCGACGGTCTTTGCCAATGCTTCGCAGCGACTGGTGGGCTTGCGTGGGAAACTGGATCGGGTGCCGTTGGTGGGCGGGATTGCCCGGCGGATCGCTCGACAAAAAGTCGAAGAGGAAACGCCTGCGGCGGAAACACTGGTACGTCAAAAAGTCGAAGCCGACGCCCGTCAGCGAGTCGAATCGGAAGTCGCTCAGCAGGTTCAGCAGTTCCGTCAAAGCATCCAGCGGTTTGTGTTGGATCCACTGACGAGCATTGATCTTGAGCCCGAGACAATGGAAACGGCAACGACCGAAAATCGCATCATGGGGCGATTCCGAATTGCCGGGCGAGACCAGTTGGCTGCCCACCAGCCCAGACCGACAGACTTTGAGTCCGACCTGTTGACCATTCAGTTGCACCAATCTGCCTTCAACAATCTGTTCGGACGCATCGGACTCAACGGCCGCAAGTTCACGCCAAAGACCCTCGCGGAACACTTGCGCAAGGTGACCGGCATCACCAATCAGTCAAAGCACGCCGAGGGCGACGCTGAGTTGACGTTTGCGACCCATGATCCGATTCGGATTGACTTTCGCGATGGATTGATCAGCCTCCAGTTCAAATTCAGTCGACTTAAAGTCGGAAATTCGACCCGCTGGAAAAACCTGATTGTCCGCGTCAATTTCGAGCCCGAGTACATTGGCACGCGGATGATTTTGCATCAGCAGACGCCGGTTGATATCAGGCACGAGTCGCTGCGACTCAAAGACGAAATCATCATTCGCGGCATGTTCAAGGTTCTGCTGGAAGACCAGTACGCTTTTGATGTAATGCCGAAGTCCCTGATGAAACCGTTTGGCGACCTGGCGTTTGCCATCGATCGCCTGACACTGGCCGACGGTTGGTGCGGCATCGCGTTAGGGAATCCTGCGACCAGCGGCCATGAAGTTCCGATCGTGGCACCGGCGGACGTCAATCCTGGCGCGTGGTCTGACCAGATGGGCTCTCTTCAATGGAATCGTCCTGAGGATCGTGCTGGCGAAGTCGTCCGCTGACCGGGGCGTTGGTGCTCGAACCATTCGCCGATCGATCGATTCACAGATTCACAGTCCCAATGGTTACCGTACCGGCTTCCACGTGGGACGTTCGACGCTGGTGGAGCGAGAACGTGCGGGGCGACGAATGGTTGGGGCTGACCTTGACCAGCCGTTGGCTTCGAGTTGCGGTCGCTGCGATTTGCCTTCGATGTTAATCGATGCGGTGTCGCTGAGGGTCTGTCCGCCAGCGCTGGATTCGACGTTGACGATGACTGAAGTTCCCGTTGGGACTTTGTCCAGCCATGGCAGGTGTAGCAGGATTCCATCGGTGTCATCGAGTTCGTCGCGGGAAATGAAGAGCGCAAGCTCTTCGGCGACAAAGGTCCATTTTCCGATTTCGGTGCCGGAGGGTTCCGAGACGCTAACGCGCAGCGTGCTTTGGGGTTGTGCGAAGTTTCCGGCCGAGTCCCTAGAAGCGATCATCAGTACGATGCCGTCATCGCCATCGTTGGCGTCCAGGTTGACTCCGTGGGTGCGGTTGACGTCGATCTTCAAAGACGTCGGGCGCTGTCCGGCGTTAGTTTGTCCGTAGTCTGTTTGGATGCCGGGAAGGTCAAGGTTGAATGCCGAATCGCCGGGACCATCGGTGACTTCCGATCGCGTCGAAGATCCGTGGGTGGGCTCCAGTGTGATCGGCAAGCTACCCGGGTTGGCGGCGCCCGGATTGACCAAAGCCCCGGGCTGTGCGTCGGGGTAATAGACTTCCGGTGCGAATGGCAGCGTCGTGCCGTTTTCGTAGATCACGTCACCGCTGAATTCAACGTTTCCGCCCTGGATCGTTCCGTTGTGGATGACGCCGTTGTGGATGACGCCGTTGTGAATGATTTCGCCGTCGCTAATCACGCTGCCGTCGTAAATGATTTCGCCTTGTGCGAAAGAGCTGCCAATTGCCGATGAAGGGTTGACGATCACCCCTGAACCCACGGTGCCGCCTCCGATGATGGACGAAGCGGGTTGTCCGCCGGCAAGTACTGATTCGTGTTGGGCCTGGAGTGCGTAGTATTTGTCTTCCAGGTCAAGAATCTCGGCGCGGAGCAAAGCCGTTTCGCGGCGACACAGATTGCTGGCGTTTTGACAGCCGGCAAACAGTGGGAAAGCCATCGATGCGGCGAGCATCAGAAACAGTGGATTGAGGTTGCGCATGGCCAATTGCCCGAAGACGGACCCTGATCGGTAATTCGAAGGGCGATCTTTAGGAAAAAATGGACAAGTAACGCAATGGCAGTTTGCGATTGCCAGTCCGGGCGCGGCAAGCTGGGATAGTTGCCCAGCGCCCAGCGTTAAGAGAGTTGCAGTGATTGCGGCCGGCAGCCACAACCACGATACGACCACGACAGCGATTCCGACTGGCGCGTGCTAGCCAACCACGATTTCTGTTTCCAGCTCAGCAGGGGCTTTCAGCGAGTTGGTGATAAAGCAGGCAGCTTTGGCCTTTTTGAGAAGATTCGCAGCACGGTCCTGATCTGTCTCCCCATCAACAGTGAGCTTCGCGGCGACCTTGAAGCCCACAAATTGCACGCCTGTGTCGGCTTTGTTCAATTCACCGACAGCGGTGCAGTGAATGTCCTTGTAAGAGAACTTCGACGCCGCCGCGATGGCCCGGAATGAGAGCACAAAGCAATCCGCAACCGCGGCCGCGAGAAGGTCTTCGGGAGACCACTGCCCGCCGGGTCCGCCAAATTCTTTCGGAGCGGCGGACTCGAGTGACGACAATCCGTCGACATTGAGCGTGACGTTGCCTGCGGGTTCGGCAGATGCTGTGGCGGTGTAGAAATGATGAAAATTCATGATTGGCTTCTCTGGAGGTTCGCCTGCTGATCGTGGCAGCGTCGCCGTGGATTTCAGAGGAAACCCTCTGGGGACAGGGAATTCTGGCGAATCCCAATACCTGATCTGGCAGTTGATGTTTATCGATTGCCAAGCTATGCGGTGGCTTCGTCGATGCTGGCGACCACGCGATCGATCAAATTGAACTCTCTGGCTTCTTCGGAGCTCATGAAGTTGTCACGATCGGTGTTGGCTTCGATTTCTTCAACCGTCTTGCCGGTGTGATGAGCGATCAGCTTGTTGAGCTGCCCCTTGATTTCGCGAAGGTGCTCGCGGTGGATGAGGATCTCTTCGGCGGTTCCCTGCATGCCGGCCAAAGGCTGGTGGATCATGATGCTGGCATTGGGTAGCGCAAATCGTTTTCCTGCCGCCCCGGCGGTCAGCAACATGGCACCCATCGATGCCGCCTGGCCCAGGCAGTAGGTCGCCACGTCGCAGCTGACGAACTGCATGGTGTCGTAGATCGCCATCCCGGCGGTGACACTTCCACCGGGCGAGTTGATGTACAGGTGGATGTCTTTTTTTGGGTCTTCGGATTGAAGAAACAACATCTGTGCGACCAGCGAGTTGGCGAGGTCGGCGGTGACCTGTTGGCCAAGAAAGATAATTCGGTCTTTCAGAAGTCGGCTGTAAATGTCGTAAACGCGTTCTTCACGACCGGTGTTGTCGACGACGTAGGGAACGATAGGCATTGGGGGCTCCGTTGTTTACCCGGTACAGTGGGTTGAGTTAGTCTTTTTTCGGCTTGGATGTAATCTGATCGACCAGACCGTATTCTTTCGCCTGGTCGGCGGTGAGAA
This sequence comes from uncultured Pirellulaceae bacterium, assembly GCA_937928555.1. Taxonomy (GTDB): domain Bacteria; phylum Planctomycetota; class Planctomycetia; order Pirellulales; family Pirellulaceae; genus Mariniblastus. The sequence continues at coordinate 23,918 of CALFWR010000064.1, forward strand.
AGAAGTCACGGTCGATGTCTTTGGCGATTTGATCTTTTGATTTTCCGCAGTTGTCGGCAAGGATCTGGTTGAGCACGTCGCGGTTTCTCAGAATTTCGTCGGCCTGAATTTCGATGTCGCTGACCTGGCCGTTGACGCCGCCATAGGGCTGGTGAATCATCACGCGCGAGTGAGGCAGGCAGAATCGTTTTCCGCGGGTACCTCCGGCAAGCAGCACCGCGGCGCCGCTGGCGGCCTGGCCGACACAGAAAGTCGCCACGGGACATTGCAGGATCTGCATCACGTCGTAGATCGCGAGGGTTGCGATCACGTCTCCGCCGGGGGAGTTGATGTAGAAGTTGATGTCCTTCTTTTTGTTTTCGCTCTGCAAGTACAGCAGCTTCATGACGACTTCGTTGGCGTTGCCGGTGTGGATCTCTCCCTGCAGGAAGACAATCCTGTTCTCCAGCAGCAGATCGCCCAACGTCATCGTACGCTGACGCTGATACGAAGCGTGAGCCGAGGAGTTTGTGATTGGGCTCATGCCGGGAAAGTCGCCGGGGTTGATGCCTGGAAGAGATGTAACTTCATCTCCGGGGTTACCGGAAACCGAGTCAATTGTCTGGAAAGGTTTCAAAACACATTCCTTTATTGATAGAGACGGATTTGCCTGTTGCGGCTTACTGGAAACGTACCCGTCTCATGGCAAACCGGCAAGATGGGACTCCAGTTTGCCACCGCCGGACGATGAAATAAAAAAGCGACGGCAGTTGCCGTCGCTGCTGAATCAACCCGGATTATTCACGACGCCGGGCGTTGATTCTACGTCCGGCCAACAGGGGCAAGGGAAAAGCTGAACTTCAACAAGAAATTTGAGCCATCCGGTAGGTGAAAACCACAGCGATCGTTTCATCGCATCAGAACCGCGGATCACTATCGGAACTGATTCTGACGCCCACGCCTCGTGAATAATTCGGGATCAAAGAACCCGGGGGCTTACTCCCGTTCGGGCTTGACACCGGGAATCGGAGTCGCATCGCCGCCCTCGTATTTTGCTTCGGGGATGTTGGCGACCTGACCGGCAGCAAAGAAAGGAATCGCTTCGATTTGTTGCTCGTTGGGAGGTTCCCAAGCAATCGCTTTGATGGTGGCCGCTTCGGTGATCATCTCGATGACTTTGCCTTCGATGATCATGTTCCGCAGCGAGTCCATCTGGCCATTTCGCTCCAATCGGGCTCGAACACGCCGCGGCGAGTCGTTCTGCTGAGCCGCGATGCGGGCGATTTCTGCTGTGTAGTCGGCTTCGGTTTCTTCGACTTTTTCTTCTTCGGCGATTCGTTCGAGGATAAAGTGCTCACGCAGTAGTCGCTCGGTACGCTCCAGAATGTTGGAACGAAGATCATTTTCTCTCAAGCGAATTTCGTCTTCGCCGAAGCCACTGGATCGCATCTCCATGACGGATCGTTCCAGTTCGCGTCGTGACTGACGACGAAGCAGATCTTGGGGGATTTCCCAGTTTGCCGATTCGGTCAACGAACTGCTGATCTGATCGCGGATCGTTTCCCGCTGGCGATACTTGAGTTGGTCTTCGAGCGAGTTACGGATGTTGGTGCGAAGCTCCTCTTCTTTCATGTCCAGGCGTTCAAGGGCGCTCTTGAGATCCGAGGCGACGCGTTTGACTTCGAGGATTTCGAATTCGATTTCGACTTCCTTGCCAGCCATTTCAACGTTCTCGGAGAACTCGTTGACGGTGACTTTGATGGATCGCGTTTCTTCGGCTTTTGCACCCACGACCAACTTTTCGAAATCTTCGATCGTGGCGTCGGCAAGACTGAGCTTGGGGCGCACGTTGACGGTCATTTCTTCTTCGTTGCTGATAACCTCACCGTCGTGCTTTGCGGTGATGTTGCACTCAATGATGTCGCCCGCTTGGACGGCTTCTTCGACCGGTGCAGCGGGAGTGAATCGCGATACAATCCGCATGGCTTCGGCTTCGACGTCTGCATCGGTGAAGTCGTGTTCGGGACGCGTCAGGTCGATGTTTTTCCACTTTGGCAAATCGAAATCGGGGCGAACTTCGATATTGAATTCAAAGATCAAATCGCCATCGTCGGGAACGTTCACCTGATGGAAATCCAGATCCGGTTCGGAGATCGCGCTGAAGACTTCCGAGTCGCTGATCTGCGTCAGGCTGTCCATTAAAAGGCCGCTCTTGACCTGGTCGGCAACCTGTTTGCGGAATTTCTTTTCGATCAGATTGCGGGGTGCTTTGCCGGTTCGAAAACCCGGCAGCTCTGCCATCGGAGCGATCTTGTCGAACTGGTTACTGTAGTACCGCTCGATTTCGTTGCGCGGGATCGTGACCGTCACGTGCCGTCCGCACGCGCTGGTTTCTTTCACGTCCATTTGCAGATCGAGTGGCTGGTGAGCGTCTACGCTTTCAAGCGTTTCGGTTTCTGTCTCAGTGTTCACTTTTTATCCCGTATTGGTTGTCGCGTTTGTCACGATCGAGTGGACGTTTGTCTGACGCCCAGGCCAAAAAAAAATCATGCGATGTCGCGCATGATTCCGGAGGCACCAGAGGGCCATTGGCTGGAAGTCGTCCAGTGATCCGCCGGGTTCTCTGATTCGGCCCGCAATTACGCGTGGGCCTTTTGGTAGAAAAGAAAGCGGGTGATCGGATTCGAACCGACGACATTCACGTTGGCAACGTGACGCTCTAGCCACTGAGCTACACCCGCGTCTTTCTCAACAGTCGAGCGATTATACGATCGACCCTCAGGGTTGCAAGCCAAATGCTCCGCGACGTTCATCGGGTCACTGGCAACGACTGCTGACTGAGGGAATTCTTCGGCGATCGGAACCGTTTTGCTCCATGGAAACTGACAGTTTATCCCCCGTCAGTCCAGCTTTCGTGGCTGGTGGGGCTCGGTTAGGTCTCCGAGATAGATCCAAATTTGGGAAAAAAACGGGCAGAGGCTGTTAATTCGTAGCGGAAAATACGGCTGCGAAACCGGTTTCGGTGATAAATGTGTCCTTTTACAGGCACTGGACGGAAAATAGCCCACCGCTGTGTTAACATAACGGCCCCTTGAGGCGGGGAATTTGTCTTTGCAAATAACAGGAGTCCAGATGTTTTCGGCCAAACTTGTGGTTGTTGGTGGTGATGCGAAGAAGAAAGAAGTCAACCTGAAGCTGCCCACGGTCATTGGCCGGGGGCGCGAAGGTGTCTCTTTGACTCTGCCGCACAAGCTCGTCAGCCGGAAGCACACCGAACTTTTCGAGCGAGATGGCCATTTGTTCGTCAAAGACCTTGGCTCGCTCAATGGTACATTTGTCAACAACCAGCGGATCGAATCGGAGCAGCTTCTCAGGCCCAACGAGCTGCTGACCCTTGGAAACGTGACCTTTCGAGCCGTCTACGAGGTTGTCTCGCAGGACGCGGACCCGGTATTCGAAGAGGTGGACGACGAGATTTCTGTTGAGCTTGGTCAGGAAAAAAAGTCATCTGACTCCTCGACGACCGACAAGAGCCTGATCGATGTGCTGACCGAATCCGAAAATCCAGCGGCAGAATCCAGCGATATCTTCGAAGGCCCCGAAATTAATGGCGCGGCTCCGGAGAAATCTATTTCAATCAGCGCATTGGGCAGTCTTCCGGTGGGTGTCAAAGAGAGTTTTGCCGGCGATGTGAGCCTGGAAGGCGTTGAAAATCACGAAAAAGTTGACGAGGTGCAAGTTCGTGTCGACGAAGCGGTCGCCAAAACGGACTCCGCGGCCGATCCAAAGCTGGGCTCCTTCTTGAAAAAGATGCCCCGATAAAGCAGACTTGGCCGGGTGAAAAAGAACAACGAAATTGATCGCGCCCTCATCCGCCGAATCCGTGGCGGTGATACCGACGCGTGGAACGACCTGATTGGCCGCTATGAAGGCCGGCTTTTGGCGTTCGTCGATAGCCGCCTGTCCAATCGCAGTGCCAGCGAAGACATCGTCCAGGAGGCCTTCATTGGGTTCCTCAATAGCTTGCCCAACTACGACGGCAATCGGTCTCTGGAAAGCTATCTGTTTTCGATCTGCGCCTACAAGCTGACCGACCACTTGCGTCGCGAAGGGCGTCGTCCGGCGATTCCGCTTTCCACAGGCACCGACGCCAGTAGCGCCCAGTGGCAATTACAGGGTAAAGCCCGCCCGGCCAGTAGCATTGCCCGCAGCGGCGAGCGAAAGCGGATTGAAGAACTCGCGATCGCCGAAGCTATCAGCGAGATGATTGGCAAGTGGCAATCCAAAGGTGACTTTCTCAAACTCAAATGCATCGAGCTATTGATCGTCAAAGGCGTTGCAAACAAGTCCGCGGCTTCGATGCTAAGCATCACCGAACAGCAAGTCGCCAACTTTAAATTCGATTTCATCAGCCGCTTGCGGACATTGATCAAGCGTCAGGGTTTGTCGCAGGAGGTCTTTCCCGAGTTGTATGACGAGTAAACCCGGATTATTCACGAGGCGTGGGCGTCAGAATTAGTTCCGGCAGTGATCCGCGACTCAGATACGATGAAACGATCGCTGTGGTTTTCATCTACCGGATGATTTACATTTCTTGTTGAAGTTCAGCTTTTCCCTTGCTCCTGTTGGCCAGGCGTAGAATTAACGCCCGTCGTCGTGAATAATCCGGGGTAAAATGAAAAGCCTGTGACTTCGACGGCGGCAGTTAAATCGTTCGGCTCTTTGGGGCTTCGGTCACCCTCTCGCCTGGGCCACCTGGAAGGGTCGGCGGTTCACCGCCGGAGAGGGTTGCGCTCGATGGGCATTGCCAGATGGCGTTGGCAAAGGGAGGGCATTGGCAAAGGGAGGGCGTTGGCAAAGGGAGGGCATTGGCAGCGCGGTGAACATAATCACGGCCTCCCTGGATCGACTTTTTCGCGTCGTAGCGGCGAGCTGCCTGCAATGTGCCGGCCAAAAATCAAGGAAGGAACAAGGCGCTTGCCCTCACCGCCGACGAACCGTTTTATTGGGCTAAACTGGGACCGCCGTCGGCTTTGGAGAAGCGTCGTATCGCGGACCAACGGCGAAATCCTAGCTTTTTCGGCGAAATCGCTTGGCCAAATCGTCACGGGGCTTAATTCAAAGCCAAGAATCGCGGTTGTTAAACTGAACAGACCACTAGCCGATTTTTTGCCAGTTGGGCAAACTGTGGGTATTCCACGCTCACACGGTTTGTTGGCCTGCCGCGAAGGGGCTCTGATTGCCTCTGAGATTACTTCTGGCCCTGAAAGCTCGAGGATATGAAACGACTCAAACTTCTTTTTGCCAGTTCTATTGGAAAGAAATTCGTGGCCGCCGTTACCGGGCTGATCATGTTCGGTTTCTTGTTGGGGCACGCCGCTGGACACATGAAGATATTTACAGGTGCCGGTGCTGATGGTGTCCCTCATATTGACCACTACGGCCAGTTCCTGAAAGACTTCGGTGCCCCTGCCCTTCCCCCGATGATTGCCCTGTGGGGTGCAAGGCTAATGCTGTTGGGCAGCGTCATTCTGCACGTCGTCGCGGTGTTAATGCTTAGCGATCAGAACAAGAAAGCCAGGCCGGTCGACTACGTGAAAAAGAAACGTGCCGCCGCGTCACCCGCGGCCCTGTACATGATGGTCACCGGAACTTTGATCCTGGCGTTCATCGTGCTACATATTTTGCATTTTACCACCGGCAATCTGCCGATGCTGGGCAAGCATGTCCACGGCGAAGTCTACAACAACATGGCACGTTCGTTCAGTCAGTGGTGGGTCGCGATTCCTTACCTGATCATGATGGTGATCATTGGCTTTCACCTTTACCACGGCGTCTGGAGCCTGTTTCAGACGCTTGGTCTGGACAACCCGGATCGCAACGCACTGCTTCGCGGATTCGCGATCGTGTTCGCGATCGGCGTGACGGCGACTTTCTGTCTGATTCCGCTTTCATTCATGTTCGGTGGCGAACCGGCGGTTGATAACGAAGGCATGAACCGAATTTACGAGTACACGCACGATAAACTGTCGAGCCACTAAGCCATTCAAATAACTGCGCCGATCCCAATCATGGCGCCTCCTCAAACGACTGAGAACAAACTGGAACAATCATGCTGACGCTTGATGCAAAACTTCCTACAGGCCCCATTAACGAAGCCTGGACCAATCACAAGGACCAGCTTAGGCTGGTCGGTCCCAAGAACCGACCGAAGTACAAAGTCCTTGTGATCGGGTCGGGGCTCTCGGGTGCTTCGGCTGCCGCTTCGATCGGTGCGATGGGCTATCAGGTGGATTGCTTCTGCTTCCAAGATTCGCCGCGGCGGGCTCACTCGATCGCGGCCCAGGGTGGCATTAACGCATCGAAAAACTATCGCAACGATGGTGATTCGACTTGGCGTCTGTTTGTCGACACGCAAAAAGGTGGTGACTTTCGCGCCCGCGAACAGAACGTCTACCGCTTAGCCGAACTGAGCACCGCGATCATTGACCAGGCGGTTTCCCAGGGTGTGCCCTTTGCTCGCGAGTACGGCGGGAAGCTTGCCAATCGCTCGTTTGGTGGTGTGCTGGTAGAAAGAACGTTTTACTGTCGCGGCGAAACGGGCCAACAGCTTTTGCTTGGCGCGTACTCGGCTCTCGAAGAGCAAATCGCTGCCAAAAGCGTCACGATGCACACTCGCACCGAAGTCATGGACTACGTCATCATCGATGGCAAAGTCCGCGGTGTGATCAGTCGTAACCTAGTCACCGGTGAGTTGACGCGTCACGTTGCCGACGCGGTAATCCTTGCCACCGGCGGCTACGGCAATGTGTTTTACCTTTCCACCAACGCAAAAAACTGCAACGTCACGGCCCTGATGCGGGCTTATCGTCGCGGTGCCGGTTTTGCCAATCCGTGCTATACCCAGATTCATCCGACATCGATTCCTGCGTCGGGCGACTACCAGTCCAAGCTGACATTGATGAGCGAGTCGCTGCGAAACGACGGCCGCATTTGGGTACCACGCAAGGAGGATGAATCGCGGAAACCAGCCGACATTCCTGAAGAGGATCGATACTACTATTTGGAAGAGCGGTACCCTCGCTACGGCAATCTGGTTCCGCGCGACGTCGCGGCCCGCAACGCCAAAGACGTCTGCGACAAAGGCATGGGCGTGGGCCCGACCGGCTACGGCGTCTATCTTGATTTCGGTGCCGCGATTGAATCCAAGGGTGCCGATGCGGTCAAATCAAAGTACGCCAACCTGTTCGAAATGTACCATCGCATCACCGATGACGATCCAACGCAAACGCCGATGCGGATCTTCCCGGCGGTTCACTACACGATGGGTGGGCTGTGGGTGGATTACAACCTGATGACGACCGTGCCTGGCATGTTCGCCGTCGGAGAGGCCAACTTTGCCGACCACGGAGCCAACCGTCTGGGTGCAAGTTCGCTGATGCAGTGCCTGGCCGATGGTTACTTTATCATTCCGGTAACGGTCGGCGATTACCTCAGTCGCATGGACAAGGACACCATCACGACTGACCATCCGGAGTTCGCAAAGATCGAAACCGAGGTTCAGGACGGCATCAAAAAACTGCTTTCGATCAAAGGCAAGCGGTCCACCAATTCGATCCATCGCGAGTTGGGAAAAATCATGTGGGAGCACTGCGGCATTTCCCGCAGCGAGAAATCGCTCAAGGGCGGCCTTGAGAAAATTCCGGCTCTTCGTGAAGAATTCTTCAACGACGTTCGCGTGCTTGGCGAAGACGAGTCGATGAATCAATCTCTGGAGCACGCCGGCCGTGTGCAGGACTTTTTGGATTTTGGCGAATTGATGTGCCGCGACGGTTTGCTTCGTGACGAATCCTGCGGTTGCCACTTCCGCGAAGAACACGTGACACCCGAAGGCGAAGCCAAGCGTAACGACGATGACTTTGCGTTTACTTCAGTTTTCGAATACGCCGGTCCGGGCAAGGACGCGGTGCTCAACAAAGAACCACTTAACTTCGAAGCTTTGCCGCTGATGACCAGGAACTACAAGTCATGAAAATCAAACTACACGTCTGGCGACAGGAAAACGAAAAAGCCAAAGGTAAGATGGAGTCCTACGATCTCGATGGGGTGACTCCGGACATGTCTTTCTTGGAGATGATGGACTTGTTGAACGAAAAGCTCATCGGGGAGAGTATCGAACCGGTGGCTTTCGACCATGACTGTCGCGAAGGAGTGTGCGGCGCGTGCTCAATGGTGGTCAACGGCGAGGCCCACGGCCCGCAGCGGGAAACGACGACTTGTCAGTTGTACATGCGGCACTTCAATGATGGCGCCGAGATCTACGTCGAGCCATGGCGTAGTGCTGCGTTTCCGGTCGTGCGGGACTTGACCGTCGATCGCAGCGCGTTTGACCGCATCATCCAGGCCGGTGGGTTTATCAGCAATCATTCGGGCCCCAAGCCCGAGCCGAATTCGATTCCGATCGAGCCCGGCGTTGCCGAAACGGCTCTCGACGCGGCCAGTTGTATTGGCTGCGGCGCTTGCGTGGCGGCCTGTCCCAACGGTTCGGCGATGCTGTTCACCGCAGCCAAGGTCTCGCATCTGGGCATGTTGCCCCAAGGGCAAACCGAACGCTACGATCGGGTTAAAAACATGACGACCCAAATGGAAGAAGAAGGTTTTGGCTCCTGTCGCAATTACGCTGAATGCGAAGCCCAGTGTCCCAAAGGGATCAGCATCGCGTTTATCGGCCGGATGAACAGCGATTATCTGAAAGCATCTCTTGCCGAGCCCGTTGATCGTCGCGGCAAGATGCACGCTCAATAGCAGATGTGATCTGCAATCAGTTTCGACGTTGATGACGTTCTTGCCAGCGGCAAGCGCGAACCGGTGAAACTCCCGATCTGAATGCGTGGCATTGCCTGTTAGCCCGGATTATTCACGACGACGGGCGTTGATTCTACGTCTGGTCAACAGCAGCAAGGGAAAAACTGAATTTGAACAAGAAATGCAAATCATCCAGTAGATGAAAACCACAGCGATCGTTTCATCGCATCAGAGTCGCGGATCACTGTCGGGGCTGATTCTGACGCCCACGCCTCGTGAATAATCCGGGGTTAGTGTCACCTGCTTGCAGGGTATTTGGAAGCTTTCAACAGCTTGCAGTAGTAGCGTACTGTTTGTGATTGGGAAACTTGCGGTGTGGTATCAGCTTGCATATTCTGCGTTTCGATTGATTGATGCCGGGAGCGAAGCAAATGCGTGTCAGCCGGAATTATCTACGATGACAGGCGTCGACTCTCACGCGAAAGCGAACAGCAAAGCCGCGTCGCATTCCGGGCTTCGGTTACCTCGTTGATGAAGTTCAAAGCATGGGCTTTTTCGAAACGATGCGGTGTTCAGCGGTTGAACAGAAGTCACGCCTGCGCCTCGTGAATAATCCGTGCGAGATATTCTTGGCGCTTTTGGTCCCGAACTATTCACGACGACGGGCGTTGATTCTACGTCTGGCCAACAGAAGCAAGGGAAAAGCTGAATTTCAACAAGGAATGTAAATCATCCAGTAGATGAAAACCACAGCGATCGTTTCATCGCATCAGAGTCGCGGATCACTGTCGGGGCTGATTCTGACGCCCATGCCTCGTGAATAATCCGGGTTGGTATGTGATGATTCCAAGGTTGAGTTTCAGGCGGTTTCAGGCCAGTTGGATTGACCTTGCGGTCTGCGATAACCGTGCGGAATTTTCGCAATGTGACGTGTGCTAGCGGCCACAAGCCAATTTTTTGCCGATAAACGCGTTCCGATTAGTGGGGGTATTGCCGAACGAAGGAGTAATGCAAGTCGCAACTTACCCACAATTTCCCACAGTTATTCCCGGCGGACGAGTCATGACAGCTCTCTCGGTTATCTCACCTGATCGCAGTCTTCTTTCTCATTGGTTGGCAACAAGTTTTGTTGTTTTGCTAACTGTGTTTTTTTTCAGTAGTCATGCAGTGTGCCAACAGACAGACTTCCGTTCCTTTGATGCGGCTCATGTGTTTGAGCAGTTGGATTCGGCTGCGGCTCAGGCTCCAGCGGAATTGACGCCATCATGGTGGGATGCGCATGTTGGAGATTCGCTGCGGAATGAACAGCCACTCCCAGCAGACATTCACTCACTGTTATACCTTGCATTGCAGCACTCGAACAATATCAAGATTGCCAAGCGAGATCCATTGATCCGGGAAACGGCGCTGCAAGAAGCCGATTCGAACTTTGACTGGGTGCGTTATCTCAACAGTTCGTTCGCTGATACCAGCGAGCCAATCGGCAACAGTCTTACCGCTGGCGGCACGGCAACGCAATTCGATGACAATCTTTTTCAGGCCACCGCCGGTGTGCGAAGATTGACTCGCTACGGTGGTATATTGGATATCTCGCAGCGTTTTGGCTGGCAGGACAACAACTCGATCTTTCTGGTTCCCGACAACCAGGCAACGTCGCAGTTCACTGTTTCTTACACGCATCCGCTGCTGCGTGGTCGGGGCTTGGCATACAACAACAGCCTTGTGTTTCTTGCCCGTCTGGATGCCGAAGTCGCCGAAAACGAATTCCTAGCTGCGCTACAGGATGAGCTGCTGGATGTAACCCGAGCCTACTGGGCGCTGTACCTTGAGCGTTCGGTTTTGGCACATCGTATGCGTTTGTTTCTTGAAACTCAGGAAATTTACCAAACCCTTGATGCTCGTCAGCGTGTCGACACGCAAGGCACACAGTTGATCACCGCAGCAAGTGCTTTGGAAAACCGCCGTGCCGACCTGATTCGTGCACGTACATCAGTAATCAATGCAGAAACGCGGCTTCGCGGTCTGATCAACGCGGCTGAACTGGGGAATTCCGACGAAGCGGAACTGATTCCTGCGGAACCCCCATCACTGAATCTTTATCGGACGGACTTTGCCAGTGAAATCCAGATGGCGATCCGGAATCGCCCCGAGGTTTTGGCTGCACTGCGACAAGTCAAAGCCGGTGCTACCCGTCTGGGAGTCGCCCAGCATGAATTGCTTCCAGTGCTGAACCTTGTTACCCAGGCGTACGTCAATGGGCTTCGGGGCGATAGTGAATTCGGGCGATCATTCACAGATCAGTTCTCCACTGGGCGTCCCAGCTATTCCGTCGGAATTCAGTATGAATTCCCGGTTGGCAACCGACTGGCCAAAGCGAGACTTTGTCGTCGCCAGCATGAGCTTTCCCGTCTCGAGGACGAGTACGCGCGGGCTTTGGAAACCGTCAAGACCGAAGTCGATATCGCGGTACGCGAGCTTAATACATCGTACATGGAAATCGGTGCCAAGCGTCGTGCACTCGCTGCCGCTGAAGCAGAAGCCAACACGATCGAACAGCGTTGGTTGCGATTGGTAGGCGGTAGTGGAACATCGGCGTTGAATTTGGAATCTCTGTTGCGAGCTCAGGAGCGAGTCACCGAAGCCGAGCGTGAGTATGTGGATTCGGTTCTCACTTACAACCTCGCCATGATTAACCTCAAACGAGCCAACGGCACGTTGCTTCAGTCCCAGAATGTGGCAATCGACAAAAATTGCGAAGGCGATTGTCGTTCGATTGATCTCTCCAAGGGACAAGCCATCGATGCCAACGGATATGGCGGTGCGAATTCTTTGCCAGCGGAAACGGAGTCTTTTGTAACCGATGGCGTGGCCAATCCAACAATTCCTGGTGAAGTCATAACGGTTCCGTCAGCAGATGTCCCAGCATCGCTGCCACAAGGCAGCGTGCCAACGACAGCAGATTACTACGCAAAGTAGTATCGCTTTGATTCGTTGAGAGTTCCCGATCCACGGGAACTCCGCAAACTTTTGCCCCGGGTCCACTTCGATGTCAGATATGCTCGGACAGTCAACGGCCACGCATCGCACTTCGCGTTGGTGGTCGGGTTTCTCTCGCAACGCCGACTCACAGCAGCGATTCAACAAAGTCGCCAGCAGTCGGCGTGGTGTCGTTCAGCTTGCCCGGGAAATTCGCAAAGCCGAAAGCCGGGCAAGCAGTCTGACTGATATGCAGCTACGGGACATGGCCAAGCGGACCCACGACGTGGCCTTGCGGGAGACCGCTGGTGATCAGTCGCCAGTCCAGTGGGCGGGTTTGATCGCCGAAGCCGTTTTCAGGACTCATGGCTTCCGTTTGCATGACGTGCAGGTTCAGGCGATGGTCGCCGGGGCCACCGGTTCGATCGTGGAAATGCAAACTGGTGAAGGCAAAACGGTTGTCACCGGTTCCACCGCTGCGATGCAGTTGGTCACAGCCCAATCGGTCCACGTGGGTACGACTAACACCTATCTTGCCGCTCGCGATCTGGAAGATATGGCAGCGACGTTTGATTTGTTGCAGATCACCCATGGCTTGCTTCCTGAAGAAAGCAATGAAGCTCTTACCCGAAAGGTCTATCGCCAGCAGATCGTTTATGGGCCCGGCTATCAATATGGCTTTGACTACCTCCGCGACCAGATGCACCTGCGGCGTGACCGCCAAAACAAGCTTGGTGTTGGGGTCGCGAATCGAATTCGAGGTGTTGACCCATTGCAGAACCTGATCCAACCCGAGCTTCATGATGTGGCTTTGATTGACGAAGCCGACAGCGTGATGATCGACGAAGCCATGACGCCGTTGATCATCAGTCTTCCGGGTACAGGGACAGACGACCCGACACCTTACCTGTTGGCCAAAAAAATCACCGCAGATTTTGAAGAGGGTTCCGACTACTCGCTGAAGATGCCCGAGAAGCGGCTTGAGCTAACCGAAAATGCCAGCCAGAGAGCCCACGACATGGTCGCCAGTCAGCGGAATCTGAAACTGTCTCGCCCGTGGCGTGTCTACCTTGCCAATGCGATCCGGGCCCGCCAGTTGTTCACTCGTGACGTGGACTACGTTGTTGTTGAAGGCAAAGTCCAGATCGTTGATCAGAATACTGGGCGTATTTTTGCCGATCGCACGTGGCAGGACGGACTTCATCAGGCCGTCGAAGCCAAAGAGGGCCTCAGCATCCAGCCGGGCAGAGAGTCAACGACGCAGATTACGCGGCAGCGATACTTGCAGATGTACAACCAGCTTGGAGGCCTGACCGGGACCGCGGCGTCGGTAGCGGCCGAGTTCGGCGCGGTGTACCGCTGCAAGGTGATCGAGATTCCGACGAATCGAAAGAGCCTTCGGGACGTTGGACGCACGCGATTTTTTGCATCACTGGAATCCAAGCTTGACGCCATCGCCGAAGAAGTCGCTCGACGTCACAAGAGCGGCCAGCCGATTCTCGTTGGAACCCGCACGATTCAGGAAAGCCACGAGGTTCGCGACGCCCTGCTCCGCAAAGGCCTTACCCCTGCGGTGCTCAACGGGATTCAGGACCAGGAGGAAGCCGACATCGTGGCCATGGCAGGCAAGTTCGGCACGATCACGATTGCCACAAACATGGCTGGGCGTGGAACCGACATCAAGCCAGACCAGAAATCCCTTGAAGCCGGAGGGCTTCATGTGATCGGAGTCAGTCACAACGAGTCGCGTCGCATCGACCGCCAACTTGTTGGCCGCGCTGCTCGCCAGGGTCAACCCGGCAGTGCCCAGTTCTTTGCTTCCGCCACGGACTCGCTTTTCGAAGACAACCATTCTCCTCTGAGAAAGGCAATCGTCCGTCGCTCAAAATCCAACGGAGAATCGTCCGACTTTTCCCGCGATCTGGACAGACTTCAAACTGCAATCGAAGCCAGAAACTTCAAACAGCGGCAGGACATGATCCTCCGCGATTGTTGGATGGACACGGTACGCGAAGCGATTGAGAAAGACTAACAATGGAGTATTCAGTGTTTTGTTCCCCGTATTGCAGATCACGCCGCCAGCGGTGTCTGATCTTTCAGGCAGGCGTTTGCTGGGCTGTGTTTTTGGCGTGCAGTGTTGCTTCGGCTCAGATTCACTCGACCGGCAGTCGTATCACCAAAAGCTTTACCGAACCGATTGAACAAAGCGTCGCCGCGAGCGCCGAAACCGGCATCATCACTGCCGCCGCAGTTAAGGAAGGTGATCGGGTGAGGGTCGGAAGCATTTTGGCCACGATCAACCACAATGTGCTCAAGCAGTCGCTGGCAATCGCCAAAGCCCGCGCCGAATCAACCGCTCGCCTGGACGCGGCGACCTCGCAGGTCGAACTGGCCAAATCGCAACTCAAAGCCCTCGAAGAGCTTGTCCTCGGCGGCCATACCAACAAATTCGAAGTCGAACAGAAAACCGCAGAGTACCAGAGCGCCTATGCCGAATTCCGGGCTGCGGAGGACGAGCTGATGCTTAACCGCCTAGAAGTCAGACGCATCGAAGCCCAAATCGAAGACCGCATCATCAAGTCTCCGATCGACGGGTTTGTGACCGAAATTCACAAGCAGCCTGGCGAAAACGTTTCCAACAACGAGCCCCAGTTCGCGACGATCGTGCGCGTGGATCGGTTGAAAATTCGCTTTTATCAGGACGCCGCGACGCTCACCCGTCTGGCCGTTGGTGACGAAGTGGAAATTCTTGTTGGCACTCGGCGGTCACGCAAAATCGCAGCGATCACCTATGTCTCGCCCATTATCGATCCCGACAGTGGTCTTGGCCGCATCGATGTCATGATCGACAACCAGGATTTTGGAATTCAAAGCGGCGTCATCTGTTTCTGGATCGGGCCTGCAGGAGGTGTACCGGCTTCCGCGGGTCTGCCAGAGAGCATCTCGGGAGCCACCCGATAGACGTCACAACACTAGATTTGAGATAAAGACCAACCATGTCAACAACATCCCGCCAATCAAAGTTGCACCAACGCGTTCATCCCCCACACGCTGCGGTCAAGGCATCTGCCGATCAGCTGATCCTCCAGGCGATCGTCGCCAACACTGACGAAATGACACTGCGCACCCGGTTGAGCCAAATAGGGCTGTCGTTAAAGGGCGCAGCGGGTGTGTGCTTTCTGAACAAAAACGTCGACGATACTTGGACGATCGCCACGCAGCGGCCCAAATCAGGCCGCCTTCCGGAGTCCGCTGCAATTGCCCAAAACCTCTCCGAGAAGTGCGATTTGATTGCTCAGTCGCACAATATCAAGGTCGAGGCCATCGATGATTCGAAGCTCTTTTGCCTGATGGCTCCTGTTCGCACCCGCAGTGCACAGCCTGAAATCATGATGCTGGTCCTGTCCGGTCAACGGGACGCGATCCTTGCGACGGCCACGATGCAAAAGGTATCTGGAGGCCTGTCGCTCTGGTTGGACAACAAGGGTGCTGCCGATTCCGATTGGCAAGTGCTTGCCCTCGCTGCGGTGATTGAGTTGGTCAGTAAAGTCGAAAAGCAAACGACTCTCAAATCCGCCTCCGAAGAAACCGCCAACCTGCTGGCCAATCGTCTGGGCTGCAGTTCGGTCGCGGTGGGGCTAATTAAGCACCGGCGAATGAAACTTCAGGCCGTTTCGGGAATCGCAAAACTGGACTCAGGATCAGAGACCAGTCGCAATTACCTGCAAGTGATGGTGGAATCAGCGGCGCGGAAGGAAGCGGGCGTCTACCCTGCTTCGGATGCTGAAAATAATCATCTTCTTCAGGCTCACAAACAGCTTGCCGCCCGCAGTCATGTCGACGCCGTTTACAGCCATCCGCTGATCACCGAAGACGACGAACTGTTTGGTGCGTTGGTCTTTACCGGGCCGCGACAGTTGATTGACTCCGATCAAGTGCAGCGGTTTGGTGATGCCGCTGCCCCGGCGATCACCGGCGCTCTGCAGGTCGTGAGCAAAGTAAAACGTAATCCTGTTTCCCGCTCGATTTCATACGTTGCCAAAAAACTGTCGGCCTTGAAGCAGCTATTTATTCTCCTGGTGATCGCAGGATTTGTCGCTTTGATGTTCGTGCCGATCACCTACCGTGTCCGCTGTAACTGTATTGCCGAACCGGTTTTGCGGCGTTTTGCCGCCGCTCCGTTTTCGGGGCAGATTGTGCTGGGGCACGTCGAAGCGGGTGACTACGTCAAAGCTGGTGATGTTCTCGCAGAGATGGATGGTCGAACGGTCAACTGGGAGCTTGCCGGTATCACGGCCGAAAAACGCCAGTCGGTCCGGACACGAGAAATTGAGTTGGCCGACCACAACGTGGCCAAAACGTTGCTGAGTGAGCTTGAGCACCAACGATTGGTCTCTGAAGAGGCGATCCTCAAGTACAAAAAGAAGCACTTGCAGATTACCAGCAAGATCGACGGTGTGGTGCTAAGCGGTTCGCTTGAGCGGGCCGAAGCAGCGTCGGTTGAGACGGGTCAGACGCTATTTGAAATTGGACCACTGAAGCCGCTTCGTATTGAGATCGCAATTCCAGACGACGAAATCTCGCAGGTGAAAGCCGGATTTCCTGTCAAGGTCTGGATTGACGGACAGGAAGACGAACCCATCGAAGGCGAAATCCAGCGGATCCATCCACGCAGCGAAACTCGTGATGCAGACAACGTTTTTATCGCCGACGTCGAATTTCCCAATGACGACGAAAGGCTGCGACCGGGCATGAAGGGTTCGGCGCGTATCGATTGCGAACAAAGATCCCTTGGCTGGAGCCTGTTTCACAAGCCTGTGAACTGGGTTCGTTCGAGACTTACGTGGTGGTAATTTTCAATTCGAAATGCTGAAGGGGGATGCGGAATCCTTGTGGGCTAAATCGAGTTTCAAATTCCGCACTCCGCACTCTCAATTCGACTTTCAAATATGCTTAACGATCAAACATTCGAATTCAGCCAGGCGCGCCTGAAGCTCAAAGATGCCCTGCGATTTACGATGCGTCAGAGCGGCGGCGGTGTCGAGTATCTTGTCGAAGACGAAGTCACGGGCCGCTTCTTTCGCGTGGGGATGCCGCAATACGCTTTTTTGACGATGCTTGACGGTCATCGGACCGTCAGTACGGCTTTGATGAAGACCGCCACACTGATGCGCGAACACGCGATCGACGAAAATGAAGCCGCCAATCTCTGCAAATGGGCGATCGAATCCGGCCTGGTGGAATCGGAAAACGGGAACTCGTCCGCCCGGCAGCAGGAGCAACACGAGGCCATGCACAAGCAGAAGATGGTCTCGTATCTGAATCCCATGATGATGCGGATTCCAATCTTCAACCCCGACCCGATGGTCACGATCCTCTCCCGATTTGTGAACTTTCTCATCAGCCCACTGGGCGCGCTGCTGTGGCTGGTGGTTGTCGCTTGGGGGTTCGCGTCGTTGGGCCGCAACTGGGGAGATTTTTGGAATAACCGCGTTAGTTCCTTTGGGGCCGTCGACGTGATATGGCTGGCGGTCACATGGGCGATCTTGAAGGTCATCCATGAACTGGCACACGCGCTGGTTTGTAAGCGATTCGGTGGTCGAGTGAACTCCTGCGGAATGCTGCTTCTGTTGATGATTCCAATGCCCTATGTCGATGTAACGACGTCGTGGCGATTCGACAATAAATGGAAACGCATCCTCACATCGGCAGCGGGAATGCTGGCGGAGATCTTTGTCGCGGGAATCGCCTGTTACATTTGGGCTAACAGCAATCCCGGCCCGCTCCAGTATCACGCCGGTAACGTGATCATTTCGGCCACGCTTGTCACGTTGATGTTCAATATCAATCCCCTGATGAAGTTCGATGGCTACTACATGCTGGCGGACTTTTTGGAGATTCCGAACCTTGCCAACCACGGACGTCAGTGGCTCAAGGGGGCCTTCAAGTGGTTGTACTTTGGCAAGAAGCCCGGGCCGGTCAAGGAAGTCGGGTTTCGTGGTGTTGCGGTTCGCGCTTACGGTGCCGGATCAATGCTGTGGTTTTTTACAATTGCGATCGGTTTGTCTCTGGCCGCATCGAGCCTGATCGAAGGATTCGGCCTGGTGGTCGCGATCATTGGCTGCGTGATGTGGTTGGGGGTTCCGCTGTTCAAGCTTGGCAAGTACACCCTTGTGGGAACCGACACCGACAAACCCAATCGTCTCTGGTTCGCCAGTGCGATGGCTTTGACGGCCTTGTTGCTGATTGGCTTTTTGCGAATTTGTCCAAGCCCATCTGTTGTGACCGCACCGATCGTGATCGACTACGAACCGCTTTCGATCATTCGTTCCAATGCGTCCGGTTTTGTTGACAGAATCCACGTTAGCGACGGCCAGATCGTGAAACAGGGCGATCTTTTGATTACCCTTGAAAACCTCGAAATCAAACATGAACTCAGCTCGCTGTTGATCGACATCCGAATTTCGGAGCTTCGATCCAATTCGCTCTACAATGCGAACCGCATCAGCGAAGTGCAGTTGGAAGAGGAATCTTTTGAGTCGATGCTCAAACGGAAATCTGATCTGGAATCACGGATCGAAGACCTGAAAATTTACGCTCCGCAATCGGGCGCGGTGATCGCCCGCGATCTCGACGCGTTGGAAGGAAAGTACTTCCAGCCCGGAGGCGAAGTCCTCTCGATCGGTATGCCGGGTGAGATTCAGGCGATTGCTTTGACACGTCAAACGGATATCGAATGGGTCGAGGAAAACCCTGACGCGAGAATTGAACTTGTTGTTTGGGGCCGGCATCAGAACGACCGGATCGAAGGCCGAATTCATCATGTCGATCCCCGGGCTCGGGAAGATTTTCCACACGAAGCTTTCGCGGCTTCCGCCGGCGGGCCGCTGGCGGTGGTCCCTAGGAGCCAGGTGCAGAGCGGTGGCTCGCAGGAAGAAGGCGAGATGATCCTCACTCAACCGAGGGTTCCGGTTGAAATTGAGCTGGACGAAGAGTTCCGCAGTCAGCTCATTCCCGGTCAAACCGGTCAAATGTTTGTTCGCGGGAGAGCTCAGAATATGGGCCAGTACCTTGCCAACAATTTGATCCGTTTCATTCGCGAGAACAACTACCGCACGCACGGGCTGTAGTTCGACCGGCCGGTCACTCTAGGTGCAACCCAATCGCAAGGAAATGTATTCCTCCCCCAGCGATTTTTTGTTTGTCCGTGATCGCGTCCTTGTCTTGAAACCGGTCGCAACTGGTCGCAACTGGTCGCCTGCCGCCTTGCGCGGCTGATGTTTTGGTAGGCAGAGTGCTATCTGTTTGCGGTCGATTTTCTGGTCAGGATCGATTGTGGACCCTCCTTTGGTAGTACTGTTGAACGATCGTTGGCCTCATGAACGGTCTGCCCGCGCACGACGTGCTAACCCGCAAATAGGACACACATCAGAAAGGCGCTTAACTGCGAGCAGTCCGACTCATGAAACGTTCTTTTTTCGATAAGACTCAAAGAAGAACTTGAAAATCACAAGTTGCACACACGTCGACCCCCCCCTTCAAAGCACGTCCTCCCATCCGGCTATGCTGCCCATGAAAGTTCCACGCAACGACATTCGTTTCATTTCAATCGCTGAGCAACTCGAAGACAGAATGCTCTACGATGCGGTCACCGACGCAGCATTTATTGTTCCCGACAATATTGCTCCATCGCAGTTTCAGGACGCGGTCAATTCGTCGATGTCGGATCAGTCGATAACTGAGTTGATCGTCATCGATGCCGGCGTTGCGGATCAGGAAACGCTGATTGCGGAGATCCTTGACTCGCGCCCGGAAAACACAACTTTCGAGATTCGTGTCCTTGAAGCGGATTCCGACGGGATCGAGCAGATTGGCGAGATTCTGCAAAATTCGGACACGCAGTACGACGCGATTCATATCCTTTCTCACGGTCAGGACGGAACTGTTTTTCTTGGAGACGCGGCCCTTTCGGCGGAAACCGTTGGTCGCTACGCAGATGAACTTGCTGGCTGGGGCGATTCGCTTACCGACAGTGGGGACTTGTTGTTTTACGGCTGCGACCTTGCCGAAACGGATCATGGCAAAGACTTCCTTTCCACGCTCAGCGCGATCACAGGCGCAGACGTCGCTGCCAGTGACGACCTGACCGGGGCTACCAACCAGGATGCCGATTGGGATCTTGAATTTCAAACCGGCGTCGTCGAAGCCCGATCGATTGCGATTTCGGATCAATGGGACAGCCACCTTGGTGTTGGCCCGGCACCGGTTGCCAGCGTTGACGTTCCCGGCGAAGAGTTCATCAACGAGGGTTTTGAATTTATCGCCTCTTTTGACAACGCCGCGACGAATCCGGCGGATGTTGGCTTTGTGCCGTTCATTGATCTTTCGATACCCGACGGCGTGGTGCTGAATTCTGCGACCTACCTGGGTAGTTCGGTTGATTTAACGCTGGTCGGCAGTTTCGATGCCTCAGGAAATCTTGTTGACGGCGGCGGCAATGCGATCACGCACCCGCTGACCGGATTGGCTGTCAATGGAAACCCGGGAGAATCCCTGTACCTGCTCGAGCCGCCTTTTGGCAGTTTCGTCCCTGATCAGCCAGTCGCTGAATTTTTGATTGATGCCTCGCTCGACAGTGCTTCCGGTGCGGTGGTTGGAACGCCACTGGATATTTCGGCGAGCGGTGGATTTGCGCTTGGCTGTGATCCTCTGGACAACGCCGCCACCGATCCTCCCATTCTTGGACCCGTCAGCATCGACACGATCACGCCGACAGTTCTGGATCTGATCAAGCGATACGATGCCCCTGAAGGCGAGTCGGCAACGGGTGCCAACTACCCGATTCGATACGAACTGGTTTTGGATGTTGCTGACGGGGAGACCGTCGACAACATCAACATCACTGACTTTTTGCCCGACTCGTTTGTCTTTATTCCGGGCAGCCTGACGGTGGATGCGTCGGGAGCCACTGCAACAACTGGCCAGAATGTGGCCGACACTCCAGTCGCAGGCGCGCCGCAGAATGCTCCCGACAATGACTTTCTGATCGAGTTCTCTTCGATCACGGGGTCTTCTTCGGCGGAAGATATCATTGTCAGCTACGAGATTTATGTTGACGAGTTTGATGCCAACGGGAACCCGGTTATCGATGCCTTGTCGGGCGACGCAGTGTCGGCGCTTAACGATTCGGCGGTGGATGCGGTGTACGAGGGTCAGTTGGTTGCTGACAACGCACCGGAAACGGATTTGACACTCCAGCAGAGGTCTCTGGCGACACAAAAAGGTGTGGCGATTGTCAATGACCTTGGCGGGGCCGGCGCGACCGCAGGGGATACTCTTGAATACACCATCGACCTTCAGGTTTCTGATTTTTTCGAGTTCTCGAACGTCTTTCTGGATGACATTTTCTCTGACGGTCAGTCCTTTGATTCCAGTTTCGTTCCCACGTATGTGATTACCGAAGGTGGAGTTTCAAATTCAGGGACGTTTGGCGGTTCGGAGTTTACGGTAACGGCCGGGCCCAATGGAACAACCGAAGTGTTTTTTGACGTGTCGGCAATCGACAACGATGGCGTCCTCGCAGGTGACCTTGCAAACGATACTGTCGCAAACGGGGCCACCACGGTGACGGTCAGGTTCCGCACCGTTATCCAGGAAGAGTTTTCCACCAACTTTCCTTCCGGCGATTCGAGTATCGACATCGGTGACGTTTTGACAAACGATGTGACCGTGACAGGAACACTGCCAAGCGGTCAAACAGAAAGCGATACCTCTGCGACGTCGATTCAGATCGTCGGCCCTTCGGTCAGCAAGTCGCTTTTTGCCATTGAAGGGGTGCCGTTTGCTGCTGGTGACGATGTTGTGGCAGGAAACGAAGTCACGTACCGGTTGCGGATTGATCTGCCCAGTGCGGACGTGGAAAACCTCGTGTTGACGGATTTTCTTCCATTGCCGTTCTACGATGCGACAACCGTGACGTCGTTCGACACAAGCATTGCCGGAAGCGTTCCTCCGGTAGGTGTGGCGACGTTTGGTCCGGCTCATACGCTGGACACTGTTGTGCCATCATCTGCTGGCGGGCCGGTGCTTTCGGTTGACGGCGTTGCGAATACGGTTTCATTTGACTTTGGAACGTTCGATGCGGTTGGAAGTCCACCGGCGACGATCGATATCCTCTTTACCGTCGCCGGCGCTGATGTGTTGGTGGCTGACGGATTAACGTTGCAGAATCAGCTTCTGGCCGAATACGGATCAACCAACAGTGGAACAATCAGTTCGTCCGCCCTTGCGCCAGTGTTGGTCAGCGCACCGGAGCTCACACTTACCAAAGGAGTCGTTGCCACTGACGGTGTGGCGCCGTCGTTCACTCAGGGCACAGGCCCCGTTTCCTTTAACCCTCCGGGGTCCAGTCAGTCGTTTGCGGGCGGCATCAATAGCAGCAACCTCGCGGCTAACGCGATTGATAGTGATCTGACGGACGTTGATGCAGGAGATTTTGTTACTTTTGCAATCGTGATTGAGAACAGCGGTAACGCGGATGGTTTCAATCTGGTCATCCAGGACTCGATTCCACCGGAATTCAATGTGCCCTTTGGAGCGCTCAATTTGCAGGTGCGCGACGGCGACGGCAATTCACTGGGCTTCCTCGGGGCGGCAACGGATCTGTTTGCTGGCGGTCTTGAAATCGTGGACCCGTCGACTCTTACGGGTGCGATCAACAATGCCGCTTCCGCCCAAGCTGCAAACGATGGATCAAATATTATCGTCATCACCTATGATCTTGAGTTGGCGACGTCTGTCGAACCGAATCAGACCTACACCAACACTGCTGAACTTGCGGAGTTTGGGGCAATTGATGGCGGCAACGATCACACCGCCGGAAGCAGCAACAGTGCGTGGACTGATGATGCATTTGTATCGACGCTTAATGTCGACACCACAAAGTCCATCGTCGCAACATCCGAAGCGCATACCGGTGTCGTCAACGGCATCGAGCGTGTGGCGGTCGGTGGATCATCCGTTATCAACTTTCGGTCGAGATTCCGGAAGGGACGTTGACCAATGTCGAGATTCGCGACCTTCTTCCATCCGGGCTTCAGTTCATCAATGATGGAACTTCGACGGTGGCTTTTGTGTCCAATGGCGGCGGTATCGTATCGAACGACATCGCGGGGGCATTGAACCTCGGGCTTGGTGCTGCTCCGGGAGTTAACGGAAGTGCTCCTGTGACGCCTACTTTTGTGCTCCCGGATGCCAATGTAGGGAGCAGTTCGAGTGAATCGGCTGATCTGGACGTTTTCAACGACGGTAGCGACCCGTTCTTCAAGTTCGGGCAGGTGGTCAATTCCGATAACGATGCCGACGCCGAGTTCATCGTGGTCGAGTTCAACGCTTTGGTGCTTAACGAGGCCGCCGCCGGTAACGACCAGGGCGATGCTCTGAACAATACTTTTCAGTTGCGGATCAACAATCAGGTTGAAGACACCAGCAATCGTGTGCAATCCCGAATCACCGAACCGCTGATTGACAATTTGAACAAAACCGTAAATCCGGGAACCGCCGATGCGGGCGATACGGTGACGTTTACGATTACTTTCAGCAACAGCTCCGATCCGACCCGGGCGGATGCATTCGACGTTCAGTTGCTTGACACCTTGCCCGCGGATTTGGCTCTTGACCTGGCGTCGATCAACGTCGTGACTGCCGGTGGGACTTCTGGTGTGACTGATAATTCGACAGGCAACACGGTCGATATCAACTTCGATCAGGTTCCTTTGGGCGGGAGCGTTACGGTTACTTTTGATGCCGTCATTGCGGTCGATGCGCAGCTTAATGAACTGCTTACCAATACAGCAAACATTACCTATACCTCACTGCCTGGTGATATGGGAACGGCGGTTAATCCGACCGGTTCGTCGGTTGCAGATGTCAGCGGTGGTGACGAGGGTGAACGCAATGGAGACGGTGCCCAAAACGACCACATCGATCAGGACTCTGCCAGCGTGCGGATCAATTCCCCCGAGATTCTGAAAGAACTGGTCGGTACAAGCATTGTCGATGCGAACAATGCAAATGACGAGGCAGTGATTGGCGAAGTCGTCCAGTACAGCATCACAGTGACCCTCCCCGAAGGATCTGCCAGTTCAACGCAAATTGTCGACTCGCTTGATCCGGGACTCCAGTTTCTTGCTATCGACAGCATTACGTCTTCAGCAGATCTGAGTTCGAATCTTGTTAACCTCAATGATGCGACCACCATCAATCCAGCAGTCGCTGGCCAAACGGTGACGTTTGCGTTGGGTGATCTGGTCAACAGCAATGTTGATAACAGTACACCGGAAACGATCGTGATTACCTACTCGGTCCTTGTTGAAAACGTTCCTTCCAATCAGGGCGATGCAAATCCCGGGACGCTACTGGAAAACTCTGCCACGTTCGAATGGGCAGTCAACGGCACGCGCAACTCAACGGCTTCATCGACTGCTCCGCCGGTTGAGGTGATCGAACCGATCCTTGACGTTGACAAGTCTGTCAATGGTTCGTCGTTTGACGCCGGCGACACGGTGACTTACACCATCGTCATCGATCACAATGCACTGAGCGATACCGATGCGTTTGATCTGACTTTCTCGGATGTGATTCCATCGGTTCTCACATCGAACTTCCCGGCAGACTTTTCCATTACGCATTCGGCCAGTGGAGACCTTTCGTCGATCTTCGAGCTTACCGCAGGCAATGAGCTTCGCACGATCCCGGGCAGCACTTTTGATTTGTTGCAGGGCGAGACACTCACCATTACCTATGACGCTGTTGTGGGGGCATCGGTTTCTCCCAACCAGGTCGTCAGCAACAACGCGGTGGTTGACTATACCAGCATCGATGGCGACGATCCCAACGAGCGCAACGGCGATGACGGTGAAGGCGGAGCGTTGGACGACTATGAAAGCTCCGACGGGGCCTCGTTTACCGTCACTGCCCCGCAAATATCAAAAAGCCTTGTCGGCACAAGCATCGTGGATGCGACAAACTCCAACACCGAAGCGGTTATTGGAGAGTTGGTCGAATACGAAATCGTGTTGTCGCTGCCTGAAGCGATTCTCAACGGAGCCTCGGTGATCGATGATCTTGATCTGGGGCTCGAGTTCGTCAGTCTCGATTCGATTGTGGCACTCAGTGGCGGTGCGCCGACGACAGATTTGACTTCCTCGGTTGGAGCGTTCTCCAGCTTGGGTCTGTTTGCTCCGACCATTTCCGGAGATGGAGTCAACACGTCGCAGCAGTTGGACTTTGACCTGGGCACGCTGACCGACAGCAACAATGACAACGCGACGGCCGAGACGCTGGTTATTCGTTACACCGCTCGCGTGACCAACGCTTCGACCAATACAAGCAATGGTGCTGCGGCCGGGCAAACGCTGAATAACACGGCGACCCTCCAGTGGGAAGTCGGCGGCGTGACGGAAAGTACGTCGCCGGTCAACGCAGAAGAAATTGAAATCATTGAACCCGAGTTGGTGATTTCGAAAACGGTCAACGACGATACGCCGCACCTTGGTCAGGTTATCACTTACACGATCGTAATTGAGCACACTGCCGCCAGTGATGCCGATGCCCACGATTTGACGTTTGTGGATTTGCTTCCGGGCAATCTGACGCTGGACCCGGCAACGCTAAACATTGCGGGCGCGAATGTTGTGGCTGATACGTCTTCGGGCAACGGAATCAATGTGGTGCTCGATACGCTTGCCATCGGCGACACGATTACGATTACCTACGACGCGACCGTCACATCGGATGCAACCCAGATTGGTTCCAATCAGAGCAACACCGGGTCCACGACATGGTCATCGTTGCCCGATGGTGATCCGGTGGGATCCACCGAACGCGATGGGGATGGCGGAAACGCTGGAGAAGATGACTATGCCGATTCGTCAACAGAGACGCTGGTCATTACTCATCCCCAGGCGGAACTGCTTAAGGAACAGGTCAATGTGGTGCCTTCGGCCAGCGGAGTGGACGGTAACTTTGACGTCACTTACCAGTTCACAATCAACAGCACCGGCAACGATCCGCTCACGCAAGTCTCATTGATTGAAGACCTTGCCACGCAGTATGGCAATGCGTTTGTGGGAATTGTAACCCAGGGCGGTTTGCCGGCCATCATTACCGCGAGCACCGCTGCGGACAATCCCGAGCTGAACGCAAACTTTGACGGTGCTGGTGACACTGAAATTTTTGACAACACGGGAGCAAATGTAAATTCGATTGCTCAAGGCGAGTCGGTTACTGTTCAAATCATTGTCGAGGTGGATCCCAATGCCGCCGGTGCGGTTCTGGTCAACGGTGACCTGGTGAATCAGGCACAGGTGACCGCCACCGGTGACGACACTGGCGTTGTGATCACTGACCAGTCAGACGATCCGGGCAATCTGACCGACGACGACCCAGATGGTGACAATAATCCTGACGATCCCAACACAATTCGATTCCCGAATATTTCGTTGGAAAAAACGGTTGCCGGTACTCCGGTTGTCGCTTCCAGCGGCGCAGCGGGGAACTTTGATGTCACCTACTCGCTTACGATCACCAACACCGGTTCTACCGAACTGGACTCTCTGATTCTCAATGAGAATCTCGCGGCCCACTTTGGTGGAGCTTTTGTCCGCGTCGTTCCACAGCCCGGTTCGGGAGATCCGGCGGCCATTCTGGCAAGCAGCGCGACGGATGATCCGGGGATTAACGCGGCGTTTGACGGAACCGCTGCCAACCAGAACATCTTTGACGGTTCGTCGTCGTTGCTGCAAGTCAACGAGTCGATCACGATTGAAATCATTGTTGAACTTGACCCCGACAACTCGACTGCCATCTTTGATGGAGTTTCGGGTGACGGAAGCGGAGATTTTGAAAATCAGGCCACCGTAACGGCCACCGATTCGGGTGATCCGGGGACCAGTGTTTCCGACAATTCAGATGATCCAACAGATGCTTTGGACAACAGCGATGATCCTGATAACGATCCCGATGATCCAACGGGCGTGATCCTGAGCGACATTACTTTGACCAAGACCCAGTTTGGTGCGGTCGTGCCGGCGACAAGTGGTGTCTCGGGGAACTTTGAAGTCACCTATGATCTTGAGATTACTAACACCGGTGGGCAGGCGCTCGATTCGCTTTCCTTGATCGAAGACCTGCAGGCTCAGTACGGCGGGGCCTTTGTTGGGATCGTGCTTCAGGGCGGAGACCCGGCGACGATCGTTGCTTCGACTGCAGCGGACGTTCCTGAGATTAGCGGATCCTACGACGGTACCACTGCCAACTCGCAGATCTTTGACAACAGCGGGGCAAACACCAATCTGCTGGGAGTTGGTGAAGCGGTCACCGTTCGTGTCGTGATCGAGATCGATCCGGATAACGCATCCGCCAACCTTGTCAATGGTGCGTTGCTCAATCAGGCTTCTACGGAAGGAACCGGAGTCATCGATGGAGCGATGCCAAGTGATGATTCGGATGATCCAAACGACGCCACTGACGTTGATCCCGGGATGGACAACAATCCCGACGATCCAAATGTTCTTTCCATTGCAGAGATCGAGTTGGAAAAAGCGGTTACCGGTACGCCTGTGATTGCTTCCAGCGGGGCGTTTGGCAATTTTGATATTACCTACACTTTTGATGTAACAAATACTGGAACCGAAACACTTTCCAACATCAGCTTGGTCGACGATTTGGCAACGCAGTTGGGCGGTGTGTTTGTTGACGTGATCAGCGTGAGTGTCATTCCCGGGACGGCGACAAGTGCTCCAGCGGCCAACAATGTCGGGGTCGGTGCATACGATGGAACTGCTGGCAGCGACCTGTTGGCTGGTTCGGCCACCGATCAGCTTCGCCCGGGCGAGACGTTTTCGGTGATCCTTGTGGTCGAAATTGATCCTGATTCTCCAACGGCGAACTTCACCCCCGCAGGAGTTCTGGAAAACTCTGCGATGACTTTCGCTGACGGTGAAAATGGGGGCATGGCCAGTGATGTTTCCGATGACCCGACCGATGCCCAAGACGTTCAGGATCCGTCTGATCCAGGTAATGATCCGGACGATCCGACGCCTTTGTACGTGCCAGCGATTGGATTGGCCAAAGCTGCCGGTGACGCGGTCGCCAACGGGGATAACTTTGACGTAACTTTCACGCTGGTCGTGGAAAACAATGGAACCGTTGACTTGAACAACTTGACGTTGTTTGACGACGTGGCGTCGCAGTTTGGCAATGCGTTTGTTTCAGCCAGCGGTCTGAGTGTGCAGAACTTTGTCGGGACCGGCACCGCACCGGGAGTCAATGGCGCGTGGAACGGCAATACGGCACTGGATATCCTTGATGGCACCGGACAATTGGACGTTGGCGATTCGTTTGAAGTCACGTTCACGGTGACGATCGATCCCGACGGCATCGACAGCATTTCCCAGGCTTTGGAAAATCAGGCTGACATTACCGGCGACGCGCTTGATGAGAATGGCAACCCGATCGATGACGGCATGGGCGGCACCCTTCAGGCCACAGACGATTCCGACAACGGAGTGGACCCCGACAGTGAGAATGGCGAAGACAATGGCGATGGTACGCCGGGCAATGACCCGACACCGATCATTATCGCCGATGTTGCAGTGACCAAGGAAGTATTTGGCACGCCGGTTCAACTGGCCAACGATAACTTTGCAGTCACCTACCAGTTGGTTGTGGAAAACACCGGCACTGTGGATCTTGCCAACCTGTCATTGATTGATGACATCAGCGCCCAGTTTGGAGCGGCGTTCGTGGGTGCCGGTAGCGCTACGCTGATTTCGGGGCCGAGCGATCCCGGCAGCAGCGTTGTTCTTGATTCCGCCAACTGGGATGGAGATTTGGTCACCGAGTTGATCGATCAGTCAGCAGCAACTTCACTGGTGGTTGGCGATTCCTACATTATTCAGTTTACGGTGGAAGTCGATCCCGACGCGACGGGAACATCTGGTCCGCTGGATAACCAGGCCACCGCCGGTGGCGATGCTGTTGACGAAAATGGTGATCCGATCAACGATTCCAGCGGTGACCCGATTGCTGCAAACGATGATTCCGATAGCGGCACCGAGCCATCGGATACCAACACCGGTGCCGATGGTGACACCGGCGGTAGTGATGATCCTACTCCGCTGTTGCTGCCTGCTCTGAGCGTTGGGAAGCAGGCCAACCAGGTCATCACCGCAACCGATGGCATGGGCAACGAATTGACCGGTTCGTTCGACGTGCAGTACCTTGTGGTAATTGAAAACACGGGAACTGTCGAGTTAACGAACCTCCAGCTGTTGGATGACCTGACGACGACGTCAACCTTTGGTGATGCCTTTGATCCAACTGTTTTGACGGGTGCACTGGACCGCAGCGGTCTGGTCACGGGACCGGCGATTGTCAGCCATTCGCTTGCCAACCCTGGCGATTTGCCAAATCTCAACGCGGGATTCCTTGGCGGCGGTTCCCAGACAAACCTGTTCGATGGAACCAGCGGTGTGCTCCAGGTTGGCGAACAGATTGTCGTTTCATTCACGGTTCGTATCGACGCCAGTGAATTGCAAGACGGAGATCCGACCGACGGTTTGGCGCAGAATCAGGTCGAAGGATCTGCTGACTCCGCTCAGGGTGCTGTCAACGACCAATCAGATGATGGCCTTGATCCCAACAGTGACAATGGCGAAGGAGGCACGGACGATCCAACGCCATTCGAAGTTCCTCAGGTGCGGATTTACAAGACCCATTCGGATGCCGTTGACAATGGAGATGGGACTTCCGAGATCACCGTGACGTTGCGAATTGAGAATAGCGGCACGGTGGATTTGAGCAATCTGAGCTTGAGCGAGGACATCGCCGCGCAATTCGGAGCCGCGTTTGTATCGGCAACAACACCGACGATAACTATCGGAGCAACGAATCCGGCAAGCAACATACCGGCGTCGTTGATTAACGCTGCCTGGAATGGTGATACATCGCTGGATCTGTTTGATGCTGCGGAGACCGGGGAATTTCTGAAGGCCGGTGACGACTTTACGATTGAATTCGGTGTCGTTGTCGATCCCGACCTGATCGATGAAGATTCGGATTTCCTTGTCAACACCGCTACCATCTCCGGAGAAGGCACAAACTTTGATGGCTCCACGGTAACGGTTGACGACGAAAGTGGGGCCGACACAGGAACCGGAATCGACACCGACGAACCGACAGCGGCGATCGTTCCCGAGATTGCGATTGTCAAATCTGCGGGCGATGCCGTTGCCAACGGTGACAACTTTGATGTGACTTTCACCCTGATTGTGGAGAACACGGGATCAGTCAACCTCAACAATCTGACGCTCTTCGATGATATCGAATCCCAGTTTGGAAATGCGTTTGTGTCGGTGAGCGGACTGGCCGTTCAGGGGTTTGTTGGTTCCGGTACCGCGCCGACGTCCAACCCGGGTTGGGAAGCTGACAATGTGCTGACCTTGATCAACGGTGGGAATCTTGATCCCGGCGATCGATTCGAAGTAATCTACACGGTCACCGTTGACCCTGATGGAATCGACAGCGTCTCGCAGGCTTTGGAAAACCAGGCGACAGTCAATGGCGATGCCGTTGATGGCAGTGGTAACCCGTTCACCGATGATTTCGGTGACCCGCTAAGAGCCGATGACGTTTCGGATGATGGCAGCAACCCGCAGGGCACCAACCCTGGAGAAAATGGCGACCAAGGTACCGATGCCGATCCGACGCCGTTGATTATCGCTGACGTGAGCATTGCCAAAGAAGTCATCGGTCAGCCATCGGTTCTGCCCAACGGGAACTTCGCGGTCACATACCAGCTTGTGGTCGAAAACATCGGTACAGTGAATCTTGACAGTTTGACGCTGGTCGACGACATCGAAACGCAGTTCGGAGCCAGTGTCTTTCAGGGGGTCTCGGGCTTGACGTTCGTGACACCGCCGGGGGATGCCTTTAGTAGCATTACGCTTGATCCGACCGACTGGGATGGGACTGCCGCGACGGACATACTTGACCAGAGCGCAAGCAACACGCTGGCGATAGGCGATCAGTTCACCATCAGTTTTGTGGTCGAAGTCGATGCCGTGCAAGCCACCGGAGTCCTGCTCAATCAGGCGACTGTCGGAGGAACCGGTGTCGACGATATGGGTAACCCGTTCACCAATCAGAGTGGAGATGAAATCACCGCCAGCGATGAATCCGATAGTGGTTCAGAAACCGCTGACAACAATGTAGGCGAGCCGAATGATAGTGGTGGAAGCGACGATCCGACACCGACCTATATCCCAAGTGTTGGTTTGGCGAAGCAGGCCGGCGACGCGGTTCCCAACGGAGATAACTTTGACGTTACGTTTACGCTGTTCTGGGAAAACACCGGAAACGTCGATCTGACGAATCTGACTGTGACCGACGACATCGCGGCCCAGTTTGGAAACGCATTCGTTTCGGTTGGTGGACTTGCCATTACGAATTTCTCAGGCACCGGAACCGCCCCGACCGTCAACGCCGCCTGGGAGGCCGACACGACGCTGTCGCTGGTCTCTGGTGGAACGGCCAATGTTGGTGATTCTTTTGAGATTGTCTTTACCGTGACGATTGATCCCGATGGTATCGACAACGTTTCGCAGCCCCTGGAAAACCAGGCGATGACATCCGGTGATGCCCTTAATGAGAATGGCGATCCGCTTGAAGACGCCAGTGGCGATCCGATATCGGCTTCCGACAACAGCGACAACGGAACCGACCCAACCGGCGAGAACGGTGAAGACGACGGCAATGGAGTCTTTGGCGACGACCCCACCCCGATCATCATTGCCGATGTGTCGGTCGTCAAAGAGCAAGTCGGCACACCGCTGGCATTGGACAATGGCAACTTCGAAGTCACCTACCAGTTGGTGGTCGAAAACACGGGGACGGTTGATTTGGCCGACTTGTCATTGATCGAGGATCTCAACGCGAACTTTGGCTCTGTCTTCGTTGGTGCAGGGAATTTGACGCTCGCTACGGGGCCGTCTGCTTCCAGTAGCATTTCGCTTGATGGAAGTTGGGACGGAGGCGCGGCGACAGAAATTATCGACCCGTCGGCTGCTACGCTGCTGAGCGTTGGCGATTCGTTTGTGGTGACGTTTACCGTTGAAGTGGATCCTGACGCGGTCGGAGCACCCGCACAGCTTGAGAATCAGGTTACTGTTGCAGGCAACGCTGTTGATTCCAATGGAAGCCCGATCAACGATTCTTCAGGTGATCCAATCACCACCAGCGATGAATCCGACGATGGGTCAGATCCCAACGGAGACAATCCTGACGCCCAGGGTGACAACGGAACGAGCGATGATCCGACGCCACTGCTGATCCCGGATATTGGGATTACCAAAACGGCAGGCGACGCGATTCAGGTCGGCGACAACTTTCGTGTGCATTTCCGCTTCTTTATCGAAAACACCGGGACGGTTGCTCTGGACAACCTGACGCTGTTTGATGACCTCGCTGCCGAGTTCGGAAATGCGTTTGTTTTCACTGACAATCTCGCGGTCGTGAACTTTAATGGAAGCGGGACCGCGCCGGGAGTCAACCTTGCCTGGGAAGGCGATACCTCGCAGAACATTTTCGATGGGACGGGATCGCTGGACGTGGGAGACCGTTTTCAGGTGACTTTCTTTGTCGAGATCGATCCTGATGGATTGGACAGCGTTTCGCAGGCACTTGAAAACCAGGCCTCCGTCGGCGGTGAGGGAATCAATCCCGATGGGACTCCGCTGACTGATGACGCGGGCAATCCGATTACTGCCAACGACGTTAGCGACGATGGAACTGACGTCCATGGGGAAAACGACAGTGATGACATGGACGGAGTGGTCGGTAACGATCCGACGCCGATCATCATCGCAGACGTTGGAGTTGCGAAAGAAGTTCTGGGTCAACCTCAGTTGCTGCCCAACGGGAACTTTGAAGCGGTCTTCCAGTTGGTGGTCGAGAACATCGGCACGGTTGATTTGGCAAACCTGAGCCTGACCGATGACATTGCGACCCAGTTTGGTGGCCAGTTCGTCGATGCCTACGATTTGATTCTGGTCACGGCACCTGCCAATGCGAGCAGCACCGTTGCGCTTGATTCTGCCAATTTTGATGGGGATGGTTTTACCCAATTGATCGACGGTTCGAGTCCATCGCTGCTGGCCGTTGGTGATTCCTTTGTTGTTCAGTTCAATGTCGAAATTGATCCCGACGCTGGTGGAACTGCGACCGCTCCACTTGAGAATCAGGTCACTGTATCGGGCGATGCGGTCGATTCCAACGGCGACGCGTTTGAAGATAGCGACGGCAACCCGATCACCGCTACCGATGATTCGGATGACGGAACGGAGCCATCGAACGGCAACCCCAACGCCAACGGTGATCAAGGGACTTCAGACGACCCGACACCGGTTTACATTCCATCGCTTGGACTCGCTAAAGAGGCCGGCGACGCGGTTCCCAACGGAGAAAACTTTGACGTGACCTTTACGTTCGTGGTCGAAAACACGGGGACGGTGGACTTAACGAACCTTGAGCTGTTGGATGATCTGGCGGCCGAATTCGGGAATGCGTTTGTATCTGCAAGCAACCTGTCAGTTCAGAACTTCACGGGTTCCGGCGTGGCTCCGGCAGCCAACTCCGCGTGGGAAGGTGACACGTCACTTAACCTGCTCGATGGCAGCGGCCAACTGAATGTCGGCGACGCTTTTGAAGTTGTGTTTACCGTTACCATTGATCCTGACGGTGTTGATAGTGTTTCTCAGGCTCTTGAAAATCAGGGCGTCGTGACCGGCGATGGTCTTGATGGAAACGGCGATCCGTTAGTCGACGACACGGGGGCACCGATTCAGGCAATGGATGAATCGGATAACGGTACCGATCCCAACGGGGAGAATGAAGGTGACATCAATGGTGACGGAACGTTTGCCAACGATCCAACGCCGATTCAGATCGCTGACATTGGCATCGCCAAGGCAGTCATTGGTGAGCCGGTGCTGACGCCGCTGGGTCATTACGTGGTGACCTTTGAGGTGGTTGTCGAGAACACAGGCACCGTTGACCTAGCGAATTTGAGTTTGATTGAAGATTTGACAGCTCAGTTCGGATCGGCGCTTGTGACCGCCAACAATCTTTCAGTTGTTTCCGGCACAACGGATCCGGGAAGCAGCATTGCGATCAATTCGGCCTTCAATGGCTCTGCCGATACCGAGCTGATCGATCAGACGGCGACCAATATTTTCCAGACCGGCGATTCGTTTACGCTCAGTTTTGACGTTGAAATTGATCCCGACCAGGTCATGGGTCAGCTTGAGAATCAGGTAAGTGGAACCGGTGAAGCGATCAGTGAAACGGGAGATCCTCTGGCGAATTCCAGCGGAGATCCCTTGGTGGCAACGGACCTGAGCGACAGTGGGACCGACCCGGGCACTAGTAATTCGGATGATCCGTCGGATCAGGGGACGCCCGATGACCCCGTGATCGTTGACCTGCCGCCTGTTCCTTTGAGCAGCATTTCGGGAACCGTTTTCCAGGACGACAACAACGATGGAGTTCAGGGTCCGGGTGAAGAGCCAATCGCCGGTGTGGAGATTATTCTTACCGGAACAGATGTCGATGGTAATCCGGTCGAAATCACAACCTTTACCGATGCCAATGGTGAGTTTTCATTCGACGATCTGACGGCGGGCAACTACACCGTGACACAGGTCCAGCCCGCAGGCTTTGATGACGGGATCGACACCCCGGGCAGTTCATCGGTCATCGCGGGCAACGACTTACTGAGCAACATTGAGTTGGGTTTTGGTGAAGACTTTGGTGGCAACACGTTTGCCGAGCTTGTTCCGAATCCTCCGAACACGGGTGCTTCGGGCAACCCGCCGCAAATACCGGGCCTTCCTCCGTTGATCAACAATTTGATCAGCAATCGCCTGGATCAGTTCCTTGGCGGACCGGGGCCGATTTATTCTGGCATCCCTATCAACGGCAACGGCAATCCACTGTCGCTTGATAGCGGCCGGCCAATCTCGGGAGGTTACTCCGGCGATGGTGAGAGCTTTGCCGAAGATTGCGGCTGTGAAGAAATTGTGACGCCGGATCCCTGTGGTCCCTGCGAGGCGGTTGAAGTCGATTCGGTGACAGACGTGGGCAATTCGGTGCTTGTTGAAGAAGTCCCGGTCGAGTGCGATCCTTGTGGCGAAGAAGTTATTGTTGAATGCGATGCTTGCGTGCCCTGCAGTGAGCCAACCGAGATCGTGGGTGAGGAATGTCACCCAAGGGCTCGGGCACCGTTTTTGAAACGCTTTGGGGCGTGGTTGACAGGGACGCGATGCCAGTAGCGGGGGCCGGATCCAAAAGAATCCGTTGGGCTTAAAGTGCGCCGGGCTATTTGCGGTACATCACGTCCGTTCGAGCCACGTACTTTACGCCGGCGGTGACGATGCTGCCTTCGTGAACGAGCGGATGCTGAAACAGTAAGGCGTCGCCTTTGACCGGTTGGACCACCCGTTCGGGGTTGGTGAAAAAAGTCGTCTGACCGCCTTCGAAGTCCTCGTTGAGATAGCTGACGAATAAAGATGTCAAGTACCGTTGTGTCAATCTCATTGCCACGATTAAGCGCGTGGTAAATCCCGCCTGCAACGTCAGCACGAGGTGCTCGGCCCATCTTCATAACTCCATTGGCGACAAAGAAGAAAGCATATCATAGCTAGAAGTGCTTGCCTATTCTGCAAAAACGGTACTTGACACCTTTATTCGGGTCCCAAAACCATTGACCGCCCCAGCATCAGTTATCTGTTCAGACGTTTTATTCTTGTTCAAATCGTACGTGTAACCATAACGACCGAGGCTGCCGCCGTCACCGCCCAGAATGTCGATCGAGGAGTAGAGGTTGTCGTTGTCCAGACCCGGCGCTGGCAAGGCCGTACCGCCGATCTGTGTTGTGGGCCGTCGGGAGTCATTGGTGCGTCATTGGGGGATCACTCAAGTGGCGGCATTGGATGATAGACGAAAGCAAAGCCGTCGAACTCTTTGTCTTTTTCGACTTTTTCGGCGATGCGGTAAAGCCAGTGAGCGATTGAATACGCTTGTGGATCGAGATACCAACCATCCGTTTGAATGCTAACGATTTGGCCTGGGATTC
This sequence comes from uncultured Pirellulaceae bacterium, assembly GCA_937928555.1. Taxonomy (GTDB): domain Bacteria; phylum Planctomycetota; class Planctomycetia; order Pirellulales; family Pirellulaceae; genus Mariniblastus. Next base: position 59,871 of record CALFWR010000064.1, read on the forward strand.
CGGTTTCGGAAGGGTCCATGTCGATAAAAATTGGATCGCCGTTGAAGTCTCCCAAAGGAATCCATCCCTTCCGCCAGTGCTTTTCAGATTTGCAGATCCCGTATTTGTCCGGCACCCAACCTTCGTGCTGAAATCCATTTCCATAGAAAAAATCCATCTGAACTTGCGTGCCATCCTTCAGTTTGTGTAGCGGGGTGAGATCGATCGGGCTAAACAGACCGCAAGCGGTGTAGTCGCAGATTTCCAGCAGTTCAAAAAACTGGCGAGGCGCGTCAGGCAATTCTTTTCTTAGCCGGGCAATCGTTTCGGGCGACGCAGGCGAGGCGTTCCAGTCGAATTTGGGATCGTATTTTTTGATCGTCTTTTCCAAATGATCGTAGGCCTGACGAACGCTCATTTTTTCCCATTTGGATTTTGGGTTGGTCTTGAATGCAAGAAACATGCCGACCAGCAATGTGAACAGCAGCAGATGGAAAATCGAGAACCGAATTTTTTTGCGGTGTGTCATAATTGCTCTCAAATCCGAACCAAGTTTCCAGCCTTATTAAATTTTCGTTTTGCAGAGCCTGGACAATCGAAAGTGGGCCGCGTCGATCTGGCTTTTTTGGCCACGAATCATGTTGTCGATCATCTGTCCTGTTCCCGTGGCCATACTGATTCCCAACATGTTGTGGCCGGCGGCGATCCAGACATTTTCAAACGCCGGGCTGCGATCAATGATTGGTTTGCCGTCCCATGTCATCGGTCGCCAACCGTACCATTTTTCTTCGATTGGCGTCGTGTGCGGGTGGTGCAAGTAGCATTCGGCCGAAGACTTTAACAGATCTAGCCGAGCGTCGGCAATCGACGTGTCGTACCCAGCGAATTCCATCGTCGATCCGATTCGGTATTTATTTTTCATCGGCGTGATCGCGACGCGATGTTGTTCAAGGACCATTGGGATTTTTGGCATCTTGACGGGGCTGGGCATGGTTAATGAGTACCCCTTTCCTGGTTGGATCGGAATTTTGCAGCCCAAGGGGCCAATAAAAGGTACCGAGTCAACGAATAAAGGTGTCAAGTACCGTTTTGTTAATCGGACGAAAGCATATCATAACCAGAAGCGATTGCCTATTCTGCAAAAACGGTACTTGACACCTTTATTTCGGGTGCTTGACACTTGACACCTTTGTTTCGCTTCCAGATTTGTATGGGATGAGATCGATTTAACCAATGATCAGCGCAAGGATTTGAATCAGCTCGTTGTGTCAAAATCGATTTCGCACCCTCGGTTTCAAAAGAACAGATTGGCGCAGCTTTTGAATCAGACGCCTTCGTATCCAGAAGAGCTTACATCTTTGCTGGTAGAGCACCAAATGGAGAGGTTTGAACAAATAGAGCTACAGGTGCTTACCGGCACTCATGAAAATGCGTTAGGGCTTTCTCATCCTGCAATGGTTGAAAAACTTGAAATCAGTGAGGAGCAACAATCGAGGATAAGGAGGCTGTCTCTGGGTTATGAAAAAGAATCAAAGTTGCGTTTTGAGAAAATATTCGAAGCTCGCGAACTACTTGCTGAAGAGTTTAAGAGCGAATTGAATTCGGTTTTGGACGATGCTCAAAAGGAAAAACTGAAAAGCCTCAGGAAGTAAGAGCTCACTCAAGGCGTAATCCAATACTAATTGACAAGTCGTATCTCAAAATATTCGCCGGGTTACTTCGCGTATTGTTGGCGTCGCTTTGCGTGCAGGTCGTCGATCTGACTGTTCATCGTTAGCACGTCGTAGATGTAGCCGATGCCGAACAGGCCGCCGGTGAACAGGTACAGGATCCCGGTAAAGATTCGTTGCTGGTAAAAGCGATGCAAGCCAAAGACACCAAGGAAGACCAGCAAGACCCACGACAGGTTGTAGTCCGTGTCGCCCGAGCGGAAGTGGTGGCTGGCTTCGCGGTCCATTGAGGGGATTAGGAACAGGTCGATCAGCCAGCCGATTCCGAACAGGCCAAAGGTAAAGAACCAGAGGACGCCGGTAAGCGATTTGCCATAGAAGAAGCGGTGGGCTCCCGTGAACCCGACGACCCAGAACAGGTATCCGATAGCTTTGGAGTGCGTGTCGGCGACACGAGCCTGCGGGTGGCGGTGAAAGTTTGCCTGTTGGGTTTTGTACGGCGGACAGGTTTGCGGATATGCGGCAGAAGCCATTTTTGGGTGCTCGAGTTGAGTTGAAGTGGGGACAACTCTTTGTTTATTCGCTGGCCAGGTGTTGGTCTTGGGGAGAATTTGGAATTTTTTGGATGTGGAGAGCTGGGGGTAGAAGGTTGTGTGCGGCGAGCGGCTTGGAGATGCAGCGCAGGAGAGCACGGCGTTTGCCGGAGCGGCGGACGCACCGAAACGGTGGAGCACTTTTGCAGAGCTGCGGATGGATTTGCGTTTGTTCGCCGGTGAGGTAAGTCGCGTCCTTGATCCGGCCTACGCAGGGCCGTCATCCTGTGAGCCGTTCGCCGTGAGGCCTCGGGCTTGAAGCGGAGAGAACGTAATCCGGAATTATTCACGACAACGGGCGTTGATCGGGTTGAGCCACACAAAAGCTAACGTGACACCGGGTGCGCCTCGGAAATTTCGGTTCACCTCGCTGATGAAGTGCAGGAAAGCGATTTTATCTGGACCGATACGGCGTTCATTGGCTGAACTGAAAGTCACGCCCACGCCTCGTGAATAATCCGGGGTAATGATTGTCTGTCGCATTGAACCAGAGACAAAGCCTCCGGGTTCTTTCAAGACGGGTGGCTCGAACTCGAGGCCTCACGGCCAGCGGGTCACGCTTTCGATTTCAAACTGGGGCGAGACCGCGGTGGCACTTTGATGAACTGCGACGGTGTCTCGATCCGCGCCGCGACAAAGCGTTAGCACTCTACCACGTTCACGGCCAGTCCGCCCTGACTGGTTTCCTTGTACTTGGAGGACATGTCCAGCCCCGTTTGTCGCATCGTTTCGATCACCTGGTCCAGGCTGACTTTCATCTGATCCTTTTCCCGCATCGCAAGCCGCGCCGCGTTGGCGGCTTTGACGGCGCCGATGGCGTTGCGTTCGATGCAAGGGATCTGCACCAGGCCGCCGACCGGATCACAAGTCATCCCCAGGTGGTGCTCCATTCCGATCTCTGCCGCGTTGGCAACTTGTGGCGGCGTCGCGCCCCAAACGGCCGCCAGCCCCCCGGCGGCCATCGAACAGGCCACACCGACTTCGCCCTGGCATCCCATTTCCGCGCCCGAGATCGACGCACGTTGCTTGTACAGCAGCCCAATGCCTCCCGCGGTCAGCAAAAAAGTTCGCACGTCGTCGGGATTCGCGTCTTTGCCAAAGCAATAGTGCCGCAGCACCGACGGGATCACGCCGGCGGCTCCGTTGGTCGGTGCTGTGACGACCTGCCCTCCGGCAGCGTTTTCTTCGTTGACGGCCATCGCGTAAACGTTCAGCCAGTCGAACAACTCTTCGGGCATCTTTGATTTGTCCGGACTGGCCAGTTCCCGCCACAACTCCGGAGCCCGGCGTTTGACTTTGATCAAGCCCGGAAGAATGCCTTCGGTGTTCAAGCCCCGATCGATGCACTGGTTCATGACCGCGGCGATCCGGTCAAGATTCGATTCGGTCTCGCCGCGAGGGCGCATGACGTCTTCGTTGGCAAAGATAACTTCGTGGATGGCTTTGTTTTGCTCTGCACAGTTCGCCAATAGTTCGTCGGCGCTACCAAAGGGAAACGGCACCGTGGCACCGACGCTGATCATGTCGTTTTCCGGCTTTTTGCTCAGTTGCTCAGCCGATGCAATGAAACCGCCGCCGGTGGAATAGTATGTCCGCTGGTCCAGCGCCGCGCCTGCGGCGTCAAAGACCGTCAGAACCATGCCGTTGGGATGAAGCACCGAAGGAGTTTCGGTATCCAGAATCAAGTCGGCCGATTCATCAAAGTTCACTGCGACGCCGCACAGCATCAGCTTTCCGGTTTCGCGAAGATTATCGATGGCATTGCCGGCGGATTCCATGTCGATCGTTTCGGGCTCGAATCCCAGCAATCCCAGCAGGACCGCGCGTGGCGAGCCGTGGCCTTCACCGGTCCACGCCAACGATCCCAGCAAGCGAATTTCGATTCTTGCGGGATCGGTGTCAAGCGTGTGTTGATTCAGTCGCTTGAGATATCGAGCCGCAATTCGCATCGGCCCGACAGTGTGGGAGCTCGAGGGTCCAATGCCGACTCGAAAAATATCCAGAACTGAAAGCATCAATTGTCCTTTTCAAACACCAGGTCGCCACCGATGAAGGTCTTGAGTACCTGGGTGGTTTTGATTTCTTCGTCGGTGCAAGTCAGCAAGTCGTTGGAGAGGATGACGAAGTCCGCCAGTTTGCCGGGCTCGAGTGAGCCTTTGATGTCTTCTTCGAACGCCGCGTAAGCGTTCTTGATGGTGTACGACTCGAGAGCCTGTTGCCGCGAGAGGCATTGTTCGGGATAGAAGGTCACGTCCGGCGTCAATCGCCGGGTCACCGTGGCGTAAAAGCTGGCTAGGGGGTCGACGTCTTCGACAGGCGTGTCGGTGCCGTTGGTCACCACCGCGCCGCTGTCCCAGAGAGACTTCCACACGTAGGCACCTTGTTTGGCGCGGCGTTCGCCCAGGCGTTTGGAAACAAAGATCGCATCGGAGGTGCAGTGAATCGCCTGCATCGAAGCAACCACGCCCAGGCCAGCGAAACGCGGGATGTCGGCCGGGTCGATGTGTTGGGCGTGTTCGATCCGCCAGCGGCGCGAATCGTCGCTCGGGTTGGCGGCGAATTGCCTTTCGAACAGATCAAGCACCTCACGGTTGGCCCGGTCGCCGATCGCGTGAACGCAGAACTGACAGTCGGTTTTCATCGCGACAACGGCGGCTTCTTCCAGTGAACGCATCGAACGGGTATTCAATCCACTGCTCGTTGGTAGGTCCTGATAGGGAGCCAGCAACCAAGCGCCGTGAGCGCCAAGGGCTCCGTCGATGGATCGTTTAATCGCCCGACAGGTAAATCGGTGATCGCGGAATCCGATAACCCGTGTCCGTCCCATTTTTTGCAGCAGCTGTTGGTTGCTGTCTCTGGCCATGACCCACAATCGTGGCTGGATGTGAAGACCGACGGCCAGTTTCAGAAATTCGATTTCGGAAAAGGAAGACCCTGCATCCTGGAAACTGGTGATGCCTTTGCTGACACATTCTGCCGAAGCCAATTCCGCGGCACGCGTCAGGTAGTCCAACTGATTCTCACCGCCGCCCCTGGGTTGGTCGCGGTACTTGGCTGTCCAGATCAGCCCGGAAGCTCTTTCGCGGAAGACACCGGTGGCACTTTTGTCGGCGCTGCGGAGGATCTCGCCGCCTTTGGGGTTTTCGGTTTTGTCATCGATTTCGGCCAATCGCATCGCGTAGGCGTTGGCAAAATCCATGTGTCCGCTGGCGTGGGTTAGCAGGACGGGGTTGTTGGGTGAAGCTTTTGAGAGTGTCTCGTGGGTGGGATAGCCTTCGACGTTGGGCGTTGGTTTTTCTTTCCACTTCGACTGATGCCAGCCGCGGCCGACGATCCACTTTCCCGGTGGTGTCGTTTCGGACGCAAGTCGCACCTGTTCGACGATGTCGTCCCAAGAAGTGGCTTGGGTCAGGTCCAGCATCATGCGGGATTCACCAAGGCGAAGAAAGTGCCCGTGGCCTTCGATGAAGCCCGGCATGAGGAACTTGCCATCAGCATCGATGACTTTGGTTTTCTGGTCGACTTTTGATTTGATGTCTGCCGACGACCCGACCGCTGCGATCTTTCCATCGGCGCCCACGAGGATGGCTTGGGCCTGTGGTTGTTGCGAATTCATCGTGACGATATTCGCGTTGACAATTGCCAGGGTCGGTTCGTCGGCGGCCAGAAAGTGAGGCCAAGCGAGACTGAGAATTAGGCCAATCAGAATATTTCTCATCGTAGTTTCCTGTTTGATCCTTGATCCAGTTTGCCGGAATACAGTTTAACACTGCTGCGACTAATACAACCGGCCAAGTAACAGACGCTTCTATAAGACGCCGAGCCCAAGCACCGTCCAGGCAGCCGACACCTGAAAGGTGGCAAAAGCAATTGCCAAAACGGCACCGTAGAAGATGACCCTGGCGTCACTGCCGTTGATTGTGATCAGAGCCAAAACAAAGATGGCCGCTGCCAGGGCCGTGTTCAGAGAGAACAAGTGCTCGAGATTGCAGTAGTTTAGCCCCGAACGGTTGATCGACGGTCCAGCTTTTCGCGGGGGTTTGGCACCGAGTTCAGACACTTTACTGCCGAACGATGGCTTGTTGGTCCACGGTCTCCGGCGCGTGTGAAGTTGCCAACGACGCCACCAACCACCATGCGCCAAACAGCGACGTGCAGAACATCATGTCACCGCACAGCGTGTACTTGAAAAACGGCACCGCGGCAGCAAAGCAGCTAACCAGTCCGCTTCCGGTCAACGGGTACCACTGCCCCATCGCCCACACAGAGAAATTCGAAATCACAAAGAAAGCCAGCGACATCGCGAAAGCCGAACCCAACAGCAGCCCGCCGGCCCGCAGTGGGCTGGCCGAGACATCGCGGGCCGAATCGAAGTTGCTGCGAAAGTTTCTGCCCAACCACGCAGCCGCCAGCAACCCGCCCAACACCCCGCAGGTGATTTGCCAGGGACAGGAGTCAAGCCCCACGTTGCTGGCAAGCATGATCAGCAGCAGAGCAAGGCCCGCCACGCGAAAGCTTCGAAACCAGAACGCCGCAAACATCACGATCGCCGCCACCGGTTTGAAGTTCGGCAGGTCCAGCAGCATAAATCGACTGGAGATTCCGATCGCCAGCAGGACCAGAAGGATGAGTGTGTCGCGGATGATGTTTGGGTAGCGGTTCATGCTTTGTCTTGTCGTTGTTGGTTGAGCGTGGTCGCGCTAGTGCAATGAGACAGCCAGGAGTTTCGGTTGGCAACCAAGTAGCTCGCCTCTCCGAGGCGATTTTTGACACTTCGGAGAGGCGTGCTACTTTGCCCGGACGCGTTTCGTCAGCCGAGATGATAGTTGATAAAGGCCATTTGTTCACGTCGGATTATGGGTTGAGCAGTTCTTCGGGGAGTTCGCCAAACTGCCAAGAAACCTTGTCTCCCGGATTAACCTCATAAACTCCGGCACTTTTGTCGCCCGTTTTCCCGTTGACGCGAAAAATCCAGTTCTGCCCGCCGGCACCCTCGTTTTTGACGCCACTGATCGATTCGACAAATGCCGTCTCTCCGCTGCCCCGGAATTTCAGGTCCAGATCCCCGGTGTTGTGGGCACGCTCGAGGATCGACAGGACCGTTGAATCTTCGGAGCACACGACCGCGACATCGATCGGCTTTTTCTCGCCGCCCTCGCTGCCAAAGTCAACCGTCAGGTCAACGGTCCCAATCCCTCGTTTGGAGCCATCGGGGGCATCGGCCGTTTTGGCTTTGGAGCCCCGATCGCAACCGGGAAAAGTTAACAGGGCCAGAAAACCGATCGCTACAAGCCACTTCATTTCATTACCGTTGTAAAATCCTGTTCGCTGGACTCGCCAGAGTTCGCCGATACATTTTCACCGACCCCTGTTGTTTCGCGTAGTCCTTTTCGCCGAATTATTCACGACCCTGCGTCGTGTCCCGATCGATCCCGCGTTGTGAATAGTCCGGATTTCAAACCTATGTCAGACCCCAACTCCCCCGTTCGTATCCGGCCCAGCCAAATCGATGACCAGATTGTAGTCATCGAAATGGATGTGCCGAACTCATCTGCCAATGTGCTTGATGATGCCTTGTTTGCGGCACTCGATTCGGCGATCAGCGAAGTGTCAGGTCGCGACCTCCGCGGCGCGATTCTGATTTCAGCCAAGCCCTCGATATTCGTTGCCGGTGCGGACCTAAAGCATATCCGCGACACGTGGGACTGGAGCGACGAAAGGATCGTTCAGTTCTGTGATCACGGCCGAGGTGTCATGAAAAAGTTCAATACTTGCCCGTTTCCAACGGTGGCCGCAATCCATGGTGCGGCGGTTGGAGGGGGTCTGGAGATTGCGATGTGGTGTGACTATCGGATCGCAACGAATCACAAGCGAACGATTCTTGGGCTGCCAGAAGTCAAGCTGGGCCTGGTTCCGGGTTGGGCTGGCACGAGCCGTTTGCCGCGTTTGACCTCGTTTGAATTTGGCGCCCAATGTGTGGCCACCGGTCAATCGGTTGGCGCCGCGCGTGCTGCGGAAGTCTCGCTGGTGGATCGGGTCATCGAATGCGGGGGTGATTCGGTAACGGAGTCGTTGGAAAAAGCCGCTGTCGAGCTGATCCACGAAAGTGCCGATAGCGATTGGCAGGAAAAACGAACTCGCCTGGAAGGACCTGCGCCCGGACACGAAAACATTTCAGAGATCGTTTCACCATTGGCCCGCCGCGTCGTGCAGTCCGGCGAGATCTTTCCTTACGCGCCGACGGTTGCCCTGGAGCACCTGGCTCGGACCGCTCCCCTGTCCGCCGCCGAAGCGGAAGCTTCCGAATCGATGGCCTTTGCTCAGGTGTATGGCAGCCCGGCCAGCCGCGGTTTGCTTCATCATTACTTTCTTGAACGCGACAACCGAAAACAGCCAGGTCTGGTGGATATGTCGATCGAGTGCCAGCCGGTTTCATCGGTGGCAATTATCGGTGCCGGTGTGATGGGCAAGTCCATCGCCGCGAGGTGCGTTCAGGCGGGCATCGATGTCCGCTTGTTGGACGCCGATCCGGCCAAAACGGCGGCGGCGGTTGCGGATGTCGAGGCCAAATCGGCCAAAGGAAGTGTATCTGCGATTCCGGGTTACGACGGCCTGGCGGGTGTTGACCTGGTGATCGAATCGGTGGTCGAAACGGCGGGTGTGAAAACGAATGTGCTCGAGAAAGCCGCCGGCATCGAAGGGGCTCCTGCCTGGTTTTCGACGAATACTTCGGCGATTCCCGTCGAGTCGCTCGCGCCTTGGTCAAAAGATAAAACGCAATTTTGCGGGATTCATTTTTGTCATCCCGAACTGATGTCGCTGGTGGAAGTCATCTGCGGTCCTGACACCGACGAAGCGACGATCGCGCGCGGGGTGAGCTTTGTGCGGCAGCTTCGCATGATGCCGGTGGCGATCAACGATTGTCCGGGGTTTGTGGTGAATCGTCTGCTGGCCGCGATGCTGAACGAGTCACTGGAATTGTATGCCCAGGGCTATGCAATTGAATCGATCGACGAAGCGGTTCGCGAGTTTGGTTTTTTGGGCGGCCCGTTTCAGATTATCGACATCATTGGTGCCGACACGTGCATGTATGCCGGCCGCAGCATGTGGGAAAACGGATTGCGCTGCGTTTCAATGTCACCGATCCTGCCGCGGATGGTGAAAACCAATCGCCTGGGTCGCAAAATTGGCAACGGTTTTTATTCATACGACGGCGACGAACCGCGATTCGATCCGGATGTCGACGATCAGTTAAAGGCCTATCGCAAATCGGAATCAAGGGAATGCGACATCGAAGCCCTTGAATCGATCGCGGTGCAGATCATGGCGCAGATGGCTGTCGAAGCCACGCGGATCCTTGAAGAAGAAATCGTCAACGAACCTGGCGACATTGACCTGTGCATGATCAACGGTCTTTCTTTTCCCGCTCGCCGTGGCGGGTTGCTGTTTTGGGCTGACCATGTCGGAGTCGCGCAACTGAACCAGGTCGTCGTTCCCGGTAAAGACAATCCCGTGCCCCGGCAGTGGGCAAAGATGGTTGACGCGAATACAACGTTTTATGAGTAGAAGGTAGCTCGGCGGGGACCGCCGAGCTAGCAAATTTCATCAAAACTGGGAGAGGAATTCTTTGACGCTGGTCCAGTAGTCCGCGTGGTCGCTGAATCGTTCCCAGAGCGCTCTTGAGCCGTGATTGCCGGTGGTTCGAGGCAGGAATTTTACTTTGGAGTTGCCCGGGATCGCATCGAAAATGGACTTCCAGTTTCTCGCTTCGGCTTTGGCGGAAGTGATGAATGCGGGGACGGTAATGTTCTTTGCCGAACGGGCGATCCAGTCTTTGGGTTTGCCCAATCGCGCGAAGTACTCTCCGGGGGCGAATGCCAACACGCCGTCCAAAAGTTCAGGATGTTCGCCGGCGATTCGCAGGCTTAATGCGGAACTGTAAGAGCTGCCCCAGAGGATGATTTTGCTGTCGGGGTTGCGCTGTTTGGCCCATTTGAGGGCGGCGACGATGTCCTGTTCTGCGTCGACAAACTCGGTTGCCTTTCCGGCTTTTTTGGCAGCTTGAACGGTCATGTTTTTGACGCCGACCGCGTTGCCGGATCGTTGATCGATTGCCAGGCAATTAAATCCCAACGCGTTGAGTTTGGGCGCGATCTCGCGGTACTCGCCTCGTGACCAGCCCGCCTGGTGGCACAGGACAATAAAGGGTGCACCTTCAGCGGCAACGTTTTTGTAAAGATCCGCAGTGACGGTGAGCCCGTCTTCGGATGCAAAGGTCAGCTGTTGAAAGGAGCTGGCGGCCTGTTTGCCGGTTGCTTGAGGTTTGGCGGCAAGAGTCAAATTGACGGTTTGTGTTTTGCCAAGCCGGTTGATTTTCAATGTGACTTTGTCGCCCGGTTTCTTTTTCGAAGCAAGTTCGTTTAGCGACGTTGATTTGTCAAAGCGTTGGCCGTCCATTGCCAGCAAAATGTCGTTGGCGTACAGGGTTCCGTCGGCAGGAGAACCTTTGGCGACGTTGGTGATGATCGAGTCGTTGTCATCGGTGAGCGTGTGCATGACGCCCAAATATCCGGCTTGCGTTTTTGAATCCGACCCTGTCTGGGCAAACAGGTTTGAAGAAAATGGCAAAGTGACAAGGCAGGCGATGCAGGTCGCAAACACAAGGTTATTTTTTGAGTACATGATTCACCGATTGGCTTGGGTTCAAAATTGAGTCGGTGATTTGCACCGAATAAAAAAACTGATTCGACAAAAGGCCGCTGCATACCAACGGGGTCGGCGGTGATCGCCGAACGGGGCTGCGGGCTACGGGTTGCGTTGGGTTACCAGGTTAAGGGCATCGTTGCGAACGTCTAACGGTTCGGTGTTGACGTCATGAACCCTGCCTCCATAGCCAACAAGCATCACATGGGGAAGCTTGCTTGGAGGACAGCTTTGGTAGAGAGAATTGATTTCGTTCGCGTTGGTGTGCAGCACGATTTTGATCTGGGGTGCCTTGTTTTTGTAAAAGGCAAGTTTCCTGTTGAGTTTACGGTCCAGGCAGACTGCCAGAATCGTGACCGCTTTGTTACCAAGGGTGCGAGCACCCTTGTTGAGTTGTTCGAGATACTGGAGTGATTCGGCGGAGCTTTCGGACCAGTAGACGACAATCACAACGTGCTTTTTGAGTGCCGCATCGTCAAGGCTTTTGCCTTGCCCGTCCATGCCCCGGTAGAACAGAACTTTGCCAGTGAGGTTGCATCGCCTGATTCCTGCCGCTCCGATGGCGTCGGCTTTGTCATGAAAATCGTTGTGCAGATTTCCATTGCGAGGACAACTGGCGATCTCGTCGAAGATCAACATGGCGTCTTCGTACCAGCCATTTTTCTCCAACCAGATTCCAAAAGTGGCGACGCGATTAACGACCTGAATTCCAATTTTCGGTTTGGCCAGCAGTTCTCGCGATGTTCGGACCAGTTCCTCGCGACCGGCTTTGCCGCTGGCCCAACGATCGGAGTACTTTCTCTCAAACTCAGCTTGCCGAAGGACAATGCTGTCGGCGATGTTGCGAAATTTGGATTCCATCAGATCCGAAATGGAGCCTTCGGAGTTCTCTGCACGAATCCTAGAAAATACTTTCTGGGCGTATCTTGGGTCTGATGAGATAAGGACGTTCAGATGCGATTCGATCATTGATGCGACATATCGGTCGTCAGGAAACCGTTGGATTATTTCGGTAAACAGAGCAACCAGGTCGTCCAGTTCGTCGCTGCCGGATTTGATTTTCTCGAACGAGGAAAATGTGAGTCGGGCGATCTGTGCGTTGGAGTAGATCTTGCGATCGGGGTCTTCAAGGTAGGGAGTAAACGCTTCTTTGAGTCGGCTTGAGCAATCGGCGATATTCAGGTTGTTCTTGAAGTCCAATCCGTACAGCCTGACGTGGGCCAGCATGTTTTCCACAACCGCAGTCTGGCGCATCAGTGGGTCTGTCGGTTCCTTTTCAAGAATGCGGTGGGCGAGCGAGATTCGTTGCTCGCAGAGGTTAACTCGTTCGACCAGTTCGGTGACACCGGGTTGGTTTTTGAGATTCGTCAGGTCGATCATCATCTGATCAAGCGTGTCGGCTCGTTCGGCGCGGGCGCGGCTTTCGGCCCGTTCCTTTTCAGATTCGGTCATTGGTCGATCAACCGCGTCGCTTCCTAGGCCAAACACGCCAAAGACCAAAATCAGGGTGGTGACCATGCCCAACAGGACCGCACCAAAATTCAGGCTGGCGTCGCTGTCGGATGCGGTCTCGACGGGCTTGATGGGGGAGACAGGGGGCTTCTTGTGTTTGCCACTGCCCCTACTTTTGCTCTTGCTGGAAGATCTTGCCTGGCTCATCGGATCAAGTGGGGAAAGGAGGTGCGTTGGAGTACATCAGGGTAGTTCAATTGTCGGCTCTTTCGAAGCCAAATTGGGCGAGTTGTCCGTGTTGTCAGCCGGGGTAGCCGGGGCAGGCGGATTTCGGCTTACCGCCACGTAAGCCATGCGAAGTT
>CALFWR010000065.1 GCA_937928555.1 uncultured Pirellulaceae bacterium
TGATCCGCGTCTCTGATGCGATGAAACGATCGCTGTCGTTTTCATCTATCGGATGATTCGCGATTCTTGTTGAAATTCAGCTTTTCCCTTGCTCCCGTTGGCCAGACGTAGAATCAACGCCCGTCGTCGTGAATAATCCGGAATTAAAATTTACTGTCGGCGGCGAACGACACCCAGTGCCGTCACTGCAAACAGCAAAAACGCAGCGCTACCGGGCTCGGGAACGGCTTCGCCATTGAAAGCTCGGACTGCATCAAAATCAACCTCAAAACCAATATCCTGGAACGTCGCCGCAGTGGTTTCAGAAAGAAAAATACTGCCCGGTGCGCCCAAGAACCCCGTCAACAACTCACCCGCATTGGGACCAAAACGCAACCCCGCTGCGACTGTCGGGTCACTATCGAGTGCCACTCCAAAAAATTCCTCATCGAAGTGGCCATCCGCCGTTCCTGGTCCACCATTGTTTTCGACGGGTATGAAATCTTCGTCCAGCCCAAATTCTTGATTGTAACGAGCTAACGCAGCGGCGCCGGTATACTGACCAACCGTCGTTGCACTGGACGTCGAATCGTCGTAGACGTTGTTTGCACCAATGTCCCATAACGTACCAAAACCCAAAACATGCCCAACCTCGTGCAACACGACCGTTTCGAAGCTACCGGCATTCAATAAATTCTGAGCGTCTGCAGAATCAAAATTAGCGACGCCCGTTGTTGCATAGGTAAATCCTCCCGCTGTCTCACCACTTGTGGGCCCTGCCGACCCTAAAGTTCCCCCCGGACCATCGTCCGGGACAACAGACGCATCAATGATCAAGGTGTCGGACGTTCCCGATGCCAAACGACTCGGCAAGATACTCTCCCATATCGCCTCGGCGTTATCAAAAGCCTCCTGAAACTGTGCCCCTCCTGTAAAGTTAATCTGAATGTCGAACTGTGCATGCGCGGATCGTCCCATTAACAAAAACGTTAACAAGACGCCAAAGCTCAAAACATGTTTCATTTGTGCTCTCTCCCCTGAAGTTTGATTCCGAAGAGGCATCGCCAGGCATTCCCTCACGACTCCCCAGTCCCCCTAACCTAACTACGCTTTGGCAATCGTCAAACGGTTTGTCGATGACAGTCGGGCAACAGTAAGGTCCACCTCAGAAGTTTGTAAGTCTTGATACGTTCCTCCGAACCGCTCCACCAATTCTCTCGTACGCCCCAAAAATTGCGCCACGAAGCACGCCAGTCGCGAGTTGGTGTTGGAGTTGGAGTTCAGCAAGCGATTCAAACCAGCGGTGGGCCGCGGGCAAAACGATTCGCTACCGGAAGCGGGCGGGGCCACATTGGTGCCCCGGTGCAATGGTGATGAAGCGATCGGGTTGAATCACCAATGACGCTGGTGCACTTACTCGTCGTTGGCAAATTGTCGATCCACTCGACAGACGCGATGGTGGAACCAGTCGTTGCAATGTCGCGTCCGTTAGAGTTAACGAACGTCTGCTCCAGCCAGTGTTCCTCAACCCGGATTATTCACGACGACGGGCGTTGATTCTACGTCTGGCCAACAAGAGCAAGGGAAAAGCTAAAATTCAACAAGGAATGTAAATCATCCAGTAGATGAAAACCACAGCGATCGTTTCATCGCATCAGAGTAACCGATCACTGTCTCAACTGATTCTGACGCCCACGCCTTGTGAATAATTCGGGTTGATAAAAGGTCGAAACAGGAACCTAGTTTTGACAAATCCTTAGCTCGCGACCACCGCAGAAGCATCCAGTTCTTCGCTGGAAAGAAGATCCATACGGGTCTCACAGGGCAGGCTGAACTGCCGATCCTACAAAAGGAACTCGCCGCATCGCTGGTCAAACAAACCGGTATCGATCAGCTCTTTCCAGCAATCCTGCGGAACGAGGCTGGCGTGAACTTCTTCGATCAGAGACTTTGTTCGCGATGGCGTGTTGGACGTCAACACGCAGCGGTTGCAGATGTCGGGATACGTTTCGAGAATATTGCCCGCGAACTCCGCCGCGAGGTTGCGGCGGTGAATGCCCGGGTGCTTGTCGACGACTTTCTGGATTGCGATCGCGTGCTCCAAAGCCGGTATCGAAGCGTTCTGGTAGTTGGCAACGATCCGCTGACTGCGTGGCTTTTCCAGATCCGGCTCAAGCGCCCGATCGGTCGCGTAGAGTCCGCCGTAAAGAATCCCGCCCATATCGAGCTTGAGCGTTCGCCCGGCGGCGGCTTCGCTTTTGGCCAGGTCCACCAAATCGCAAAACGGTTTGGTCGCCGAAGGATTGCACAGCGTGTGCATGATGTAGTCGAACTTGCCGGGGAAACGTTTGACCATTTCAACCATCGTCGGTGCATGCTTGGTGGCAAGCCCCACGTTTCGAATCTGGCCCGTTTCCTTGTGAAGATTAAGCGGATCGATGGTTCCCGATTCGATCAAATCCCACTTCGGTGTTTTGTCAAAATCAAATTCGGCGTCGAAGCGTTCTTCTTCGTAAAAGGCCAACCCGTCAAGCTCTTCGATGTATCCATTGTCCCGCATCAAATGATCGGCCGGATCGTGGATCGCGACCCCGGCAAGTTCAACAACATTCAGCGCCGCACACTGAGCCATCACCAGGGCTCGGGTCGCGTTGGCATCGTACAGCGAAAAAATGTCTGTGGTTCCGTCGAAGATCCCGCCAACGTCTCCCGATCGAATCGCATCGGGTTCTGCATTCAAATCACCGGCAGCGGTAAACGCCGGATAGCGTCCGACCTTTGTCCAGATATCAACCGTCCGCGGATCAAAATCTTCCCGACTGCACCACGCCGAAAACAGCTCTACAAACTGGTACAAAGCGGCGGTGTCTACCGAAAGCCTTTCCCCGGGAAACACGTTCGAAATCTCGTCGAACCACTTCCCGAATCGCTCGGTCGAATACTCGTTGCCGGGACGTTTCTGATTGGCACGGGCCTGGCGTTGGAGCTTCATTGACGGATGAGTACCAAGGCAAAATTTCTCAGCAGCGATCTGACGCATGGACTTCGGTTTTCAAAAGAAAAGTAACTCAAAAACGCACTTTAGCACAAAAAATCGGAGTTTGTTCTGCGACCGCTCACTTCCGGCCACTTCAGCCAAAGGGCAATACAGCTTTCGCGAACTCTATTCCCCCGATTCGCCAATGACGATCACATCCGGATCCTGCTCATTATCCTGCGTTTTGTAAATCGGCAGCAGGCGGTGACGAACTTCCAGGGAAAGCAAATTCATGGTCGTCACATAAAGTCGTCCTCCAAAAGGCCCCCACCGATCGGGAACCGGCTCGTAGGGATGCCAACTTCCCGCGTAGTCGCCTTGCTTGTCCTGGGTGCGAATCAACATCGGCCGCAAGGCCTTATTCCAGGTTTGCCAGTTGGCACCATCGACATGCTTGAGAACCTGTGTCGCATAGTACCAGTAGTAGGTGTCACGAAGCTTTTTCGTTTCGCCCGGCATCTGTTGCTGCACGAGAAAGTTGGTACCTCCGATCAAACGCGGATCGTCCTTTTCCCAGCCCCCATAGATCCGCATCAACAGCCCCACCGAAGTCATCGCCGGGGTGGCGTTGCGACCCTGAATTCTGGAAACACCTTCGGAGTTCACCGCATACGGGTTGTACCGATAGAGCGATTCGTTGACCGGATCTGCGGCGACGTTGAGCCATGAAGTGATGCCGTCGAACGATTCGTCTTTGACATCCAGCCCGGCAAGCCGACCGCTTTGCATCGCCATCATCATCCACCCGCTGACCGACGTATCGGACGACTTTTTGACCACAAAGTACCGCCAACCGCCTTTTTCGGGATCCTGTGAATCGGCGATAAAGTCCAACGCTTTCTGAGCCGGTTCCTTGAGCAGCGGATCCTGCGTCATGCCCCAGGCTTCAGTCAAAGCAAGGGTCGCGATGCCATGACTGTACAACCGACAGGCTTCGTTGGATTTGGAGTCCGATTCCAGATAGAGCAATCCGTCTTCGCGTTGATTTTTGATCAGCCAACGAATCGCATGGTTTACCTGGCGGGCGTATTTGAATTCACGATGGTTGTAGCCAGCACCCTGAAATGCCAACACCGCCAGGCCCGTCGCAGCCATGTCGCTGTCGAGCTGCTGCCTGTGCAGACGGTGTTCGGTGTCAAAGCGTGTTAAAGACCAACTGCCGTCTGGCTCCTGAAAGCGTGTCAGAAACTCCAAGCCCAGCTGAATCGCGGCTTCCGTTTTTGGTTCGTTGAAGGCATTTCCCATCGCGGGTGTTCTTTTGCGAAAGGCCTCTTTTTCCACCAGGATCGAAGGACTGATCGAGGGCGCGCCGCCAAAATCGGTACGGCGATAACGGTTGTCAAAGTCGGGCTGCGGCTGTTCGCTTTCTTCTGACGCTGGCCGCATGGTGATCCCAAAATCGACATCCTCTTCGTTGGCCAGACCGGCAGCACCTGCCGCGGCGTCGACGTTCAGCTCAATTCCGGCATCGATCCCGGGCTGGGTTCGCGCCGAAAGCTCCACGTTGGAAAGCTCTTCCAGCGAAGCATCGGCAGGAGCGTTCGGGGCCGCGCCGGTGTCCTTTGCCGAAACCGCCATCGGCGCCTGCAGCGAAACCGAAGGCCGCCGCGCGAAGTCGCTGGACTGAAGCGAACCAAATTCAACCACTTTACTTTTCGATTCAACACCCGCATCGCGGGCCTGTTCAGTTTCGCGACGGGCCAGCGAGGGACTGACCATCGGCAGCGAACGAACCGCTTCGACGGCCAATCGCGTCGCCGATTGCCGCACAATTTCTGTCACCGATAACGTTCCGCCGCCGCTGTTTTTGACGACCAGATCGCTTTGAGTGGATTCAAGATCCTGGCTGGCAACTTCGCGAGCGACTCCTTTTTCGGATCCCGACAGCGGATCTTCACGTCGAAACGTGGGGGCTTTGGCGACACGGGTGTTACGGTTACCCAGCAGACGTCGGCGGCGCTTTTCTTCTTCGTCGTCCCGGTCACCGTCCTTGCCAAGGGCTGCGGCCATCATCTGCTCAAGCGACGGCTGATTGGTTTGCGATTCGCTGTTGCGACGTTTGGCCTGGGACGCGACACCGCTGGCGCTGATCTGTTGAAGCAATTCCGAGGTTTCAGGAATTTCAACGAATTCACTTGCGCTCCGTGATCGTGAATCGGCCTGACGTTTGACGGTGGCCAATTGCGATGGCCCATCGAGTTCCGCAGCGCTCGGTTTGGCCGCTGTCTCACGAGGCGCCGCGGCGGAGCCCGTTTCGGCTTTAGCGATCGAGGGCATCGGGGCCGACTCTGCTGACGAACGCCTGGACGGAGCCGGATTCAGCGCCGCGACTTCTGGCGTGCCGCCACCTGAGAGCTTTCGCCGCTGCGGTTCGGGGACGACTTTCACCGATCCGATATCCACCTGAGCGGCGCCCCGCTCGGCGGCGGTACTGGAGAGTCGCTTTTTCGAAGAGGACTCAATTTCAGCCGCAGACGATTCCAGCGAATCATCCGACGGCGTTTTGGCACCGGCGATCTTTGCCATGGACTTGGTTTCGGCACGAAAGGCACTTTTGGGGGCCCGCGCTTGAGCGACGGTGCGGCGAGACGTCGAAATTTGCGAGTCGGTCAGCATGGTCTTCCGCGATTCAATGCTGCTGGGCCGGCGGTTGAGCGCCGCATCGGAAGGACGCACCGCCGGACTGGGCAAGCCCCCGGTTCCGGATTGCATGTTGTCGCTTGCTCCGACTCCCGAAACGCCGCGTGTCGATTTGGTGACCGAAAGCTGCTGAGGTTGGACTTCAGTGGCATCGGAACTTGACCGCGGGTTGGGAACGGGCTGGGTTTTGGGTTTGGACGAACGCGGCGTTGGCGCATCGGCCGACGCCAGTCGCGACGAAGGCTTGTCGGCCAGGGGGCTGGTGATCGAAGGCGCCGACGGTGTGTCGCGGCGACGGATCTTTTTGGGTGACGGCTGGGAGCTGATCGGATTCAGGGCTTCCGCTGGCAGCGCCCGGGAGCGAGCCAGTTGCTTTTTTGAAGCGCCCTGCTTTCTCTGAACCTCGTTGGCGGACGCAGAGGGCTGGACCGAATTCGGTGGACGACTCGCAGCGCTGGCGACCTTTCGCGAGATCGCTTCGCGGCGACGGATTCGCGCCGTCGCCACCGAAGGAGCCCTTGGCTTTGCCAGTTCGTTGGCCAATTCAAATTTGGCCATCGGTTTGATTTCCCTGTCTCCCTGGGCCGAAGCTTTCCGCCGCGTCAACAGTTCGGAGGTCACCTGTTTTGCCTGCTCCCCAACGCGGCCCGGAATCGCAGTCACCCGCGGTGACTCTTTGGTCGCGGTGGAAGATCGCTTGAGCGTGTCGGCGGCCCGATTCGATTCGCTGATTTCGATTGAAGGCGACGTGGGCGACTGTCGGTTGTCCGTCGGTTTGCTCTCGCGGGTCAACTGCGGCGGCTCGGCAGACGGATTGGGGCGGCGCTGCGACACGCTGCGGCGAAGCGTGGCCAACGATTCGCTGAAACGGGGAACCGATCGGTTTTTCTGCTTGCGGCGACGGGTTTGCGGCACCGCCTGCGGCTGGCTTTGTGGCACCGGCAGGGTTTGCGGAACCGACGTGACGGCTGACTTTCGCTTCTCGATTTCGACTTCGGGTTCCGGTTCAGCGCTGGGACGATCGGCAGGAATGGGACTTTGCTGGTTGTTCGAGATGCGAATGGTTTTGACTTGCCGCCGGGCCACGGCTTGCGGCTGGATCTGCTTTTGAAACGAAAAGATCCCGATCACCGACGCGACAATCAGAACCAGCAGGTGGGCGGCCAAAGAAACGATCAGCGAGAACTGCAGCGTCCGGCGAAGCGCGCGGTTTTCCATTCGCGTCAGCGTAAAAAGTGCCGCAGCAGCCAGCGCCGGAAGCACCAGTAAACTCAGCCACATCAACGGTCCACGAAACATTGTCACAACCGCGCCCATCGCAATCGCCGCCAGAACGCAGCCAGCAACCACAACGGGCCACTGCTGGTCGTCAAAGAAGTCCGGCGGTGCGGGCTCGATGCGTCTGATTGTGCGACGTTTCTTTGCCATGGATCAATTTCTTGTCAGCGGCGAGCGGTGAAAAACCTCAAGGGGTCCGGGCGGACAGCAACCTTGGCGATCGCCAAAGCGGTTGATTGTTTTTGTTGACACCTGCTAGGGGTCATCGATCGTTGCGGTGAACTCGTTGATGCCCACTTTTTTGCACAAGCTGATCGCGACAGCGACCTGTTCCCAGTCGGCTTCTCGGTCACCGCGAATCACCACCGTTTGCGTGAGCGGATTGTTCGCCTGGGCGCGGCGAAGAATTTGCTCGACCTGTTCGACCTGCCGAAACGCTCCATCGATAAAGAACTTTCCTTCCTTGTTAATGTTGATCACCAGTTCATTGGGCTGGATCGACGCGGGCAAGGCCTCGGTCACGTTGGGCAAGTTCAAGTCCAACTCCCGCTCTTCTTCCGAGAATCGGGACGAAACCAGAAAGAAGATCAGCAACAAAAAGACCACATCGATCAGTGGCGTAATGCTCAGGCTTCCCACCGCCGCACTGCGCTTGACTTGGACAGGCATCGCTACACTCCCCCGGACGGCGGATCGGGCAAGCGAGATTTGACGTAAGCCTCGTCGTCGTCAACCGCTTCAACGGAACCGTTGGAATCAGACGGCACACCGGCGGTGAATCGCAATTGGCCTTCGTAGCGTTCAAATTGCGGCAGCAGGTTGAAGCAAAGCTCTTCCACCTCGTTGATCAGTTTGACGATTCGGTTCTCGTAGTAGTGCGACAAAACCGCAGCGGGGATCGCGATCAACAGCCCCGTCATCGTCGTCACCAAAGCCGTGTAAATGCCTTCGGCCAGCGCTTCGGCGCGATTCTGGCCGACCACCAGTTGCGTTGTGTCATAGAAAGCCTGAGTGATCCCCCACACGGTTCCCAGCAGCCCGATCAACGGCGCAATCGCAGCAGCCAGCGTCAGCCACGATGACATCTGGGCAAGCCGGGTGGCTTCGCGTTGTGCGGATTCTGAAACCGCCGATTCCATTTCCGTTTGAGACCGGCCGACTTTCACCAACATCGATCGCATGATGTAGGACGCCGAAGAAGGAAACTCCTGGCAGATCTGATACGCACCGCGCGGATCAAGCCCCCCATCAAGTTCGGCCATGTTGGAAAGTCGCCGCACCATTGCCTGCGGAAAGATTCGGTCGCGACGAAGTGCCAGAAAACGTTCAACCGCAATCGTTCCGACCATGATCGAAAGCAACAGCAACGGGATCATGAACCAACCGCCGCGCGTCAGTAATTGCAAAAAACTGATTCCGCTGCCACCAGGTTCCTGCGGGGCAGGGCGGTTGATGCCCGCCGCCGGATCCGATTCGATTGCCGCCTGGTCACCCTGCGGAGCTTCTTGGGCGGTCACCGCAGCGGCAGTCAAACCGAAGCCCTGAAAAGCCTGGCCCGAACGCTGCGCCGAACAGTACGCTGCCAACAGCATGACCAACAGCAACGCAAAAGTGGTACTTCTAAAAAACATTCAATCCTCAATCAAGCAATCGATCAATCGATCCAGCAATCGATCTACTGCTCAAGTCTTTCCAATGTTGTCAACTGTTTTTGAGCGTCGGCTGCCAGTTTGTCTTCCGGGAATTTCTTCACTAAAGCCTTAAAATGTCGTTTGGCTTCCGCGATCAACCCCGGTTTTTGTTCGGCGGCTGCCGTTTTGATCCGGACCATATTGCAACGGCCCGATTCATAGGCAGCGTATGCTTGCCATGATTTTATTTCGGAGGAATCCGAATTTCGAAAACCAAAATAAAGCCTTCGATAAACGTCGATCGCTTCCTCAAAATGGGAGTCTGAACCCGACGGATTCCCGTCTTTTGCGGCCTGAACCGCTTTGGCGAACCAGGCATCGCCGAGCAACGCCAACGCTTTGGCTCCGGCAACGCCATCGCTGTCGGACGCTTTGCCCAGAGCTTCCATCGCCTGTTCGGGTTGCCCCAAACCCGTTTGAGCCACACCCAACTCCAGCCAACCCTGCTCGATGGTCGCCTTGTCGGCCTGCGGATGTTCGGTCAACGCTTGGGCCATTTGAGCGGCCTGCTGATAGCGTTTGACTTTGTTGCCCGAACGAGCCCCGAACAGCAAGGTATTGGTTTTAATGCGATCGGAAACTGCTTCAGATTTTTCCACCGTCGCCCGCGCCGCAGCGAAAGCATCAAAGGCTTCCTGAAATTTGTCCTCGCGATAGGCCGACTGGCCGACCATGTACATTCCGTCCGCATAAAGAATGCCCTCAGGGAAACCGTCGACCTGCTTTCGAAAAGCACTTCCCGCGACAGCGAATTCCTTTTTGCGAAAGTGCGACCAGGCGAGCTTGTACCTGGCCTTTTCGCGGATCTCATCGCGGGCTGATTCGACGTCGGCTTTGCGGTAGTGATCGATCGCGGCGTCGTACTGCTTGTCGCTATATGCTTTGGAAGCCAAAAAGAAATGAGCTTCCGGGGCGGAATCGCTTTGCGGAAACTTTTTCACCAGAGAAGTAAACGATTCGAGTGACGCTTTGTTGTTGCCGCTGCTGCGTTGAGCCCAAGCAAGCTCGTACCAGTACGTGTCAGCCGATTCGGATTGTCCATCGGTCTGCGTCAGCCCATCGAACACTTCGATCGCTTCGGCCCACATCTCCTGGTCCACGTAACCCAGCCCCAGTTGTAACGAAGCCCTGTTCTTTGTGGCCGGGTCTTTGGCTTGTTCGACCAGTTGCTTGAGTCGCTCAATCGCACCCTCGGTGTTGCCGCTGGATCGCATCGCGTTGCTGGCGGCAAGTTTTGCATCTGCGGCGTACTTGCTGTCGGGCCACTTGTCTGCAAACGCCGTAAAGCGGGTGGCCGCCGCGTTCAGGTCGCCTTTTTGCATGAGACAGAACGCCGCCTGATAAGCCGCATTCTCAGTCCACTCGTTGCCCTGGTAGTCTTTGGCGACCACGTCAAACGCATCGACCGCCGCGTCCCAGTTTTCTTTTTCCTTTTCGTGTTCTCCAAGGACGTAAAAAGCCCGGCTAACGTTTTGCCCGGGGTTGTCCTGGTATTGTTGCTTGAGTTCGTTCGCAACATCGCGGGCCGATTCAGTCGCATCGGTCTTTACCAACGCATTGCACAACGCCAACATGACTTCCGGGGCGCGACTCCACTGGCTGCTGGCGGTCAACGACTGTTCGAGATTCCGCACGGACTCGGCGAATTCGTCTTTCTGGTAGTGGCTCGCTCCGATCCAGTACAGCGATTCGGCTTTGCGTTTGGGATCGGTGATTTTGCCTTCGTTCTTTTCCAGCCAGTCGATCGTCTGGTCGTAGTTCTTTTGCGAGTAGGACGCGAGACCGGCCCGGGTGATCCAGTAGCCCAGCTTTTCAGTTTGCTCGCTGTAGTCGTTGACCAGATTGCGGAAACCCGATTCGGCCTCGGAGTATTCCTTGGTCAGCAGCAACGCCTCCGCTTTGACCTCCAGCATCGATGACGTGTAATCGTCGCCTTCGTATCGCTCCATAAAGGTCGCCACCTGCTCGAGCGCCAATTCCGGCTTGCCGTACTTCGCGTTGACAACCGCCGACGCGTACAGAGCTTCGGGAGCGACCGGGGCGCTTTTGAATTTTTCAGCGATGTCGGCGAAAAGCTCTGCCGATTCGGCTTCGCTGCCTTCGACCGCCGACATCGCGTCGGCCTGGTCCATCAGCAGGAAAACTTCTTTGGGGTGGTCCTTGGATTTGCCCACCCACTGGCTCGCCAGGCCCAGAGCATCCTTGGGCCGCTTCTCGTCGATCAGGCTGCGGCAAGCAATATGGGCCGCATCGATCGCCCATGAATTGCCCTCGTCCATCACCTGTTCCAACATGCCGCGGCCACGCTTGCTGTCTCCGGTGCCAATCCACGCCTCGGCGGCGCGAACTTTGGCCTGGTCGGCAAGCGTCGAATCGGCCATGTTCATGACCTCTTCAAAGCCCCTGGCAGCCTTTTCCTTTTCGCCCAGGATCAGCGAACAAAAGGCCTTCTGGTACAGGACTCTGTCACGCAACGGAAAGTCCCGGTCTTCCCCGGCCTCGCTCAGCAAACCACGGGCTTTGATGAAGCTGGTCCGGAACCCGTTTTTGTCGCCCTGCTCGCTCGCATCCTCTCCCAATCGCATCATCGCTTCGCCGAAGTGGTACTTTGTTTCGGTAAGCAACTTGTGGGGCTCGGTTCCCGCAGCATCGATTAGCTTTTGGTACCACTCGGCGGACTGTTCGTACTTTCGTTGACGGTCCGCGATCGCTCCGAGTGAATACAGGTTCTCCAACTGGAAGCTTTTGTTTTCGAACCCAAGTGATTTTTCAAAGGAAGCTTTGGCTTGGTCCAACCGGCCCAACTCCGCGAAAGCCTGCCCCTGAAAGTGCGCCGCTTCGTGTGCTTTGGCGAATTCAGGAAAGCCGGACAGGATCGCGGCAAAGTGCTGTTCTGCGGCGGTCGTCAACTCAATCGATGCCTCGTCAGGAATCGAACCGGCATCGGGCGCAGCGGCCACGATTTCGCGGCCCGTTTGCAGTCGGCTGTAACCAAGCAACAACAGGGCATCGGGAACGTCCAGCGAATTGGCACCTTCTTTTTGCAGTAGTGGAATTGCTTTTTCAAAGGCCGGAATCGCTTTGTCAAATTCAGAACGCAGATAGTGACACTTCCCCATCCCGTACCATGCTTTCCGCAAACGCGGCGAGTCCGGATGTTTGTCGATCAGGTTCTGCCAAAGAGCAATCGCGTCGCTCCAGGCTTCTTCTTCCATCGCCGCCGCAGCGGACTGTTGAAGCCGATACGCTTTGGCATCGTCGGCGTCCTGGGCAGCAAGCTGATTCGGAACAAGCAGAAGTCCGACCAGAATTCCGGCAGCAAGAAAAAACTTTCGGCCAGGAAAACCTTTCATGGGAACATTCTGATTCATGCCAATCCTCCACTGGTCAACAGCTGGTTAAAATCTCGACGCCGCCAATCACAAATGCGATGGTGTACGCCAATTAAATTCAACGGTTCATTTTGAAGATTTGAGCCGGCAAATTTGATCCCGGATTATTCACGACGACGGGCGTTGATTCTACGTCTGGCCAACAGCAGCAAGGGAAAAACTGAATTTCAACAAGAAATGCAAATCATCCGGTAGATGAAAACCACAGCGATCGTTTTATCGCATCAGAGTCGCGGATCACTGTCGGAGCTGATTCTGATGCCCACGCCTCGTGAATAATTCGGGTTGATAGACAGACTCAAACCAATTGATAAAACCACAGTATGGCATGCCCTGTTTCGTTTTTGCGAGCCACAGGTCGCCAGAAGGGTAACTTCCCCCGGAATTCAGGCATCCTTTGGTCAGGACGTCTGCAAAAGCCCTTCGTCGCGCCGCCAATTCGACACTTTGAATTCCAAAATGAACGATTTTCAGAAACCGCCACCCGCCCATGTGATCCGGCTTCGCGGTCCCGCACAACTGGTTTCCCACGACCAACAACCGCCTCCGATCCGCGTGAAGACCCCTTGCGACATCGATCCCGGAACTGACGCCCAATGCACCGTCGAGCGAAAATTCGGCGCACCGACAGGCATCGATTCGAACCAGCGAATCGAACTTTCGTTTTCCGGTTTCAAGAACGTCGTCGCTGCATCACTTAACGAGACACCCCTCGCCACCGACACCACCCACGGCGAATTCACCGTCGACGTAACTGACATCCTCAGCGACTACAACAAGCTCCAGGTCACGTTTTCGGTGCCCGGATTCTTCGGCGACCTTGAGCTGCGGATTCTGGAATAGGGTTGATTTCTTTGCGCACCCGGCAGGCCAAACCAAGGACGCGAACCACCTCTACGGCAATCCATCGGCCAACCATTTCACAACCTGAAAAACATTCCAACCGCTCCGCCGTCCGACGTTCCGGCAACCGCCCCACCTCGCAACCCAAAACTGCCGCACCACACCCGAGGCCTCACGGCCAACGGCTCACCTGGACCGCACTTCGTTGCAACCTCGCAACCCTTCACGCCATCGTATTGACCAACGTGCCAATCGGCTCGATCGTAATCCGCACCTCATCACCGGGCTGCAAACAAAAATCATCCGCAGGAACAATTCCGGTGCCAGTCATTAAAAAACAACCGCCCGGATGATCGTTGTTGGAAAACAGATAACCCACCAACTCTTCGAGCGAACGCTTCATCTGCGACAGAGAAGTCCCGTCGTTGACGATCTCCTTGCCGCCGCGCCGGATACGCAAACGAATCTCCGTTTCTGGCGGCAAGGGCGAATCGGTCACGTAGATCGCCGGTCCAATCGCGGCACAATTGCGAAACGATTTGGCTTGAGGCAAATACAGCGGGTTTTCGCCTTCGATGTCACGGCAACTCAAATCATTGCCGACCGTGTAGCCAATGATCTTGCCGCCTGCGGACACCGCCAGGGTAAGCTCCGGTTCGGGAACGATCCATTTTGAATCGTCCCGCAAATGCATCATCTGGCCATCAGCCACGGTGCGAATCGCGGTGGCTTTGAAAAAGATCTCGGGCCGTGGAGCCTCATACACCCGGTCGTAAAAGTCTCCCCCGCCAGCCTCTTGCGACTCATCCATCCGCGCGGTCTTGCTGCGAAAGTACGTCACGCCCGCAGCCCAAATCTCCTGGTCGGTCATCGGCAACAGCACCGAATCGCTCGCCGAATCATCCGGTGACCCGGAATCCACGACCGACTTCAATCGCCCGAAAAGATCATCGGTCTGAAAAAGCCCGGTCCACGTCGAATCAACGCGATAGCTGTGGCCTTCGCAGCGGACAACCGGACCCTGTGGTGTACGATAGAGGTGCATGATTTCTCTGCCAAAGCAACTGGACGCGAACTTGTTGGAACTTTCATCCACAACGATACCACAATGACAACCACCCACTCCAGCCTGCTTGTTCGACTTCGCACCCGCGACGATTCCGCAGCCTGGAGTCGCTTTGTCCGAATCTACACGCCGCTGATTCACCACTGGATTCTCCGCTTGGGCGTTGAACAGAACCACGCCAACGACCTCGTTCAGGACGTGTTCATCACCCTGCTGGGAAAGGTCTCATGGATCGCCGCCAACCGTCCGGAGAGTTTTCGGGCATGGCTACGCACCGTCACGGTCAACAAATGCCGCGACCACTTTCGCCGCCAAAACCGAAAATCCGAACCGGCGCTGTTGGCTCAAATGGAACTCGCCGGAGAGGACACCACAAAACTCCTCACCGACCTCGAGTACCGCAACGTCGTGGCTCAATCCGCAATGAGGCTCATGCAGGATTCCTTTTTGGAAACCACATGGAAAGCCTGCTGGGAACATGTTGCCAACGGAAAACCTGCCAAAGAAGTCGCCAGCGACCTGGGCATTTCGGAGAACGCAGTCTACCTGGCTCGCGGACGCGTACTCAAACGGCTCCGCCAGGAACTCGAAGGCCTCTGGGAATAACACGTCGGCGGTCGCTGTCGTGATTCGACACCTGGCCAACTCCCTTCAAAAATCATGGATGAAATCACTGCCTATCACGAATCGGGACACGCCATCGCAGCGGCGATCGCTGGCGGAATCGTTCGACGCGTCTCCATCGAATGTGAAGAACAAGGCAGGGCAGGGGACACGATGGTCCAATGGCCCAATTCGAACTTGACCCAAGCAGAACACGCCCTGCGTGAGATGCGTGTTTCGCTTGCCGGCCCGATCTGCGAAGCCATCCACATCGGCGACTACGATCGACTTCGCATCCTGCACGCCCATGCATCGGACTGGGAAACCGCGCAAGCGGCCGCCAGCAAACTGACGTCCAACCCGCACCAGCAATCCACAATCATTCAGCGTGAAGCCACCTCGCTGTACCACTACTTTCGCAAAGACCACATCTGGGCTGCGGTTGCTTCCCTGGCGGATGAACTTCTTGCCCACGAGACAGTGGATCACGACACCGTCGAAGCCATCGTCGACCAGTGGCTGAACTGACTCGTACCGGAAACAAACGTGGTCGTGGCTTCCACCGCTGGAACCCATCGCAGCGCACACACCGAGGCCTCACACTGGAAAACTACATTAGCTTTGGTAAGCCGCTTGCATTGACGCATTGACTGACAGCTTAGCTGAACACGTGCAAACGACACAGCTTAAACCCGAGTTCAGAGAGCTGAAGGGTTACCAATTTTTCTCCTCAAAAACCCCGTAAACTTGCGGCTCAGCGAGTTTTCACCCGTTCGCCAGACGTAGAATCAACGCCCGTCGTCGTGAATAATCCGGGTTCAGGTTCTGGCGATGGCAATGGCGGAAACTGCTGTGGATCTCCCCAACTTCTCTAACAATGGAGCAAGATTGTGTGCAAGGTAATTTTCTTTTTGGCAGTTACGTGTGCCTTTACATCTTCCGCATGTTCAGGATTTCAAGATGAGATCGTGGAGAAATCGACCAAACGTTCGTCGTTTCGTGAAGAATCGCATGATTTCCTCTTCTCAAAATTCATCGAAGGTAAAAAGCACTCGTTTTCTAAAGACGGCAAATCGCTCGTTGAAGTTGTTGTCTTTGATGAATTGTCTCTCGTTAAAGCCAAGGAAACCAAAAACTTTGAACTTGCCAAAGACGTACATCGAGTGATTGGGATGTTCGACACCATTGCGATCAAAGGCAATGATTTGGCAAACGTTGGCAAGTGTTGGCTGCGACCGCAATACAGTTCCCTTGGCCTTTCCGCCAAAAATTCAAGAAACCCAAACGATGTGATTTTTTTCTCTATACCGCCAATGCCTGGAGGCTTTGAAAGACCTGCTTCCGCGAAGCAATTGCCATCTG
The DNA here is from genome assembly GCA_937928555.1 of uncultured Pirellulaceae bacterium. Lineage (GTDB taxonomy): Bacteria > Planctomycetota > Planctomycetia > Pirellulales > Pirellulaceae > Mariniblastus. The sequence goes on from CALFWR010000065.1 coordinate 15,892, forward strand.
GTCCTTCAAAACCAATTTCAACTGACATGTTTTTGCGAATCCTCGTCCGCGAAGAATGTACGATTGAACAAGTCGCTCTTGTCTCCTCATGGAGGATTGATGCAGCGTATGAAGATTTTCAGAAAAAGGTCACTGCTTTCCCGGACGATATGAATTCAATGCAACGTCGTCATCATGCTTTCTTTCTCGAAACTCAGAATCGAGATTTGATCGACCTATCAAGGTCACTTAGCGAACGATCTGATTCGTTTTCCAGTGTTGTCTATCCTAGTCGACTTACTTCCGGGATGGATCTTATCTCCATTCGGAGCGTATTGGCGGATAGAAGAGTTGCAAAAATCTACGAATCTTTGGCTGCGTTAAGCAGCGAAGAAGCTTCAGAATGTGCTGAAAACAATTTGGCTATGGAATTGGTCGACTACAAAGATAAGTGGGGAGGAAAAGGTATTCTTCCGAGTCGAGACAAATATGCGGTAGAAGCCAATTTGTTTTTGTGTTCCGAGTTCTGCCCAGCTGAGACGGTTATCAGATATGTCGAGGACTGGGCCGACTGGCACCAAAAGAAAGCGGATGCAAAGAGCTTTCAATTTCGAAGGTTGGGAGGGCCAGAGTTTCACTTTGTAGCGAATGTCTACGCAAATCTGGTAGCCAGAAAGCATAGCTTCAATATGGCTGAAACTAATGCATGGTTTGATCGCACCTTCAAGGATGTGCTTCCTGAAGGTCGGCCAACTTTGTCTGGCGGTTGGTTTACGTCGTCGGACTGGACGCCAAGACGCCCTGAACTGATTAAGGTTGTGCCGATCTTTCAGTCGTTCACGAAGTTCCCAGGGGATGACGCCCGGAAACAGCTCATTCTTCAACGCATGAAAGAAGAATTCATGCCAGAATAGGCAACGGAAGGGGTGTAGTCTCGCTGGGGCGCAAAAAGGCGATGATTCGACCACGTTTCTTTCAGCTTTCAGCTTTCAGCGAAAAACCAGTCAATCTAAATGAAGCCCATCATCGTGTGGCTACTTTTCCGCTACGGGACGGGAACGGAAATCAAGTCAACCCGGATTAATCACGACGACGGGCGTTGATTCTACGTCTGGCCAACAGCAGCAAAGGAAAAGCTGACTTTCAACAAGAATGTGAATCATCCGGCAAATGAAAACCACAGCGATCGTTCCATCGCATCAGCCCAGATTATTCACGACGACGGGCGTTAATTCTACGTCTGGCCAACAGCAGCAAAGGAAAAGCTGACTTTCAACAAGAATGTGAATCATCCGGTAGATGAAAACCACAGCGATCGTTCCATCGCATCAGAGTCGCGGATCACTGTCGGAGCTGATTCTGACGCCCACGCCTCGTGAATAACCCGGGATCAGAGTCGCGGATCACGGTCGGAACTGATTCTGACGCCCACGCCTCGTGAATAACCCGGGTTCACCTATCCCATCAAAAAAGCAGCAGGCGATGCGACACGGCACCCAACGAGCAGAATTCCCGACCCAATTCCCGACCCAAAAGCCAATTCCGGGAAAATCTCCACAACCTCTGACAGGTTGTGACCCCGCACATCGTCAGGTTTGCGTCCCGACTCATTTTGATCAAGACTGGATCCATGGCGACGCGTAAACCAGACAACAACGAACTGACCGAATTCCTCCGCGGCATGGGCGACGACCAATCAGCCGAACGCTGCGAGAAGCTTCTTTCCAACACCGCGACCGACACCGTCACCAACATCGCTGAAACCGTTGGCGACGACTCGTTGCTGGCTGCTCTGCGGATTGGCGGCAGCGGCATCCCCGTCGACGACCCGCAACTGGAAAACCTTGCCGGCTCCATCGAAGCCCTCGTGCCGCGGCACGTCATCACCGCAGAGGAAATTTCCCGAGTCATGGATTCGCCGCAAAGTCCCGATTCGATCGGACGGATTGGTCGCTTTGACGTGATCGAGTTTTTGGCCAGCGGAGGAATGGGGCTGGTTTTTCGCGCCATCGATCCGGAACTCAAACGTGATGTCTGCATCAAACTGCTCAGTCCCAACCACGAGTTCAGCCCGGAAGCCAAATCACGCTTCGATCGCGAGTCGCGTGAGATGGCGGCCATGAACTGCGAGCGGATTGTGACGGTACTGGAGGTCGGCCGCCAGAATGGATTGCCGTACTTCGTGATGCCGCTGTTGGCGGGACACTCATTGCGAACTCTGATCGATCGCAAGGGTGAACTTTCGGCGCAGCAAAGCGTCACGATCATCGGACAGCTTGCCGAAGGCCTGCACTACGCTCATCAACGCGGCGTGCTGCACCGCGACATCAAGCCCGACAACCTTTGGATCCTGCCCGGCGGCGACATCAAGATCCTCGACTTTGGCTTGGCTCACATCGATGGCGACGCATCACCGATCACGCACTCTGGCACCGTCATCGGCACCCCCAGCTACATGTCGCCCGAACAGGTCAACGGCAAACCACTGGACCGACGTAGCGACCTGTTCAGCGTCGGCGTGGTTCTGACCGAAATGCTCACCGGCAAATCGCCATTTCAGAAAACCAACCTGTTTTCAACGCTGATGTCGGTGGCTTCAGAGAAAGTTGAAATCTCCCAGCTGGATCCCGAAAACAGAATCGACCAGCCGTTACGCGATGTTCTGGTTGGCCTGTTGGAAAAAGACCCTGGCCAACGAACAGCTTCCGCGGCAGCACTGAGCGAACAGCTAAACGCCATCGCTTCGAAACGTCCTCTGCCTCACACCCGCAAAGCCGCGACTCCTTCGGCGGGCCAAAGTTTCACAAAATGGGTCGCTGCCGCCGCTGCGGGATTTGCTATTTGCCTTGCCGCGATCGCCGCTTGGCAGCTGACCGACAAAGGCACCCTTGTCGTCTCCACCGACGACCCCAGCGTCGAAGTCCACATCGCCAACGAACAAGTCACCGTCATCGACCCGGTCACCGAAAAACGCTACGAAATCCGCATCGGCGAAACGCCATTGCCTTCGGGCGTGTATCAACTCGAAGCCTCCAATGACGAAAGTGAACTTGCGTTTTCCTCGCAAACCATTGCCATCCGACGCGGCGAACAATCGATCGTCACCGTCGAGCTGATCCCAAAAAGCGAACCGCCTGAGAGCAACATCGCGGCAACGTCTCCGTCAACGGGCGAGACTTCCATCAAGACTTCTTCCACTGGCAAATCAGCGTGGGCGGACATTACGCGGGACGAATCGGCCTACACCGAATCGGGGCAACAAGCCATCGCCGCCAAGCTCGCCGGGCTACCCGGTTTGGACCTTCGGCAACTTGGTTTTGCCAGCAACGATGCCATCGGCGAGCACGCCACAGTTGGGTCCAAAACCGATCGGACTTTGGTCAGCCTTGCGCACGCAGTGGTCGACGATCAAAGCTGGCATTCCAACGCCGACGGCAGTCGAATGGCTCACGCCCAGCAAGGCTGGATTCAGATTCGCAATGCGAAACTGGACAAGCTACAAATGATGATTCCGATTCCCGGAAGCAGAGGGATTCCGTATTGGGACCCTGAGAATCCCAATCTGCTCGCTGTAAGCAGCTACCTGCCTGAGGCACTGCGCGCAGCCAACGCGGGTCAGAAGTATGCGATCTTTGTCTGGGCGTTGGGACATCGCGGAACCAAACTCCTGCGCGTCTATCCGGCGCAAAGCAACAGCGTCCTGCTGGACCGTGGCTATCGCCTGTTTTGCTTCGACGACAACGCGGTCAAAGCCCATTCGCTTGTCGACGGAAAATCATGGCAAGTGCCGGACTCGTCCGGGGAGTCGTTTTATCGGACTCCCATGTCCCCCAACGGCCAGTACCTGACCACCTATTCCGTTCCCGGTGAGCAAACCCAGTATTCCATTTTTGATCTCAAGGCGGGCAAGCTGATCCAGGCCATCCACGGCCCACAGCGAATCCAATGGAGCGCAGATTCGACTCAACTGGCCGGCTTTGTTCGCGACCGCAATCGCAGCTCAACCGGTGAGACACCAGGGCATATCGACATCATTGACGTTGCTTCAGGCAACAGCATTCGGCGAATTGAACCGGACAAATTCAGCCGTGCGGCCGGTCGTCTTGCACTCAGTCCGGACTTTGAAGTTCTCGCGAACGCTGTTTCCGACGGAGACGTTTTGCTGATGGACATCAAGAACGGACGCAAGTCAAAAATCGGTGTCGACTTTCTCTCCACCGGTGAGAATACCTATAGGGGTCTTCAATATTCTGACAAATCAGGCTTGCAAAGAAGTATTGCCTGGCTGGACAACTCTCGCCTGGAAATCAAAGGGGCTCAAAGGCGGTGGCATTTCGTGCGTGGGCAGGGCATCTCTGGAAAACTTGTTCCTGATGAAAGACACATCGAAGAAAAGCCACAATCCATCCTCCGATCATCGATCCGTCACCTCAGCACCCTCGGCGACGGAACCTTGGCTGCGATTGCCGGAGTCTACCCCGAGAAAGGCCACAAAGACTCCAGCTTCTTTTCGCTCAAAATCGACGAGGTGGGTGTCTTGGAGTCCCGACCCATTTGGGGGCACTTGATCAATGGCGCCTACCTCGCAGGAGAAGATATCCACTCGCCTTCGGGCAAATTCGTCGTCCAAATCAGCAAGAAAAATGGACGCCACGACGGCGACCGGTTCGGCAGATATGCGGCAGATGTGTGGGTTCAGAATCTCGAACTGGAAAACGAATTGGCGAAAATCGGCACCTTTGAGTCCGTCAGCGAAATCGCGTGGAGTCTGGACGAAAAGTTCCTTGTTGTGGAAGGTTGGCAGAAGACACAACGTCACTCGGGGCCCGGCGCACGAATCATCGATCTGCAAACCATGAAACCACTGCCTGTCAAAGGGATCTGGGACGAATCAGCAAGAGACTTCATTCCTTTCAAATCAGGATTCCTCTGTTCCGCCGCCTACCATCAACAAGCTTCCAATCGATGGGAATCAAAGCTGTTCTTTATGGATCTGTCGCAAACAGACGCTGACAAACTACTGGTAAACATTGGAGAACTGAACGACTTGGGAGAATTCCAGTCCTGCTGGGTTCAGGAATCCGTTGACGGACGCAGGATTACGACAATCAAGCCGCACGAAGAAGAAAAGCCGGAGCGGGTATTTGAAATCGGTGAGCAGTTCAAACTAAAAGAGCTCAGCAGCAAGCCAGAATTTGCGAATCTCCATCAATGGCAGTTCAACTCAGCAAGCAAAACAATTTCCAGCTTGATGAAACAACTTCAGGCCAAAACCTGGACTCGCCATCCTGACCGTCCTACAAAGATTTGCTTTGCCGGTGAAGAGGGCACCGCACTATTTGACCTTGCAGACGACCAACGCATCGGCCCATTATTTGGACACAAAACCAAATTCGCCAGAACACCGGCACCATGCAAAGAAGGCTGGATTCTTTGGAGCGACAGCATGATCTTTGTTGTCGATTTTGAAGGCAACCTTCTCAGGCAAAAGTACCTTTACATTGACACGACAACAAAAAAACTAACCGCCACCAACTGGGTCCATCGAAACGGCGACGGACTCGAAGCCCTCCGCGAACAGCACAACAACCCGAACGAATTTCCTCTGATTCGATTCCAGGACGGAGAATATCGGATCGAGTAAAAACGCAACGGCAGCAAAATTACATCCAGTGAGCCGTTGGTCGCAAGGCCTCGGGCGGGAAGTTGTGAAACGTTTCCCTCTGGTATTCGACCGGACTTACCGGCGAGATTTTCGTCAGCGAGATTTTCGTCAAGCGAAAGATTTTTTTGTGAAACGATGCTTTGGGGCGCACCCACCCGAGGCCTCACGGCCAACGGCTCACCTGTCTTTACGCACCCCGTAGGCCGGACCAAGGACGCGAACCATCCAACAGCAAACCATTTCCTGCCAATTCACAATCTCTCAAAACAATCCAACCGTTCAGTCGTCCGACGTTCCGGCAACCGACCCGCCTCAAAACTCCACACTTCCTCCGGCGCACCCACCCGAGGCCTCACGGCCAACGGGCTCAGCCGGATGACAACCCACGCGGCCGCTCGCCTTACAAACCCAAACTTGGCAGCAAATACCACAACCCGAACGCCAACCCAAAACCAAGCAACGAAACCACTGTCGAGATCACCGTCCACGTCGACAAAGTCTGCTTTTCGGTCATCAGCAGGTAGCGGCTGACCATCCAGAACCCGCTGTCATTCACATGCGACGCCATCGAGGCTCCCGCCGCAATCGCGACCACAATCAACGCCAACTGGGCTTGCGAGTATCCATCGGTCATCGCCGTCATCAAACCCGCCGCGGTCACCATCGCAACAGTTGCCGAACCCTGAGCCACCCGCACGAATACCGCGAACAGGTACGCCAACACCAACACGTGAATGCCCCAGTTCTGACAAGCCACCTTCAGTGCCTCACTGACTCCGCTGGCACCCATAATGCCCTTGAAGACCCCGCCCGCACCGGTGATCAAAATAATGATCCCCGCCGGACCAAGCGACTTGGTCATCACCTCCATCAACTCGTTTTTGTCATAGCCGCGTCCCCAACCCAGATACACCAGGGCACCCATCGTCGCCAACAACAAGGCAACAATCGGATGACCCAGAAACAGGAGGAACTTGAAAAAGCCACCCGCGTTTTTGACTTCAGCGGCAATCGCAGCAGCGTACTCGGCGCGGCCAAGCCCCGAATCGAGCCCTGCGGCAAGGTACTCTTTAACGATCGTGCCGACCAAAATCAGCAGGATCGGCAAACCGATCAGCAACAGGATCGAAGTAAACGAAGGCAACTGGGCATCGTCTTCGACTGACGCTTCGTCCTGAAAGTCTTCCGGCGGCGCGATGTACAAACGATCCGCCATGTGCTTCGGCAGCAGAATGCCGGCGATGATCGCCGTCGGAAAACCAACGATGCACCCGAACAGAATCACCCATCCCAACCCCACGCCCAACTCATACGCGACCCACACCGGACCCGGCGTCGGCGGCACGAAAGCATGCGTCACCATCAAACCCGCCAACAGCGGCAACCCAAACGCCAAAATGGACTTGCCTGTCTTTTTGGAGAGCGCGTAGATGATCGGGATGATGATCACCAGAGCCACGTCCAGGAAAACGGGAATCGAAATAATGAACCCGGTAACCACCATCGCCCACGAAGCCCGCTTTTCACCAAAGATCCGCAGCAGCGACTTGGCCAGCGACTGGGCTCCACCGGAGTGCTGCAGCAACGAGCCAAAGATCGCACCCAAGCCAATGATCGTGGCGATGAACCCCAAACTACCTGCCATGCCTTCCTGAATTTTGTCACCGATGGTGGCAAGTTCCAGTTCGCCTCTTCCGGCGGTCAGTTCTTTGGACGAACCGATCGCCACAAACATGCTGGCCAGAATCAGGGCCAGGAATGCCTGCATCCGCAGCTTCAAAATCATGAACAGCAACAGCGCAACGGCAGCCACCAGCAGGGTCAGCAAGTAGCCAAGCGAAAGCCCTGGTGTGGGTGCGGAGACTTCTTGGGCAAACAGGGGAACAACGGTCAGTAACATATTGGGGCTCCGTGAATTTCGGATCGCGAGCCACCATGGTACTTTAGACGGCACACTAAAGACAATGACTTGGCAAATCGTAGTGAGCGCGATCGTGGTGAGGGCTCCCAGCTCTCTCCATTATCCAAGAACAACCCTTGAGAATGGAATTCAATGACAAGACCGTCAGCGGAGGGAGGCAGAGTTCACCATGCCAACGGAATTGATTGCGGCTTATTGCCTAGAAGCCACAACCGCGTATCAGTCTGCCAATCGCCCAAGTCCCTCAAACCATAAAAGCCTCCATTGGCTTACCTTCATCGCTTTCCCCAACTCCGCCGCCAACCGAACCACCCACGCGAACGACGTCACATGACCGACATCTTTCCCACCAACGACAATTCACTCTACGAAGTCCAAACCGCCGCCGATGGCCCCGGTGGTTCGCTTCCGCTGACCGACGAAATTCTGCGGCACCGTCCCAGCGGTGATCTGTTTGGCTGGACTCAGGACGCCGCGATGGGCTGGGAACCGGCACAGCTTGACCGCGACGAATACCTGATCCTCTCCACCATGGGTGGCCTGCGTGGGGAAGACGGCAAACCGATCGCCCTTGGCTACCACACCGGCCACTGGGAACTGGGGCTGTTGGTCAAAGCCGCAGCGATGCGAATTCGCGACAAATCCGGATTGCCTTTCGCAGGTTACTGTAGCGATCCCTGTGACGGACGCTCTCAGGGCACCAGCGGGATGTTCGATTCGTTGGCGTATCGAAACGACGCCGCGATCGTCTTTCGTCGCTTGATCCGTTCGCTGCCGACTCGCAAAGGCGTCATCGGCGTGGCCACCTGCGACAAAGGCCACCCCGCAATGATGATGGCGATCGCGGCCATGAAAGACCTTCCAGTGGCACTGGTTCCAGGCGGCGTGACGCTTCCTCCGACACGCGGCGAGGACGCGGGAAAGATCCAGACCATCGGCGCACGCTACAACCACGGCATGATTTCGCTTCAGGAAGCCGCCGATCTCGGTTGCCGGGCCTGCGCAACGCCAGGCGGAGGCTGTCAGTTCTTTGGCACCGCCGCAACAAGCCAAGTCGTCGGTGAAATGCTGGGCCTGTCGGTACCCCACTCGGCACTGGCACCCTCGGGCCAACCGATCTGGATCGAATCGGCCCACCGCAGCGTCGATGCGGTAATGCAGCAACATCGCAAACGCCTGGCGTGTCGTGACATCCTCAGCCAATCTTCGATTCGCAACGCGATGGTCATCCACGCCGCCTGCGGAGGAAGCACCAACTTGCTGCTGCACATTCCCGCGGTCGCCCACGCTGCGGGACTTGCCCGGCCCACCGTCGATGACTGGGTCAAAGTCAACCAGACGACTCCGCGAATCGTCAGCGTGTTGCCCAACGGTCCGATGGACCACCCCACGGTGCGGATGTTTCTGGCCGGTGGCGTTCCCGAAGTCTGCCTTCACCTCCGCGAGCTGGGCCTGATCGATGTGGCCGCGATGACCGCGATTGGGCTGCCGCTGGATACAGTCCTGGATCAGTGGAAAACTTCCGAGCGCCGACAGCGACTTCGCCAGCGTCTGTTCGATGCCGATGGCGTCGATCCCGACACGGTGATCATGCCACCGGAAGTCGCGGCCGCAAAAGGCCTGACGGGAACGCTGGCTTTTCCCACCGGCAACCTTGCTCCCGAAGGTTCGGTCGTGAAAGCCACCACCATCGACCCGTCACTGCTGAACGATCAAAAGCAATTTAACTTTCGCGGCCAAGCCCGCGTCTTTGGCAGCGAAAAGGACGCGATTGCCGCCATCAAAGGCCAAACCGATCTCCCCGTTCAGCCCGGCGAGGTCATCGTGCTTGCCGGCTGCGGACCGATGGGCACGGGGATGGAAGAAACCTACCAGCTCACCGCCGCGCTCAAGCACCTTCCCTGGGGCAAACGATGCCCCTTGATCACCGACGCCCGCTTCTCGGGCGTGTCCACCGGCGCCTGCATCGGCCACGTTGGACCCGAGGGCCTTGCCGGCGGCCCGATCGGCAAACTCATCGACCGCGACATCATCGAAATCACCATCGACCTGATATCCACTGGCGGCCAGATCAACCTGATCGGTCACGGCGATCAAACCAAAGACGCCGCTTGGGGCACGTCAGAGCTTTCCAGTCGCCGGGCTAACCCAGCGCTTCAGCCCGTCGCTGGCTTACCCACCGACACGATGCTCTGGTCCCTCCTTCAGTCCATCAGCGGCGGCACCTGGGGCGGCTGCGTCTACGACCTGCAAAGCATCCAGCAGGCGATCACGAAGCGATGAAAACCCGACACGTAAACGCGCAAGCCTATTCAGTCTTTCCAATTCACGTTCATCAACGTTTACTTGCGATTCTCATGGTACGCTAACATGGACACAGCTTGCTCTGACTCTGCCGATTGACGGTCTGGGCTTTCACATTGGAGTTTCGATGATCTTCCAATAAGCCCGAGCGCACGTGACTGATCTCTAGAAGATCGACTGTGACGTCAAAAGCAAACAAGCTTTGACTTTGACATCCGAAATACATCGCTTTGGCTTGCAAAAGGAAATCTCAAGTGACGAAAACTGATTCGAATCGAAACAGAAACAGTCTGGCCTCGGCCTTTATTCCAATCTGGTTTATCACAGGCGTTTCATCTGCCGTTTGCTCATTCATCATCAACCAATATTGGGGTATGGCCCTAGCCATACTGACACTCGTTGGTGCCTGCATTACGCTGCGAGATGCCAGCCGGACGGCCTGGAACTGGGTGATTGCATTGGCATCAATTGGCTTTTTTTGGGCGTTTCGACTTTACTGATGCAATTGTTCATCATGTACAAACGGTAGACCCGCCAACAAAGCATTCAAACTCATGCGAAACTCTGCCGACAAATTCCGGAATTGAATGTTCGATAACGCGAGCCGTTTCGAGTAGAATCTGTAATTCCAGATCTGAAACCCGGAACCAAGCATGAGCACGAACAAAAGATCTTCCCGCCGTGAGTTTCTCAAGGACACCGGCGCGGCAGCGTCCGCTGCACTGGCTGCACCTTACATCATCGGAAACCCGAAAGTCTTAAGCGAATCACCCAACGACAAACTCCGCCTTGCCGCGATTGGAACCAGCATCTACACGGATCGCTACACCGGCCAAGGCGACCATCCCGGACGCGGCGCGGTTGTGGGTCACGAAGCCGCAACGTTTGGCGAAATGGTTGCCGTCGCGGATGTGAATCGCAACAACGCCGAGTCCTTTGCCGAAGACTACGACGGCGAATGCAAAGTCTACAGCGACTATCGCGAACTGCTGCAGCGCGACGACATTGATGCGGTCACGATTGGAACACCCGACCACTGGCACGTGAAGATCGCCATCGACGCACTCCGCGCGGGCAAGCATGTTTACTGCGAAAAACCCCTTTCGCTTACGATCCGCGAAGGTCAGCAGGCGTGCAAAGTCGCCAAAGAAACCGGCAAAGTCTTTCAGGTCGGAACGCAACAACGATCCGAGTACAACCAGGTCTTTCTCAAGGCCGTCGCGATCGCACAAAGCGGCATGCTGGGCGACAAGCTCGATTGCCTGATCAGCATTGGCGGCGCTGAAAACGGTGGTCCTTTTGAAAACTCGACTTGCCCCGATCACATCGACTGGAACATGTGGCTTGGCCAGGCCCCGGAAGTCCCTTACTGCAAACAACGTGGCGACTTTGACTTTCGCTGGTGGTTCGAATACGCCGGCGGACAGGTCACCGACTGGGGCGCCCACCACGGCGACATCGCAATGTGGGCCTTGGGCATGGACAACTCCGGTCCGACTTCGATCATGCCCAACGGCGTCGTCTCGATTCCCGATATGGAAAACGGATTTAACGTTCCTACGAACTTCGATGTTGGCCTGCAGTTCAAAGGCGGCCACACCGCTCGATTGCTTTCAGGCAAGAACGAACTGATCATCAGCGGCGAGAACGGCAAGATCCGCGTCAACCGCGGTGGACTCACCGGCAAGCCCGCAGAAAAACTTGGCGTTGCCCACAAGGTCACCGACAACGAGTGGGGAGCAGGCCCGGAAGCAACCGACGGACCCCGCGGCGGATCAGGCCCCCAGTGGCTGCAGGACAAAATCAACGAACTGTGCAAAGACAAAAAGCCCGGCAACCACATGGGCAACTTTGTGGACTGCATCAAAAACGGCGGCGTGCCGATCAGTGATGTCTGGTCGCACCACCGCGCCGTGAGCCTGTGCCATCTTTCCAATATCGCCTTGCGTTTAAATCGGAAACTTGAATGGGATCCGGTAGCGGAAGCTTTCCCCAACGACGACCAGGCCAACGCGATGGTCTCGCGAAAGCAACGCGAAGGGTTTGAAATCGACGTGGAGGTTTAGTTGAGTGCTCAGTTCTGTCCTGGGTTCAGGATTGTCTTTCAAGTAAGTAGCACACCTCTCCCGGGCGTGAGAAATGGCCTCCGGAGAGGCGAGTTACGCAACTGTGAAAACTCGCTTCCGAGAGGCTGTGATTTTGTTTACAGCGATGCCAATGCTCTCCCTTTGGCAATGTCAGTTGCGCAGCCCTCCCCGGCGGTGAACCGCCGACCCTCCCAAAAGGGAGGGTGATCGAAAAATCGCCTCCGGAGACGCTGTGATTTTGTTTACAGCGATGCTAATGCTCTCCCTTTGGCAATGTCAGTTGCGCAGCCCTCCCCGGCGGTGAACCGCCGACCCTCCCAAAAGGGAGGGTGATCGAAAAATCGCTTCCGAGAGGCTGTGATTTTGTTTACAGCTATGCCAATGCTCTCTCTTTGGCAATGTCAGTTGCGCAGCCCTCCCCGGCGGTGAACCGCCGACCCTCCCAAAAGGGAGGGTGATCGAAAAATCGCCTCCGGAGAG
>CALFWR010000066.1 GCA_937928555.1 uncultured Pirellulaceae bacterium
ATTCACGAGGCGTGGGCGTCAGAATCAGTTCCGGCACTGATCCGCGACCCGGATGCGTTGAAACGATCGCTGTGGTTTTCATCTACCAGATGATTCAAATTTCTTGTTGAAATTCAACTTTTCCCTTGCTCCTGTTGGCCACTGTTGGCCGGACGTAGAATCAACGCCCGTCGTCGTGAATAATCCGGGATAAAGCCTGGTGTACGGACAGGACGGAGGCGGGGTGGGTTGTGCGAGGAGAATTGGACCGCACAGAGAAAGCAATATTAGCCAGAGTGCTCGCCTTTTTGGTCGGCGACGTGGCGAGGAGAATTGGACGGCACACGGAGTGTGCCTACTACTTTGGCCATGCGGCGATGACTTCTGGCAAAGGAATTTCAAGGACGGAGACTTCGCCGAGTGACTTGATTTCGGCAAGGCGATGCCAGCCACGGGTGGCTAGGGATTCCTGCTGGCGGACGTATTCGGGGTCCAAGTAGGCTTTGCCGAACTCGTCGTCGACAACCACCGGAGTGAAGTTGTCGTCGACGATGAACTGAGCCAGCACCGGGTTACAGCGTATGTGCCGTTCGGGAGTCGCGTGGAGAAGTTCCGGATCCAGATGCCCGATCACGTAACGCAGGTACAGGTCGCTGTCGGTGATTTCGGCAACGTCCTGCCCGCAAACCTGGCAAAGGTAGCCTTCGTCACACTTGGCCATCGTTCAAGCCCAACACGTCGAACATGTCATACAGCCCCGCAGGTTTACCGATAGCAAACTTGGCAGCCGCCAACGCGCCCAAGGCGTAGCAGTCGCGATTCGATGCCGCCACATGAAGCTCGATCTTTTCGCCTTGCATGCCGAACAGGATCGTGTGCTGCCCGGGATCGTCGCCGGCGCGGATCGCGTGGTAGCCGATTTCGTTGTCCGTCCGCTGCCCGACAACGCCTTCGCGGCCGTGAACGTGGTTGTCCAGGCCCATCGATTCGGCGGCCAACTGACCGAACTTGAGAGCCGTTCCGCTGGGCGAGTCGACTTTGAAGCGATGATGGCGTTCGATGATTTCGACGTCGACCTTGTCTAGGTCTTTCAGTGCGCTGCCAACGAATTGGGTGACTTTCATCATCAAGTTCACCGCCAGGCTCATGCTTGGAGCCCAGACGACGGGAATCGACTGCGATGCGGATTTGAGAGCGGCAATGTGTTCTTCTTCTAGGCCCGTGGTAGCCATCACCAGTGGAACTGAATTTTCAGTGCAGAAAGCAGTCGCAAGGGTAGCTCCCTGAGGCGTGGAAAAATCGACCACCGCCTGGGGGGAGTTGGCTGGATCGTAGCCAGCCGAAATTGGGATACCGTTGGTGTCGACGCCGGAACTGGAGCCCGAGTCGGTGCCGATCGCCGCGTGCCCTGCTGATTCGATGGCTTCGGCGAGGACCAGATTGGGGTCATCTGAAATACAGGCGATGAGCCTTTTGCCCATCCGGCCGGCGGCTCCGCTGATTGAAATCCTTATTTGAGACATTTGGCTCCTGAATGTTAATGTTAATTTAACTTCCCTTGTGGAGATTGAGGGAAGATTGTTGCAGTGGCGGGCGCGTCAAAGTGAACCCAATCGCTCCAAAACGGGTCGAACCTTCAAATTCGAGGAAATTTCGAAACCACTTTCGACGTCCTTTCGTACACAAGGCGTAGGATACGCCCGCCAAAGTCTACCCGAAACCCGGACAAATGGCTTGGTGCGGCCAAAAGCCGGATTAGTGGGATCTTTAGCGGGATCGCGGGATCGCTCGCGAAACTTGAGAGGGGTTCGTTTGTTCAATGGAATCCGGATGGTGCAAATCGAGTTGACAGCGACGCTGGTCAGCCGAAAGGAAAACAGAAATGGCAAAATTGAAAAAGGCAGAGATCAAGCCCTACAAGGAGATGCTGATTCATCTTCGTGCCCGCCTGCGAGGCGATGTGAGCACGTTGGCGAATTCGGCGCTTTCGAGTTCCGGCGGGGGTGGGTCCGGTTCCTCGGCGGTGCCCAGTCACATGGCGGACATGGGAAGCGACACCTTTGAGCAGGACAATACGATTCTGCTGATGAATAGCGAGGGTGAAACGCTGACGATGGTCGAAAGTGCTCTTGAGCGAGTGGAAGAGGGTAGCTACGGTATCTGCCTTGAATGCCAGAGCAAGATTCCCAAGACGCGATTGAAGGCGTTGCCTTACACGCCCCACTGCGTGAAATGTGCCAGTGAACTCGAAGAAAACAACTACTAGTTCGCCCGAGCTACAATCCCAGCCAACATTGGACGATGGACTTCCTGTGAGTCGCATCGTCCTTTTTTTGTTATTGATGAGTTTTGGGGCGGCGGCGGACCTGCTTAGCAAGTGGTGGGTTTTCGAGAATTATTTTGATGCAGAGCGGGCGACCCACCGCGATCCGCAAGGGGTGCTGTGGTTTGTCGACGGTGTGTTTGGAATTCAAACGTCGACCAACCCGGGTGCTCTGTTTGGATTTGGAAGCGGATACAGTTGGCTGTTTGCGATCTTTTCGGTGGTCGCATTGACCGGGATCATGATTTGGCTGTTCCGGTTTGGGGCCGCGTTTGATCGTTGGCTGACGGTCTCGTTGGGGCTGGTTTGCGGTGGGATCATTGGCAACTGCTACGACCGGTTGGGGTTTGGCGCGAAACCCGAATACCCCGAGTGGATTCGCGACAATGTTCGGGACTGGGTTCTGTTCCGCCTGGAAGGCGTTCCGATGTTCGACCCTTGGCCGAATTTTAACATTGCGGATTGTTTGTTGGTTGTTGGTGCGGCGATGCTGTTCGTACACTCGTTTGTGCTTTACAAAAGCGAGCAGGCCGAAGCTGCCGAGTCCATCCCAGACAACTCTGACGAATCCAAAACGTGAATTCCAACAACGCCCACGCCCGCGATGAAAGTCAACAGGTCGCCCGCTATCAACTGGCGCAGCAGATCGCCAAATCAGCCGGTAAGCTAACGCTGAACTGGTTTCAAACGGATCAGTTTCAGGTCGAAAAGAAAGCCGATCGATCGCCGCTAACGATTGCTGATCGTGAATCCGAAAAGCACCTTCGGGAAAAGATCGCGGCGGCGTTTCCGGATGATTCCATCGTTGGCGAAGAGTTCGGGACCACCGTCGGGACTTCGCCGTGGCGGTGGATTCTTGATCCGATCGACGGAACGAAGTCATTCATTTCCGGCGTGCCACTGTACGGAACGATGGTGGCGGTAGATTGTGCGTGGAGCGATGATGGCGATGATGGCGGTGACGGTACTGATCGCGATTGTGTGATCGGTTCGGTGTACCTGCCTGGTATTGATGAAGGCATCCACGCGATGACAGGGAGCGGCGCGTGGCATTTTCGTGGCGACGCGGATGCGGTGCGGGCTGCGGTTTCGTCCAACACCGAGCTATCCGATGCGGTGCTGGCGACGTCGCAGGTGGAGACTTTTGGCGAAGTCGACAAGGGCGAGGTGTACCGTGCCTTGGCGGAAAGCGTTTACTTTTGTCGCACGTGGGGTGATGTGTACGGGTATCTTTTGCTTGCCACTGGCCGCATCGACGTGATGATTGATGCTGTTTTGAATATCTGGGATGCCGCTGCGGTGATGCCAATTGTGCTCGAGGCCGGAGGGGCTTTTACCGACTGGAACGGAAACGCCAGGATTGATTCGGGCAATGCGGTGGCAACGAACGGCAGGATTCACTCGCAGGTTTTGGCAATGCTGAAGTAAATCGGTGCCCGACAGATGTCGAGGGTATCGATTGGGTCTTGGTCGCCGAAGCAAAAACGGGTTGTGGCGTTGAATGGAAGAAATCAAGCAAGCGGCGCATGCGATCGCGCGATCATCCGCTATTCTGATCGCAACCGGTGCCGGGATGGGAGTCGATTCGGGACTGCCCGATTTTCGTGGCAACGACGGATTTTGGAACGCCTATCCACCGTTTCGAGACAAGGGACTTTCGTTCTACGACCTTGCCAATCCAAGGTGGTTTCGCGACAACCCGGCGCAGGCTTGGGGGTTTATCCCGGATTATTCACGACGACGGGCGTTGATTCTACGTCTGGCCAACAGCAGCAAGGAAAAAACTGAATTTCAACAAGAAATGTGAATCATTCGGTAGGTGAAAGCCACAGCGACCGTTTCATCGCATTAGAGTAACCGATCACTGTCGGAACTGATTCGAACGCCCACGCCTCGTGAATAATCCGGGATCGGTAACGCATCGCCGGACAACATGAATTCGCAGGGGCTCGATTTCACAGTACAATCAATTCCGGTTCAGGACATCTTCGCGTTGGTAGCGGCGGTGACGAAAAATCTTCCGTTGTCGGGATGAGACAAACGCATGACGGATTCAGAATTGATTCGACGCTTTGTCGACTGCTTCACGCGTCTGGATGATTCGACGTTTTCCCATAACGACCCACCTCCGCCGGAATTCGCTGCGGGGATCGATCCCGACGATTGGAACGCGATTCGTTGGAAGCCCGCTTCAATTGGTGCCGCGGAAGCGTCACTCAAAGTGATCCGCAGGGTAGGACCGCTCCCGAGACTGTACGAACTACTCGCAACTTCGTATCGTTGGCCTGCGGTCGAACTTTCAGTCTGTCACTTGTTGCCCAATCTCCCCGCCGATGATTTAACGCCCCTTGCGGCGTCGATGTTTGCCGATCCTGTTCTCAATAATATCTTGATCCCAAATGGTTTCTCACGTTTTGCGAGTGGGCCCTGCCAGTCCTACGATTGTTTTTGCTTCGACCATAATCGCTACGATAGCAACGACTGTCCTGTTGTCCGCATCAATCATGAGTCTGTCCTGTCAGAGGATTCAGTTGGCAACGTAGAAACAGTATTTGATTCGTTTCGGGATCTTATTTATGCGGTGTTGGCAATTGACCCCGGATTATTCACGAGGCGTGGGCGTCAGAATCAGCTCCGACAGTGATCCGCGTCTCTGATGCGATGAAACGATCGCTGAGGTTTTCATCTATCGGATGATTCGCGATACTTGTTGAAATTCAGCTTTTCCCTTGCTCCCGTCGGCCCGACGTAGAATCAACGCCCGTCGTCGTGAATAATCCAGGGTAAAATCGCTTTGTCCACATCATCGGCAAGGTGAACCGGAATTTCCGAAGCGAACCCGGTGTCACGTTAGCTCTTGTGTGGTTCAACCCGATCAACGCCCATCGTCGCGAATAATCCAGGCTCAACTGTAAACTTTCCAGCCAAGAAACCAGGCGGCGGTTACACCAAGCCCTTGCAAGAGAGTCCAAACAAATCCAATCCGCCGGCGCGTGTAACACAAATAGATGGGAACAGCGATCATCCAGGCGAAAAAGATGAGGTAATTGACGGCCCCGACCATCGCGATGCCATTTCGTTTGGCATCACGATAGATCCACGTGGAGGCGATTACCGCTAGGATAATCGTAGGTAGTAAGGCTGAATTGCCACTCGCAGACTCTGCTCCTGCCAGATACGCGCAGCACCACGCTGCAACAGAAGCAAGTACTGAAAACCAAACTGATTTTTTTGCTTTGGCAAACTCCCGGTCAGCATTTCCGGGTGTTTCGAATGGATTTTCCACGAGATCGCCAAGTGAGATAGATTCAGGTTACAGTTCAGCCAATGATCGCTGTAACAGTTCGAACAAACATCTCTGTTTTGAGCTTCAGCAACGAGCTAGATCGAAATCTGCCAGGTGATCGGTCTTCGGCTTACTTCTGCTTGATTCAAGGCCAGTTAACGCCCGTCGTCGTGAACAATTCTGGACAAAAGAACGCAGCGGATGAAGTTCATTTTTCTCCACCCTCCAGTTTTGATCGACCGCAGACCCCCAACGCATGCCTCGGCTTTAGCCGAGCACGAAGGGAGGTGCTCTGGTCGGAACTGCTGCAATAAAGCCGTTGGAGGAAAAAGACTATTCGCTCAGTTGGAAGTTTCGCAGCGACATGCTGCCAAACGAAAACCCAATCTTGGCGACTTTCTTTTTCTGGTCAATTTGCGGATGCTGGACCTTGATCGTTTTGTTGCCCAACGTGACCGTTGCGTGCTCGCCTTTGACGGTTACTTGGAGTCGATTCCATTCGTTCTCGATCAGGCTCGGAACATCTTGGTCGTTCAGGACAATCTGCTCTGCTTTCGCGTCACCGACCTTGGCGGCGTAAGTCACAATAATACTTTTCGGGCCGGCCTTCCCTTTTTTCGATTTTGCTTTTTTCGATTTTGCTTTTTTTCCGTTCGTTTTTTTTCCGTTCGCTTCGGCGGGGCTGTCATTTTCGCGTTTCGTTCGCAGTTTGACGCGAAACGCGTGTCCGCCGTTCTCTGCATCCATGGTGAATACCACGGTCCTGCACCCGGTTGGCTTAATGTCGACGATCGCCGTCGCATCGTCATGCCCTACCGTGTAGATCATGATCGGCCCATGGTTCTTGAACTTCTTGAACATCGCATCGTCCTGAGTAACCGACGCAATGCCTCCTTCTATTTTCCAGTCGCCGCGGGCAGCATTGCGGGGGTTAAATTTGGCAGTTGTGAACATGTCTTTGACAAGCTGTTTCCCTTTGACAACCCCCTTCTCCTTGGCATCTTTTCCCTTGGCAACTTTTCCCTTGGCAACCTCTTTGCCCTGCTGCTGGGCGAACGCGTTGGTGCCAGTAGTGATCAAGATCAGGCTGCCAATCAAGGCAGTTACCAGCGAGGCGGTCAGGCATTTCTGAAGGTTCATTTGCGTCTTCTTTCGGAAAAAGGATTTGCCACGAGTGGAGTGTCAGCATTGGATTTTAGGGTTAGCCGTTTTGGCGATAGCCACGGTTCCGAAACGAAAAACCGGGGCTAACGCCCAAACGGCTGATCTGAACAATCCTAATTTTTAATGCTGACAGACCACTAGATGGATCGGCTAAACACCAAATCACTTAACGATCCTTGGTGCGCATCGGATGCCAAAAAGCAACGGCGCGAGCACACTATCTTATCTAACGTGCTGGATGCGAGCTAGTGTCTATCGTTAGATGGTTATCAGGAAAGAAAAAGGACTCGGCCGAGCGTATCGCAGGCGCTGCAGACCATCCCCAATTCATCAGCCCGGATTATTCACGAGGCGTGGGCGTCAGAATCAGTCGAGACAGTGATCCGCGACTCTGATGCGATGAAACGATCGCTGTGGTTTTCATCTACCGGATGATTTACATTTCTTGTTGAAATTCAGCCTTTTCCCTTGCTGCTGTTGGCAGACGTAGAATCAACGCCCGTCGTCGTGAATAATCCGGGATCAGCCATGACCAACACAGACTCACTGGTTGGTAATGCGATCCGTAATCAACGGCCTGCCCTCGGGCTGATCAGGAGAGATCCCATACGCGGCGCCGACCAGATTGACCGCCAATGATGCAGCATCGGAATCACAAAAGACCGTTGCCAGCTTCTGGCCTTTTTCGATTTTGTCACCCATACGAACAAGAGTCTCGATGCCGGTGTTGTAGTTGATCTGGTCTCCCATTTGCTTGCGACCGCCACCCATCTCGATCACAGCCAAACCCAAGCGGCTGGTCTCGATTCGAGTCACGTAGCCCGATTCGATCGCCGTCACATGATGCTCACGACCACGCTCTCGCTTGGCGTTCAGGTCACCGCCATGATTGCTCACCATTTCGACCAACTTCTTGTGAGCGTCCTTGTACTCGATAAACGTTTCCATCCGCTCCCGGGCAGAATCAACAGATGACTCTTTACCGGCAAGCACAAGGGCTTCGCCGGCAAGGGCGAGCATCAATTCCCTGACATCGTCCGGGCCTTCATTGTTCAACACCGCGACCGACTCGTCGACTTCAACGCCGTTGCCGATCATGCGCCCTAACGGCTGATTCATGTCGGTCACCAAAGCGGTTGCCTTGACGCCAAGGTCGTCGCAAACATCGACCAGACGTCGGGCCAGTGCTCTGGCGTCGTCGAGCGTTTTCATGAACGCCCCGCTGCCCCATTTGACGTCCAGCACAAGGTTCCGAACTCCCGCAGCGAACTTCTTGCTGAGGATACTGGCCACAATCAACGGGATCGAAGGAACGGTCGCGGTGACATCACGCAGAGCATAGAGCTTGCGGTCCGCTGGCGCAAGCGACTTGCTTGCGCTCGCGATACTACAACCACACCAGTTGATCACACTGCGGAATTCGTCCGGAGAAAGCCCGCTTCGATAGCCGCGAATCGACTCCAGTTTATCCAGCGTCCCGCCGGTCGCCCCCAGTCCCCGACCCGAAATCATGGGAACAATCACGTCACAACAAGCCAACAACGGAGCCAGTGGAATCGAGACCTTGTCGCCAACGCCGCCAGTGGAATGCTTGTCGACCACCGGCGCGGATCCCGGCCACGTAAGCTGTTCGCCGGATTCGATCATCGCCCGGGTCAAAGCCACCGTTTCGGCCTGGTTCATGGACTGAAAATAAACCGCCATCGCAAAGGCCGACATTTGGTAGTCCGGGACATCGCCGTTGGCGTATCCGTTGATCAGCGAAGTGATTTCCACGTCGGACAGATGTTCGCCGTCGCGTTTCTTCTGGATGATGGATGCAACGTTCATGTAGATGACTTGTCAGGGAAAGATGTCAGAAATTCGTCAGCAAGCACAGAGCCTATTCGTTATATCAGAACATTTGTCTAAACTTGCGAGTTTGAAGCAACCGCAATATCTGAAGTCATGACCAAGATCCTCCTTACCACCACGTCCTACCAGGACACTCCCGGCCCACACCACGAGTTGCTTGAAAGTACTGGGGCTGAAATTCATCGCGAACGTGGGCCGCTCTCCGAAGAGCAAATGCTGGAACTGGCCGGCGACTTCGATGCTTTCCTGTGCGGCGACGATGCCATCACAAAGGCCGTTATCGACAAGTCGCTGCCCCGACTCAAAATCATCTCCAAGTACGGCATCGGTGTCGACAAGATCGATGTCGCCTACGCGACCGAGAAAGGCATTCCGCTTACTTTCTGCCCGGGCGTGAATCACACGACCGTTGCCGAACACTGCTTTGCGTTGATGCTGGGGCTAAGCCGCAAATTCGTCGAAGAAGTGAACTACGTCCGGCAAGGCAACTGGAAAAGGCTTACCGGCAACGAGCTGATGGGCAAGAAGATCGGCATCGTGGGGCTGGGCCGGATCGGCAAGGAAGTCGCCAAGCGGGCGATTGCTTTCGGCATGCCGGTGGTCGGCTACGATCTGTATTGGCCAGAGGAATTTGCCGCGATGCACAAAATCGAAAAAGCCGGCGCCCTCGAAGGCATTTTCACGACCTGCGATATCGTTTCGCTGCACACGAATTTAACTCCCGAAACTCGGGACATGATCAACACCGCTTCGATCGCGACGATGAAAAAGGGCGTGATGATCGTCAACTGCGCCCGTGGCGAACTTGTCAGCACCTCCGACATGGCCGCGGCGCTCGAATCAGGACAGGTCGGCGGCTATGGCACCGATGTGCTCGACCAGGAGCCACCCCCGGCGAATCACCCGCTGCTTGCGGCCCCCAACTGCATCGTCACGCCCCACATTGGCTCAAGGACCTACGAGTCAGTCGAGCGACAGGCTGTGATGGCGACCACGAACCTCATCCACTGCCTCAAAGGCGAACAACCTTTGGCTCAAGTGAACGATGCACCGATCCCGGAAGCTTTGATTTAACCCATTCCTGCCCGCGCGCGTGCCAACGATGGCTCGCCATGAGAACGACCGCTTGCCTGCGGTTTGGGATTTCACCCCGGCGCAGGCGACCTTCGGCTAACAGTCTGAGAGAAACGAAATGTCTGAAACCTTTTACATTATCGACGAAAACGACCACAACGCCCTGGTCTCTGCGGCTTACCAACATCGCGGCTACAGTGATGACGAAAGCAACGCCGCTGCGAGGTTTGCGGCTTTTGCCAGCCGACACGGCATCCGCACCCACAACGCGCTCAAAGCCCTTCACCTTGATGAGCTTTTCGGTTCGAAGTCACACGGTTGCGTCCCCAACGCAACGATTGAAAAGAAAGAATCCAGATTCGCCGCGTCGCAAGTCTGGAACGCCAACAAAAAGCTGGGCCAGGCCACCGCTTACGAGGCGATTGAAACAGCCATCGAACTGGCGGACAAATACGGCGTCGGACAGGTCAGCGTCGACAACGCGTTTCACTATCTGTGGGGCGGCGGTTACGTGATGGATGCAGCCAACCGGGGCTATATCGCTTACACCAACTGCACCGCAGCCCTCGCAGAAGTCGTGCCGTTCATGGGCTCGTACGCAACCCTCGGCACCAACCCGCACTCGTGGGGATTTCCAACAACCAACGCGATTGGTTTCCCTGTGGTCATTGACTGGGCAACATCAGTCGTTGCGATGGGACGCGTTCAGCAACTCAAACGCGAAGGCAAACCGCTGCCTCCCGGTGCCGCAGTTGATGCCAACGGCGACGAGACAACCGATCCCGAAAAAGTCAACGCGCTCACGACCTTTGGCCGCCACAAAGGCTACGGGTTGTCATTGATCAACGAGTTGATGGCGGCGTACATCGGGGGCTCATTGCCCACGCTTCGCTCGCGATGGGCGGACGATGGCGACAAGCACACGTGTGCGTTTTACTTCCAGGTGATCCATCCGGACGCAGTCGCCGGCGGTGACTTTGCCATGGGACGCGATCAGGCTGCCAATGTAAAAGCCGTGTTGGATGACGTTGTCGGGCACGGAAACGACAAAGTGATCTTTCCCGGACAACTTGAAGCCCAGGCCGCAGCCCGAACCGAATCCTGCGGCGGACTGTTATTCTCAAAGGCCGAGGTTGACGAGTTCAACGAGCTGGCGACCGAGTGCGGAGCCAGCCCATTGGCAACCGATCGAACGCACGACGTGGCTTGATCGCCCGACGGGTTAACCCAAATTCAGGATCGGATCAGCGGTTGTTGTTGCCAGCCAAAGGATCCCGCGTCTCTACCTGGGCAACGGTGGCGATCGCCGAGTTTGTGATTTTTTCGATCACCCTCCCATCCGGGAGGGTCGGCGGCTCACCGCCGGGGAGGGTTCCGCGTTTGACATTGCCACAAGGGATTGCCACCGGGAGGGGATTGCCAACAGAAGGACATTGGAGCTGCCCTGAATAAAATCACATCCTCTCCGCCGCTGGCGATGCGCAACTTCAAAACTTGCGCTAGTTGGCTTTGACCGGTTGTTCGGGGTACTTGACCCGCGCGTGGTACATCGCGTTGAGCGATTTGACCAGGCAATCACAAATCGTTTTTACCTCTTCGATGGTGATGTCGCACTGATCAAACTGGCCGTCAGCAAATTTCTTTTTCGATATTTCGTTGACCAGGTTTTCAATGCGAGCCGGAGTTGGTTCGCGAAGTGCACGGCTTGCGCTTTCAACGGCATCGGCAAGCATCATCACGGCTGCCTCACGCGTTTGGGGCCTGGGACCGGGATAGCGAAAGTCCCCTTCGTCGACGGTGACTTCTTCGTCAGATTCCTGCTGGGCGTTTTCTTTGGCCCGATTGTAAAAGTACTCAACGAGCGTTGTCCCGTGATGCTGCTCGATCAGGTCGATAATGCGTGGCGGAAGTTTATGTTTACGACCAATCTCCACACCGTCTTTGACGTGGGCCACGATCACCAACGTGCTCATGCTGGGCGTCAGGTCATCGTGTTTGTTAATCCCGCCGGCCTGATTTTCAATAAAGTAATCCGGTTTCTGCAGTTTGCCGATGTCATGGAAATAGGCAGCGACCCGGCACAGCAATCCGTTGGCACCGATCGCTTCGGCCGCCGCTTCGCTGATCGAGGCAACGTTGATGCTGTGGTTGTACGTGCCCGGTGCCCGCTGAACCAGTTCCCTGAGCAGCGGATGATTGGCATCGCTTAACTCCAGAAGCCTTGCATCGGTTTCAATGTCGAACCAGCCTTCCAAGTAGGGCAGCAAGTTGGTCATCAGCAGGCCCGCCGCAAAAGTTCCCGCCGAAAACAGAATCGCATCGGTCAGCAACTCGCTCCCAAAGGGCTGGCCGAGCATGTACTGCACGCCAATTACCGTCGGAAAGACCGTTGCCGCCGCAATCAGCCCAACATTTACCAGCCTTGTACGACTACGAATCGAACGGCAGTAAAACGCCGATGTCGAAGCCGCGGCCATCAGGACAACGAATTCGCCCAGCCCGTAGCTGTGTGCCACGCAAAAAGAAAAACACAGCAGGCCGCTGACGAACAGAGCCAGTTCCACACGATAGGTGATCGCGAGGATCATCGCACAGAGCACAAACGGAATAACTTCGGCACGCCATGTCGGGTGCAGTGTCAGCATCCAAGCGCTGACAAGCGTCAACGACATGACAATCAGCAGCAGCGCAAAAGACGGCAGTTCGTCAATCAGGTGGCGGTCCCGAAAGTAGAGAAACTGGACCAACATCGTGAACACCGCACTGAACAGACCAAAGAACGACAGCGACCTTGCGACCTGCTGCTGCCAACTGTCGGCGTTGACTTTGGCCTCATGTTCGGCCCGCAAAAGCTTCAGGTCGGCTTCGTTGATCGGCACACCGGACTTGATCCCCCGCCGCTCCATGTCTTCGGCGTTGAACTGATCCAGCGGTTCGCCAGGAAGGTATGTCTTGAGCACCGGCTTGATGGCCAGCAGCGTGTCCCGGATCTTGTTTTGCGTGTTGGCGTCGTCAAAAGCCAGCGTGGTTTTCAGTTGCGGTTGAAGCCACACAAAAGCCGCGTTGGCGACGAACGACGCGTCAGAGATGGATTCCGATTGAAGCGTCATCTCTTCGATGATTCGGGTTTTCAAAGTGGTGGCCACTTCGGCGATCCGCACGCTGGTGACCGGCACGCGGCGCGAGTTGGTAATGTCTCCCTTGAGGTAAACATCGATCTCCTGAAGGCTGCCGGTTTCGGGGCCGTGGTCGAGCGCATCAAGCAAACCGGTTTTGTCGATGTCGATGAAAGATTTGTCGATCGCGGCGCGAAACGCATCAAGCTTTTCATCCTTTTCGAGGGCCGTCCGGAACCTCTCAAAATTCTCCTTGAGCGATGGTTCGGGCTGGGATTCGGAATCAGCGTCGGCAGGCTCTTCTTCTTTGACCGGGAAAAACTTTTTTAGCGAATCAAGCTCTTTCAATTCGTCGAAGGATCTGCTTTTAATGGCAAAGACTTCCTCGGTTAACGCCTGACGAAGCTGCTCCAAAAGCTGTTGGTCGTTGACGTAGTAACAAAGAATATTTCGTCGGGCGGATTGCTTTTTCTGGTCGGTCGCCTGCAGGTCCTGATACTCGAACGTTGTGCGTGCGTGAAGGTCGCGAATCGGTGCTTCGCGGACGCGATAGGAAAATGGCTCTTCCCAACCCGC
Source organism: uncultured Pirellulaceae bacterium (assembly GCA_937928555.1). Taxonomy (GTDB): domain Bacteria; phylum Planctomycetota; class Planctomycetia; order Pirellulales; family Pirellulaceae; genus Mariniblastus. The sequence continues at coordinate 13,373 of CALFWR010000066.1, forward strand.
CATCACGACCCACAAAATGGCGGCCATCACCAAACACAGGCCAACGCGAACCCAGACGTCCGAGCGACGAAAAAAATCGGTGACCTTGGTCAGGGTGGCCTTGGGCGGCGCAAGCGTCCACCGTTTTCGTTGTAGCGACGAATTGGACATAGAGCCTGATGGGGTAGGTGTTGGCTTTTGTTAGGAACCGTTGCGAGAACTCGAACCTTTACCGCCTGCTGATTTTTTGGCAGGGTGATCGTAAGCGTTGACGATGTCCGTTACCAGACGATGACGAACGATGTCTTTTGCTGTCAGTCGGGCGATCGCCACGCCGTTGATCGGTTTTAGCCGCGATAACGCATCGACCAGCCCGCTCTGGGATTTGTGGGGAAGATCCACCTGGGTCGGATCGCCAGAGACGACGATTTTGGAGTTGTTCCCCATCCGCGTGAGGAACATCTTCATCTGGCTGATGGTCGTGTTTTGGGCTTCGTCGAGAATGATAAAGGAATCGCTCAGCGTGCGGCCACGCATGTACGCCAACGGGCAGACCTCGATCACATCCCGTTCCATCAAAGCCTGAGCCTGGTCGTAGCCGATCATCTCGTGAATCGCATCGAGCAAGGGACGAAGGTACGGATTGATTTTGGCTTGCAGGTCGCCCGGGAGAAAGCCCAGGGACTCGCCGGCTTCCACGGCCGGACGCACCAGGACAATCTTGCGAACCTGATGCGTCTTGAGTGCTTCGACCGCCATCGCAACAGCAAGGTAGGTCTTGCCCGAACCCGCTGGCCCCACAGAGAAAACAAGGTCCTTGTTGCGAACGGCATCGATGTAGTTGGCCTGTCCGGCGGTGCGGGGACGGATTTCTTTCCCCACCTGAAGCGTCTCGATGGGAACCGACTTTTGAGCCGGAGTTGCTTCGCCTTTAATGCGGGCAATCGTTTCCTCAAACAGCGCAGGCGTCAGACTGCCGCGGCGGCGAACAATTTCGCTAAGCTGCTCGATGGCGTCGGTCGCATCGGCGACATCCTGTTCAACATCGCCCGCGACACGAATCTGGCCGTTTCGGTGAATGATGTTGACACCAAAGAGATCGCGTAACCTGCGTAGATGTTGGTCCCGTGCTCCAAACAGTGGCAACGCCAACTGTGGATCGGTCATTTGAATAGTGGCTTCGGTCATACCGTGGCGATGGCAAATACATCGCACCCCTGATACGAATCTTCCTACCGAAGCGGCTTTCTGCAAAGTCGCTCCCGGGAAGGCTGGAGAATTATAGCTGATGGTAACAGGAGTGAATGGATGCCCGCAGGTTCACGGTCTGGTTCTATGGGTTTTGATGAAACGGTGCATTGAGAAGCTGGTCTCGCACTGATATTTCCGGTTTTTTTGGCAAACGGGGACAGCTGAGCCGGAATTATTCACGACAACGGGCGCTGATTGCCGTTTAAGTCACACCAGGCGTATCCCAAAGCAGGATCGCCTCCGGGATTTCGGTTCACCTCGCTGACCAAGTCCAAAACAGGCTTTGCTTTTGGCTGATGCCGGAATCATTGGGTTAACTGAACCCGGATTATTCACGACGACGGGCGTTGATTCTACGTCTGGCCAACAGCAGCAAGGGAAACGCTGAATTTCAACAGGAAATGTAAATCGTCCGATAGATGAAAACCACAACGATCGTTTCATCGCATCAGAGTCGCGGATCACTGTCTCAACTGATTCTGAAGCCCACGCCTCGTGAATAATCCGGGCTGAAAGTCACGCCCACGCCTCGTGAATAATCCGGGCTGAGAACCGGTTTCTTTTGCTTGCCTGACCCCGCATTCGGCCAACAACGCCAAATCATCGCGCGGACCGATGTCCGTACGATCTGTCGTGCCAACGATATTGCCGCCCACTTTTTGGCTTTGATCAACAGCGGTAAACTTCCACTCGATACCGACCACTCTTTTGAAAAAGAATCCATGGACTCACTGATCACAGAAATCGCGGACTACGTTCACAACACGGAAATCAAAAGTGAACTGGCTTTTGAAACCGCTCGCTACTGCCTGATGGATAGCCTGGGGTGCGGGTTTCTTGCTTTGTCGCATCCGGGCTGCACCAAACTGCTCGGTCCGCTTGTTCCCGGCGGCAACATCGATGGTGGCTGCCGGGTCCCGGGAACGAACCTGAGCCTTGATCCGGTCAAAGCTGCTTTTGACATCGGCACCCTGGTCCGCTGGTTGGACTTCAACGATACATGGCTGGCCGCCGAATGGGGGCATCCTTCGGATAACCTCGGTGCAATTCTCGCGGTCGCCGATTGGCAATCGCGCTACGGCAACAAAGAGCTTTCGATGCAGGACGTGCTGCATGCGATGATCAAAGCCCACGAAGTGCAGGGCATCCTGGCGTTGGATAACTCTTTTAACCGCGTCGGCTTGGATCACGTACTGCTGGTTCGAATCGCAAGCACCGCAGTTGCCAGTTACCTCTTGGGCAATACCCTTGAGCAAACCCAAAACGCGATCTCCAACGCGTGGATCGATGGTGGGGCGCTGCGAACTTATCGACACTCGCCTAACACGGGCTCTCGCAAAAGCTGGGCCGCGGGCGATGCGACCAGCCGCGCGGTTCGACTGGCGATGATCGCAGGCACTGGCGAGATGGGTTATGAGACCGCACTCTCGGCGCCCAACTGGGGTTTCAGCGATGTACTCTTTGGTGGCAATCCTGTTACTCTCGCCCGACCGCTGGAGAGCTACGTGATGGAGAACGTGCTGTTCAAGATTTCCTTTCCCGCTGAATTCCACGCCCAGACGGCGGTTGAATGTGCCCTGCAATTGCACGACGAAGTCAAAGATCGGCTGGACGAAATCGAACGCGTCGAAATGCAGACGCAGGAGCCCGGTGTTCGGATCATCGACAAGACCGGACCGCTGGACAACTACGCCGACCGCGACCATTGCTTGCAGTACATGGTCGCGGTGGGGATGATTTTCGGCGACGTAACCGCCGATCACTACACCGACAACATCGCCAAAGACCCGCGCATCGATGCATTGCGGGCCAAGATGGAAGTCAGCGAGAATCAGGAGTACACCCGCGAGTACTATGACCTAGACAAGCGTGCGATCGGCAACAGCGTGCAGGTTTTCTTCACCGACGGCAGCAGCACCGCACCGGTCGAAGTCATCTACCCAGTCGGCCACCGCAACCGCCGCGAAGAAGGCATTCCGTTATTGATCGAGAAATTTAAAAACAGTCTCCCACGCGTTTTCAGCAACGAACAGATCACAAAGATCCTCGACGCCTGCTCCGACCAGAACAAACTCGAGAGCGTCCCCGTTCAGGACTTCATGGCAATGTTCGTCTCCAGCGAGAAAGGCATGTTGCTGGCTTAGCGAGCGTTTTTTGGCTGTTATGTGTTCCGCAACGCGTCCCGTGAGCGACGCGACTGCGTTCTATCTGTTGATCGCACGGCCGCGAACCGTTTCAATCCACGCGTCCCGTGAGGGACGCGACATGAGTCAATCACTTATACCAACGACGTGACCGGCGTTTCAATCCACGCGTCCCGTGAGGGACGCGACGGAAGCTGACAATCCCGGCGCGTCGGTCCATTATGTTTCAATCCACGCGTCCCGTGAGGGACGCGACCCGATACCCCTCGACCACTGACCCGCCCTCGGCTGAAGCGTGAGCGTTCATTGAAGTGCATCTTGACGGGTGGTTTATTTTGAAAGCTTTTGCTTTTGAAATCGAGGAACCCATGAAAGATCGAATCCGT
>CALFWR010000067.1 GCA_937928555.1 uncultured Pirellulaceae bacterium
TCACACGGAGGATCGTCGTTTTCAAAAAGCAAATAAACCCCAGTTTTTACAATGACAATCAACAAACTGGCGCTGTCCAATTAGGGTTGGCAATTTTAACCGTTTTGGCGATAGCCACGGTTTTCGCAGCTTCAACCGTGGATATCGCCAAAACGGCTTATCCTAAAATTGAGCTGTGACAAAGCACTAGTTGATCCCGGATAATTCGCGAGGCGTGGGGGTGACTTTCAGTTCAACCAATGGAAACCATTCCGAAAAAAAGTCCTGTTCTGGAATCCATCCGCGAGGTGACTCGAAATTCTGCGGGCGATCCTGCTTTTGGGTAAGCTTGGTTAGGTTAGATTCGACCGCAATCAACGCCCGTCGTCGTGAATAATCTGGGCTCAAGAATTCCACGCTGGTTTGAGCACTAGCGTTGAAGCCGCTTTTGAAACCAGAGAAAGTGGTAGCCGGTGTCATCGGAAGTCGCGAACCATCCGTTGGGCATGATGTATTTGTTCATCGCATCAATCGATGGCATCTCTGTGTCATCAAGGATACTCTTGATATGACCTGTGATGGACTTGAACATCCCGGGACCTGAATCACCGTCTTTCATTTCGGCACCGGCATCGACAAAACCACGAACCTTGTCGGATCCGACCATGTCCAAAAGCATCTTTAGTTGGTGGCGTGGCTGGTTGAACGCCATCGCGCAGGGCAGGTCGCTTCCGAGCAGCAGCGTCATGTGATCCGTGATTTCAACGAACTCGGATTCGTTGCGAAGGGCCTCGCGAGAGCCATCAAAGGTGTCGATCAGATACTCTATCGCCGTGACACTGTCGGTGATAACCAGCGATTCACCGATTACGGCAATGACGGGATTGGGGACCCGAAAAGCCCCGATCATATCGGGCCTACCACGTCTTTCGGCTCGTTCTTGGACACGCTTGTTGCGGCGTTCAAGAAACTCCTTGCGTCGACTCTGGTCCCCGCACCAATATTGGATATTGCGGTGCTTGACAGTCTCTACCTGAAATCCATTTCCGTCTTCCCTCTCTTCGTTGATTTTTTCCACCAGATGGCGAATGACTTTCTCACACGCATCTTTGTCCTTGATGCCCAATCCAAACACTACCGAGGTCCCATTCAGATAGGAAGCGTCGACTGTCATGTTGGCCACGGACACGCGTCCGTCGAGCACATCGAGAATATCGGCCTTGAAGTCGAGATCGATATTCTCACTGATGTTCTCCTGAACGAGTTTCTCAAAGTTACCTTCTTCGGTGAACGTATCGACCATGTTGGTCAACTCACCCCACAGCTGTGAGATGTCCCAACTGGTCGTGGTGTACCAGTGCGTATCGTGAGGAATCCAGGGCTCCGGTTGGTAATTGTCCGGTCGCAGCGAAAGCATCTTCAGGACTCCCTTTTTGGGGCTGGCCAAAAGAAGATGGCCGTGAGCAATCGCCTCGTAATCTTCATCGCCGAAGATTGCGCTGCCACCGACGCCCAACAACCCGTCCAAGCCAAGAACGGGTAAAAACGCCAGCCCCGCTTGCATCCCAAGGTTGCTTTTGCCTGCGCTTTTGGCCAGCTCAATCGGGTCGACGAAAAATCGCAATTCTGAGGGAAGCTCTTTTTGGCTTTGGCAGCGATTCATGATCGTGATAAATTTGCGATTTTTGGAAAGCGGTCGTACTTTCCCCGTCTCTTCACCGTCCCAGCGTTTGAAAAAGTCAGAAAGCTCTTCATCGCTCGAGCAACTGACGATCAAACCTTCGCGCTGAGCCATATACATTTCTTCACCGTCAACGGTGAACAGTTCGACATCCAGCCCGGACTCGAGTTTCTCATCTTCGACATCGTTTTCGGTTTCTTTGACAAGCCGCCGCAGTCGATCTAGCGACTTGTCCACCGCTTCGTTATCTTCCCCCACCTCAGCGATGAAAAAGAACTCCGGTGGCTTTCGCCGTGGCGCTACAACCGCAACTACGATTTCGCCCGACGGCAAAGACTGAATTTCCTCAAGGCTGAGTCCAATTTGTTCTTCGAATCGCTCGTAGGCTTTGCTGCCTTCTTCGGCCACCCGCTGCAGCACTGGACCGATTTCTTCGTCTTCCAGCATCGCCCCGCCGGCACCCGCCCCCCATTTTTCGATCAAGTCCCTGAAGTCTGCGATTTGGACAAACAGAACCGTTTTTTCAGGAAGCAGATCCTCAATCAGCGGTCGATCGGGATTGCGTTGAGCACAAGCCTGCTGCGCGAAAGCGAATAGCCCACAAATTAACAGGGTGAAAAAGCTGAATCTGAGAATGGTCGTTGAGGGCAGCATGAGAAGAGAGACTCCGGTCTGTTTCGTGTTAACGCTTCAACCCGCTTGCAAAAGGCAATGTTTCGTCCTCGCACCGCGCCAGCGGGATTTATGCGAAAGTTTAACAGTTTTTCCGGTCAAGCCAGCGACTTTGCCGCACCAGAGTGGTTTGCTTTGTTGTGGCAACCCAATTGGTCGATACCCCAAGTGCTACCGAACAAGCCAGTTTTAATCGGAATCCCGCTATGCATCATCGCTATCGCCTGCTGACACAAAACTTCCTACTGTCGGTGACTGTTGCGGCATTGGCGTTGACCTGTTTTCAAGCAGAAGCCCTAGGACAAGCTGGAGGAGGACCGGTTATCCCTCCCGTTGTTCTACCTCCCACACCGCCGGGTCAGGGCCCAGTCGCACCACCCGCTGGAGCGCCAGGTGGAGTGCCGGCAGCGCCGGGGGGGCAACCCGCAGGACTGCCAGGCGGTGGCGGAGGAGGCGGTGGTGGAGCACAGCCATCCGATGGTCAGCTCGATACGATTGAACCGTCAGAGATTACGCTTCAGATACCCGATAACCGCAACCAAGGATTTGTCGGAAACACAGGGCAAACCCAAGCCAACCAGGGGTTCACCGGGACCGCTGGAATCAATTCCGGCATTGCACTTGCAGACGAGCCGCGCGGGACCGAAGGCGGCACCGTCAATGATGGCTTGGGAGTGCGGACGGTTACTCCCCCGCAGCCTCCGCAGCGATTTGGTTTTTCGGTACCACGTCAATCGATCCGGGCCAGACTGGTGCCCTCATTTGCAACAGCGCCAACTCCCGCCTTTGCATCAACGATTCGTTTCGATTCACGGATCAGGCGTCAACCTGTTGTGCGGCAACTGGGACGAAACATTACCGTTTCGATCGGAAACGGAACCGCGACATTGCGAGGAGTGGCCTCCAGCGATGCGGAAAGACAGATTCTCATCCGACAGCTCCGGCTTGAACCTGGCGTTTACCGAATTAGCGATCTTTCCACGACAGTTCAGTAAATCACAGCCCTGCTGTGTTGGCTTTATGGCGTTGAGTTCCGCCTAGGGGCCAGAGTTCTCCGTCAATTCGTCAGTCTGATTTCCCATCAACTTCTCGTGTGACTAAAATCGCGAACTCACACTCGCACAACGGACCCAGATGAATCAAGAATTTTACCCGGTCACTCGGCTACGCCGAGTTCGCCAATTTGACTGGTCAAGGCGAATGGTCGCCGAAAATGGACTGACCGTAAACGATCTGATCTGGCCAGTTTTTGTCACCGAAGGCACCGGCACATCGGTCGATGTGGATTCGATGCCCGGAGTCCAGCGCCGTTCGATCGATCTCTTGGTCGAAGCGGTCAAGGAAGCCGCGTCGCTGGGCATTCCTGCGGTCGCGATCTTTCCTGAAACCGACCCCTCAAAAAAAACAGATGACGCCAGAGAGGCGTGGAATCCGAAAAACCTCGTCTGCCGAACCGTTGCCGCGATCAAATCGTCAGTGCCTGAAATCGGAGTGATCTGCGATGTTGCCTTGGATCCTTACACTTCGCACGGACAGGATGGGTTGGTTCGAAATGGATGCGTTGTCAATGATGAATCCGTCGCGGCACTTTGCGAGCAGGCGATCGTGCAGGCTCAGGCTGGCTGCGACATCATCGCTCCATCGGACATGATGGATGGGCGGATCGGCGAAATTCGCCAGGCCCTCGACGAGGAAGGATTCGACAATGTCATGATCATGTCGTACGCGGCCAAGTACGCGTCAGCCTTTTATGGTCCGTTTCGTGACGCGATCGGTTCCAAGTCCAATCTCTCGACCGGCAACGTGGACGGCGGCGGCAAGAAAACTTACCAGATGAGCCCAGCCAACACGGATGTGGCACTTCGCGAGGTCGCCCTGGACATTCAGGAAGGCGCCGACATGGTGATGGTCAAACCCGGCATGCCGTACCTGGACATTGTGCGGCGAGTCAAAGACGAATTTCGCATGCCCACGTTTGCCTACCAGGTCAGCGGCGAATACGCGATGCTCAACGCCGCCGCGATCAACGGTTGGCTTGAACGTGAGGCCGTGATGATGGAAAGCCTGTTGGGTTTCAAGCGAGCGGGTTGCGACGGGATTTTGACTTACTTTGCCGTTGAAGCCGCGCGGGCACTGACGGACAAGTAGTCGGTTGTGTCACGCACGCAATGACTTGCAAAACATTCGTTTCGCGATCGACGGGAAACGAATCGAATTGCATTGCATCAGGAGGCCGATTCGAGGCCGACGGTTTCTTCGACGATCTGCAAGAGCTGATCCAGACGGAATGGCTTGAACAAAACCGAGTTCTTCTTCAGTCCCGCTTGGCGAGCTTTGACGATCGCGTGTCCGGGATCCCAGCCGAATCCTGTCATCAGAATCAGTGGCGGGTCGGTCACGATTTTCTGCAATTCGATCAGCAGCTCGTAGCCGCCGATGTCGGGAAGCCGAATGTCCGCGATGATGGCATCGTATGGGTCCGACTCCATTTCGTTTTGGACCATCAGGATGGCTTCGCGACCTTCGCTTGAGGTTTCGACAAGGCAACCGTATCGCTCCAGCAGCAAGTGCGCCGACTCGCGGACTTCGTCGTCCTGATCGATGACCAGAATTTTCCTGTTCATCAACAACGGGCGAGAGTCCGGTTTGACGCATTCGGGCATAGCGTCGGTGAGCGCCATTTCATTTCCGACGTCCTGAATTGCCTTTTTGATTTTCCGGGCGTTGGTCAAAATTGAACTTAGTCGTTTCGTCACATCGGGATCGTGGCCGATGTAACCGCTGATCGCCTTGATCGTGTCGTTGAGGATCTTGTCCACCGGCAGCGCCACCGCGCTGCGGATGGCTCCGACGCTCCGCAGCGCCGTGTCGGTTCTCTGGGCGTTGAGCAAATTCAGTGTGTTGATCGCGATCGCGATGTCGTGTGCAAAACACTCCACGAATTTTAAATCGCTTTCGGTGAACCGTCCCGTCTCCGGGCTTTCGATGTTGAACGAACCGATTACATCGTCATGATGCTTTAGCGGAACGGTCAAAGAGCTTTTGGCTCCCATCAGTCCGTCAAGATACAGCGGGTCGTTGGTGGTATCCTCACAAAGATAACTTTTGCCCGTAGCGGCCACGAAACCGGTAACTCCGTTGTTGGTTGCTTCGGCGTAGAGTGCCTTTTCCGCGACGCCGGAGTTGATTCCGACTGAAAGCAGCGGCGTCAACAAGCGAGTCTTTGGATCCACCAGACGGATTTCGATAATGTCAAAATCAAGAATCTCGTTGGTGTAGTGGATGATGTTGTCTTTGAGCAGTTCGATCCGCTCTTCTTTTTCCATCTCGTAGATTTCTTCGGGTCGCAAGTCTGCCAGAGCAACGCCGGCTTGATGTAGCGCATTGAGCTTTTGCAATTGCTGTGTCGAGCGGGTGACGTCGTGCAGCGCCACCACGATGTAGTCCACGCCTTCGTCGGGGCCCAGGACCGGCATTACCGACATGTCAAAGTGTTTGCCGCCACACTCAATTTCCGCGTCGCAGCGCCGCTGCAAGGCGATCGCTGAACTTAGCGGACTGGGTTCGGAACCAACGATGCTTGGGCCATCGACGGCTTCGTAGAAAGGAACGCCAACGATGGTTTTGCCCGGGAACCACTTCGTCAGCCTCGCGTTGGCGGAAATGATTTTGTTCTGCCGGTCCAGAAGTGCGACGCCAACAGGAATCAGATCCAGCACCGCAGAGCTGGACAATTCGCAGACCAAATCCTCGGGCACGCCAGAAAAGTACACGCCGTCGTAGTCACCAGAGAGAATCCCCGGAACAGCAAGCCCGCCCTGGACCTGCGTCACTTCGATGGCTCCGCCGCCGGGTTGCCATGGCAACTTCGAGCGTGAGTTCGCTTTGGTTTGGATCGACAGGATTCGAGTCACGATTCCGTCACCAGATTGGTGGTATTTGTGAGCTGGGAATTCGCACCCGACACTTCAGGATCAATCCCGTTGCATCAAGAGTTTTAAGTTTAGCTTCGTGCCCGAATGTGTCGAGCCAGATACGGCAAGAGTTTTCGTCAACGATGGCTTTTGTCGTTCCCACGTTCAGTTGGTCCGGTTTGGGCTTTTTGGATCGCTCGGGAAAGCTCTGCGATCCGCCCAGATTTCTGCGTTAACGGGAGAGCCATATTGCTCCAAGGTTGCTTTTTGAGCCATTTTCGGCAATGATTACCGCTACGACTCGTTGTCTTTGATGACGGGTCTTTTTTTGATCATCAACAGTCCAATACGTATTGAAGAGGTCCGCCATGGAACGCGTCCCTATGACCCAGGAAGCTTACAATCGCAAGCATGCCGAAGTCGACGAGATGGAAAACGTTGTAATGCCCGAAATTGCGTCGGCAATTGCGGCGGCACGCGAAGAGGGCGACCTGAAGGAAAACGCCGAGTACCACGCCCAGCGTGAAAAACAGGGCATGGTTCAGGCCAAGATCAACCAGATCAAGGATCGACTGGCCCGAGCCCAGATTGTGGACCCCGCAGACATTCCACGTGACATCGTGGCTTTTGGGGCCACCGTCAAAGTTCTCGATGTCGATTTGGACGACGAAGAAATAATCACCCTAGTAGGTGACGGTGACGAAAACTACGACGAAGGAAAATATCTGATTACTTCCCCGATCGGACGTGGACTTTTGGGCAAAAAAGTCGGAGATGTCTGCGAGATCGAGGTTCCCAAGGGAAGCCTTCAATTCAAGGTCCTCAGCATCGAATACGAAGACTGATCCCGCCGGAGCCTCCAGGCTAACGCCCAATGCGGTCTACAGTTGGCCAATTGAACGGTCCTGCTGGCAAGGGACTCGCATTGGGTTCTTGCAGCAAACACAATATGATTATCGCCCTCCGCACTCCCACCGGGAACTAATCTCATGACCGACGACTCGTACGCTCTTCACGAACTGGTCGCTCAGGACAAACGGTACTCCATCGAAGCGTACTTTTTCGTTCGAGATGCCCTTGGGTACGCTTCGGACTCGCTGGAACTGAAAAAGACATTTCAGCACGGTGCCGAGACGATCGAAAGCAACGAAGAACATCATCTGACCGGCCAGCAACTTTGCGAGGCGATCCGCGAATACGCATTGTCGCAGTTTGGTTACATGACCCGCATCGTGCTCAAGAACTGGGGCGTTCAGGCGACGTCCGACTTTGGCGAAATCGTCTACAACATGATCGAAATCGGGCTGATGAAAAAGTCACCCAAGGACCATCGTTCACACTTCGACAACGTTTACGAATTCAAGGATGTGTTCGATTCACAGTTCCAGATCTCTGGCACCTCCGCCACTGGCCGCGTTTAACCGGGCTTAGCGAAAGCATCGCATGCGACTTGCTTATTGGCTCAAAGCTCGGGCGATTTTCTACCCGACCCTGTTTTGGAATGTGCTGCTCGGCCGCTGGCTAAAGGTCCGCAACTGGTTCGACGTGATCGACGACGACATCGTACTGGGCGCGTTGCCGTTTGCGTCCGACGCGCAGCGACTGTCCGATATCGGCGTCAAAGCCGTCATCAACACCTGCGAGGAATACGACGGCCCGATCAAAGAATACCAACGCCTGGGGATCAAACAGTTTCGCATGCCCACGATTGATTTTACGCACCCGAAACTTGACGATGTCGTCGCTGCGGTTGAATTTATCAGCCACGAGGTCATCAAGGGACACCGCGTCTACATCCACTGCAAAGCTGGCAGAGCCCGTTCGGCGACGGTCGCGATTTGCTGGCTGATGAAGTCCCGCCAGATCAGCAAGGAGCGTGGGCAGGCAATTCTCAATCAATCCAGACCCCACATCAACCAGCATCTCGGGCAGCGACCGGTCGTGATTGAGTTTGAAAGGCAATTCGTCAACGCAACACCAACACAACATAAGACATGATCAACGAATCAGAAATAAGTTTGCTTTGCGAGCGACAGGCATCGGTCAAAAGCTTGCTTGGCTTTCAGAAACATCACAAACTGCCCGACAAAGGCAACTTGCTGTCGGACTCGTTTCTCCACGATATCGCGGCAGCGGACATCGAAGCCGACATTGATCAGGTTTTTGTCAAAATCCGCAAACAGTTTGGGCTGAAGCGTAAGCAGCTTACCGCCGCCGAACCGATCGAGGGCGTGGGCGAAATTCAGACGCCCGACTTTCGCTATGAAGTCTCCGTTTCCACGATTCCCGGTTCGCCCGACAAAATCCTTTGGAGACGCGCCGTGTCGGCGATCACCAATGCCGATGCAATCACCAGCGAATCTTTTGTCAAAGTTTTCGGGACACAATTCAACGTCCTTGAAGTCGTTGCGAGCGACGATCTGGAAGTCGAAGACGTCATCGACTGCGTGGAGGACGAAGAGGACAACGACATTTCAGTTGACTACGAAAAAGCTGCGACGTGGTGCCGCATTGATTTTGCCGGTGCCCCGCACAGCGTACACGTCGACGCGCAGCGGATTCAGGTACGTTCATCCAAAGAAGTAACGCCCGAAGGTCTGGTTTCCGCCTTTGTTGATGCCCACTCGCGGTTCCTCAATCAGCAGGACTGACCGGGGAATGTTTGCCTGCTATTTCTTGCTCGCCAGCCCGAGTTGTAAAGCCCTCGCATGACTGACAATTTTGAGTCGCTGTTGCCAATTGCCGCCGAAATCCATGCGGCTCTCGAACAAACCGCCGCAAAATGTGCGTTCGCAGAAAGCTGCACCGGCGGGATGGTTGTCGCGTCGCTCGCTGGCGTTGCGGGTATTTCAGCGTTTCTTTGTGGATCCCAGGTCACGTACAGGGAGGACTCGAAATCCAGCTGGCTAGGCGTCGACCCGGCGCTGATCGCGAGGCATTCGGCTGAATCGGCGCAAGTCACCGCCGCGATGGCGGAGGGCTTGCTTGAGAAAACGCCCGAAGCAGATATCGTGGCGGCCGTTACAGGCCACCTTGGCCCGGATGCCCCAAAAGAAAAAGACGCCAAGGTCTTCATCGCGATTGCAGTTCGTCGAACCGGCGAAACGTTCAGCTCGGCGGTCCAGCTTGAATCGACGCAGCGAGCTCAACGCCAAATCGAAGCTTCAGCGGCAGTTCTCAACGCTTTGCTTCAACAGTTGACGTCGTAGGAGGATCAATCAAACCGGATTGCGAATCAGGCCCGGCAAGATATCAAGGTCCATGTCTTCGACAAGTCCGGCCTTGAGCCTTTCGATCGCGATCGCGCCCATCACCGCGTTGTCGGTGCAGTGTTCCATTTTTGCAAACGTCAACTCGATCTGGTGCTTTTCACATTCAACGGCCAATTGATCGCGTAAAACCCGGTTGGCTGCCACGCCGCCGCCAACGCAAAGTCGACGCTGGTTTTGGCTGCACGTCTGTTTGACGGCCTGAACTGATTTTACGACCAGGCAGTCGACGACCGCTTGCTGGAAGCTTGCCGCCAGATCGGCAACCGCTTGCCCGGAAAGTTTCTCGGGTTCAATTTCAAACTTGCCCGGCCCGGTGATCGCGTAGCGGACCGCTGTCTTGAGGCCGCTGAACGAAAACGAGATTTTGTCTTCCTTCAAGAAGCTACGTGGAAACGCGTGCGCCTGCGGATCGCCTGCCATCGCGGCTTTGGAAATGGACGGGCCACCGGGATACGGCAAGCCCAGCATGCTGGCGACTTTATCGAACGCCTCTCCTGCTGCGTCGTCGATCGTCCCGCCAAGGAATCGGTATTCGATTGAACTTTGATAGTGATACAGGTGCGTGTGACCGCCGCTGACGACCAGACCCACGCAAGGGTAGATCGGGATGTCGCTTGCGAACTGGCAGGCAAAGACATGCGCGTGTAAATGGTTGACGGCGATCAAGGGTTTGGAGCTGGCCAGGCAAAGTGCTTTCGCAGCAGCCACGCCGACCAAAAGTGAACCTGAAAGCCCCGGTGTATTGGCGACAGCGATAGCATCCAGATCATTCAACGACACATTGGCTTTCGTAAGTGTCTCATCGATCACAGGCAAGATGCGTTCAACGTGGGCCCTGGCGGCGATCTCCGGCACGACGCCATTGTAGATTTCGTGTAGCCCTGCCTGAGATGCGACGACGCTTGACAGCACCCTCAGTTCATCGTCGATAACAGCGGCTGCCGTTTCGTCGCAGGTCGTTTCAATCGCGAGGACAATCATTGGATAATAAATTTGCCGGTTGTTCTGGATTTGCGAAACTTGTTCGAAGCGAATGAGTTTAAGCTGGCAACCCGTTTGGGAGAAGAATGGTCAGCCGCGTGGTTCGGTTATTTCCGCCTGAAAGGGTCGTAGCAATACAATTGGTACTTCATGGTCACCCTCCCGGCGTGGACAGCAGTGTTCATGCCTAATGGCCACGTAACATAGAGTAAACTCGTGGGTTTGGCTGGGCTCGCCAGATTGTTGAATTATGGAAATTGGAACATTGAATACGCCGCGCACGTTAACCGCTATTTTGGCTGTCCTAGCATCTCTGGCATTCGGTGCCACGCTCGACAAAATCGTTGCCCAGGATTCCGCAGACCGGGGGCTGGTTTTTGATTTTGCCAATGCGCCTTGGCAACAGGTCATCGAGTGGTTCAGCGACGAAGCGGGCTACAATCTTGAGAGTGTCGACCAGTGGCCTGAAGGAACGTTCACTTTCAAGAGTGACAAGGCTGTCTCTCCCATGGATGCGATCGACGAAATCAACCACAAGCTCCGCCTGAGTGAACCGCCAAAGACTCTGCTGCGAAATGGCAAAAAGCTTTATCTTGTCGATGCAACCCGGGATCTGCCCGACGAGCTTGTTGAAACCATTCCGGTCTCGCAACTGAACTCGCGAGGCAAGTACGAACCGCTGCAAGTTATCTTTAGTGTTGACGGTGCGTTCATTGAGGAGATTCGAACGACGATCGAGGACACGATTAGCCCGATCGACGAACCGCATCTCAAATTGCTTTCCGCGAGCAATCAGATCAAAGTCCGATCGACCGGCGAAAAACTGCGCTTCATTCGCGACGCGATCAACGCAGCGAGTGAAAACTCAATGGTGCCCAAGGTTTACAAATTGCGGCACTACCCGGCAGAGCTATTCCTAGCCAACGCGCGGCCGCTGCTGAACCTTGATGAAGGCAACCAGAGCGAGGACGGCAAACTGCGAATTTCAATCGACCAAACCCCCGGTTCACAGCGGCTGATTTTGTTTGGCACGCCGTCGGCGATCAGGAGTTTTGAAAAGATTGCCAAAGTGATGGACGTTCCGGCCGAAGAGCAGGAAGCCGAAGTTTTCGATGCGCCTTTCACCGTCGTTTACCAGGGTGGCAAGCAACCCAAAATGTTGTTCAACGTTCTGGATCGCCAACTACTGGACTTCGAAGGCACCCGCATCGCGTTGGGAGAGGAGACAGGGCAAATCGTGGTTCGGGGCCGAAAAGACGCCCACAAGGTTGTCGAAGAAACAATCAACGAGTTCCGAAACAAGTCTGGCGGGACCAGCGGTATCGTGAAGCTTCGCAACGGCGAAGCGACCGACGTCCTGGTGGCGGTTCAGAACCTTTTGGCACAGACCGCCGAAGGCAACGTGGAAGGACCGACCATGATCGCCAACTCGGAACGCAATTTCATCATGGTGCGAGGAACTCCCCAGGAGGTCGCCGACGTCACGCAGATCATTAATGACATCGACGACAATCTGGTACCGCTGTCTGATGGCTTGCGAACACCAACCCGCCCGATTCCGATGAGTGAATCCGAAAGAGACCGGATTCTGGGATCTCTGGACGATTACTGGCTCGGTACCGGCCGTGAAAACAAACTCAGAATCGAACGATCTCTGCCGATGGAGCAGAGAAACGGTGAGCTTCCCATGAAGGGGATGAACAAAGAAAAGCGATCCGTGAACCCGGGGAAATCCGGTAGTTTTAACTTTCGCCAGTTGAACCCCGTCATTGGCCAGGTTGTTCTGTGGTCGCCAACGCTTCAATCCATCGCCATGTCGTCATTGGTTCAGGAGACATCCGAACAATCCAACGGCAGCAGTTCCAGGCAGAGTGACGGCTATCAACAGCCCGAACAACCCAAATCCATCCCCGGCAGCCCGGTCCTTGTTCGTGCAACTGATTTTGGCATCGTTGTTGAATCAGCCGATCTGGACGCGGCGGATGACATGGAACTGTTGATCAATGACCTGATGAAAGAGACTTCGACAGACGAGCTTCCAACGGTATTCGAACTCAAATACGCGATCGCCGCCGATGTGCAGCTTCGCTTGGAAGACCTTCTGGGCGTGGAATCGTCCAGTGGTGGAGGCGGTGGCGGTGGATCGTTGCTTGGTGGAGTGGCATCAAACGTGCTAGGTGGTGCTGCGGGCGATCTGGCAGGATCATTGCTGGGAGGACTCGGCGGTGACAGTAGTGGCGGCGGAGAATCACTCCTTGAAGGAAATGTTCGTTTTGGATCAGACGGCAGACTCAGTTTGCTTTACGTGATTGGAGCAACGACCCGGGATATTGATACGATCAGGACTTTTGTGGAGCTGTTTGACAGGCCTTCTGCGGAGCAGATTCCGGAGCTTGCCGGTCAGTTTTTCTCATTCAAAATCAAGCACCGTGATCCTGAATACGTCAAAGAGCAAATTGAGAACCTGTACAGCTACTATTTCGAAGATCCCAAGGAAGCCAATCAGCAGGCTCAGGGGCGTGGTCGTGATCCGGGGGCTCAGGTGGCTCAGGCGTTTCGGCAACTTGCTGCACCCGGAGGCAAGCAAAAGAAGACAGAAGCTGAACAAACCCGTCCACACGCGAAACTGTCTGTCGACAAAGAAGGATCGCTGCTTCTGATGACCGGTCCACGCGAAGTCTATGAGCAGATTGCACCGGTGATTGCGGAAATGGACAGACCACGATTGGAGTCTGCCCGGCCAATCCGACGACTGGACGTCCGCGGAATCGATCCCAACAGGCTCAACAGCATGCTAAAAGAAATGTTCGGTGACGAGCTGATCATTTCTGATGGCGAGGACGGGGAAACTGGCGAAGTTTCACAGGACGGGGCCAATGGAAGTAGCACTGTCAATCCGCCAGCTGGAAACGCTGCCAAGGCAGCAGAAAACATTCGACAGCAGTTTCTCGAAAACATCCGCAGAGGCGGGCTTGGCAATCCCGGAGGTAATCGCCGGGGCGGTGCAAACCGGGGTGGTGGCGCAAACCGGGGTGGTGGAAATCGCGGTGGCGGCGGAAACCGGGGTGGTGGAAATCGCGGTGGCGGACGCTAAACCGGTCCACGTCTCGTGGATAATCCGGGTTTATCGAAACCGCTCGTCCAGCCATCTGGTAAACGCTGCAGTCGTTTGGTCACGGGAAAGTTCATTCAGTGACTCATGGCGAGTTTCAGGCAAGACCTGACACGTGACATCGCTCATCGCCATGCTCTCCATTCGGCGTGCCAGCCGCTTCATGGCTTGTCCTTGCGCGGTGCAAGGGTCGGCACCGCCACCGAGCAGGTAAACAGGAAGGCCTTCAGGGAGCCGTTCCAAAGACGTGTCTGTGGCGCAGAAGCGAATTGCATCGGTGACATCGAACCAAAGCGAATTGCTCGCCGGTACCCCGCACAGGGGGTCAGCGATGTACTTGTCGACTTCGGTCGAGTCCCTGGAAAGCCAATCGAAAGGGGTCCGGTTGGGAGCAAACTTCCGATTCCAACTGGAAAAGGTGAGGGCTTGGGCTACTTTTGAAAACGCCTTGCGGCCTCGGCACAGGGCTTCGGCCCGCAATAGACCTCGATAAATCGCGAGGACGGCCCCGCCATCGACGCCTGAATTAAGTAGCGCAATCGCATCGATCCCTTCGGCTTGTCGCTGGCACGCATGAAACAGCGCCAGAATCGCGCCCATTGAGTGACCCAACAGAATGATCGGTAACCCCGCGTGTTTGTTGCGAACGTGCTGATTTACAAATTCAATGTCCTGGTTGACTTTGGTTAAGCCGCTGCTGGCAGCAAACAGCCCCAATCGCGCGTCTGCTGCTGTCGTGCTGCCGTGGCCGCGATGATCGTGAGCAAAACACATGTAACCGCCCATATTAAGGGCTCGAGCGAATCGGTCGTAACGTCCCGAGTGTTCGGACATTCCGTGGCAGATCTGGACAATTCCACGCGGGTTTTCACATGCCCATGACCGCAGTAGCAAACGTGCATTCGAGGGACTGGCGATGAAGCAAACTTGTTGGTGAATAATGACTCCTTTTTAGTGACGAAAATTTTGGAACATTTTTTCGCTTAGTTTAGAAAGATTCATTCGAGTGATGTGTCTAACAAGGAAAGCTGAGTTTTTGGAAATCCAACGCTGTTTGACTGTTCGATTGTTCGTTTTTGTCTAGCGTTTAACAGAGATGCAAAGTGGCTGACCCTACTCCGACGGGTTGGCAGTTCAACGAGGAAGAGATGGCAATGGCGGAAAATTACTGGCATATCAAATCATGTGAGCTTTTTCGTCAGGTTTCCGAAGAGGATCTGGCATGGCTTGAGGCTCGGTCGACGACAAAAACGTTCAAACGGGGGGAGTCAGTTTTTGCCCCCAATGACAGTTCTGACGGCATTTTACTGGTCGCATCGGGCCGCGTGAAAATGTGTCATCAGACCCCTGAGGGAAAGCTTTCGATCCTTGGATTCGTTGATCCGGGCGAGATTTTTGGCGAATTGGCGCTGTTGGATAACAGTGACCGCTCACAGATGGCACAAGCGGCGGAAAAAACGTCGCTAATTTTGATTCCCCGTAATGAATTGCTTTCGATCGTTCAAAAGTATCCTTCGATCGTGCTGGGAGTGACCAAATTGATCGGGCTTCGCCGCCAGCGTGTGGAGCGGCGACTTCGGAATTTGCTGTTTCGTTCCAATCGCGATCGGCTAATCCACCTGCTGCTGGAGCTCTCCGAAAAGTACGGCCAGCGGCAGCCAGACGGTGTCCACCTCAGAATTCGACTTTCTCATCAGGAGATGGCCAGCATTATCGGAAGCACGCGAGAAACTGTCACAGTTGTCTTGGGCCAACTTCAGGCAGAAAACCTGCTTTCGGTCGCCCGACGTCGAATTACATTGCTTAGTCTGGAGAGGTTGGCGAAAGAAGTGAGCGAGCCGGTTCCGAAGTTGAAACCTGTTCCACCGCCCATCCCTCACCAATTAATGGCGTGAGAACTGCGGTGTCAGTCACAAAATGGGCACTTTAGCGTGCCCTAACCCACCAACAGTCGATCTTTTTTCGATTGATGTTTTGTCTTTTGCGTCAATTGATCGATATTAGTTGTAGCGGTTGCGACCGCAGTGGTCTGAACCATTTCCAACCCAGCTGATTAGAGACATGAACCCTAACACACCCAACTTAGACGGCCAGTGGTTGCCTTGCGAGGACGGAAAGCTCAAGCGTCTTTCCGAGTTCGTCCGAGAGCGACAGGCTTTGCAGGACAGGCGATCTTTTCTTCGTAATTCTTCGATTGTCGTAGTCGCAGCGGTTGGTGCAGGTTTGGGTTATTCGTTGCTTGGCGGCAAAAGCAGCACCGTGGCACCCCCTTCAGGTGTAGGCCCCATCGCCTGCTCTGAAGTTTTGTTGCGTCTTGCCGAATACGTCGAAGGAACTCTCGACAGACCAACCAAAGTCAGGATTCAAGAGCACTTGGGCAACTGCAATCCTTGCAAAAGACAATGGTACGTCCTTCAGGGAATGGATCCCGACAAGTATCTGCCCAAGGCCAGCGGCTCCAATAACGGGTGCTGATCGCCTACGAACAATTCAATCGATTTCATGGCATCGAGCCAGAATGAGTCAAGCCACCCCTCGGGTGGCTTTTTGTTTGCCGAACTCTTCGCCCCCCTCGAATCGCCGCCCGAATCTGAACTTATTCCTGACTGGGCGTTGATTGGCGTCAAATCACGCTGTAGCGAACCAAAAAGATGGATCGTCGCCTAGGCTTCGGTTCACCCTGTTGGAGAAATGGAGAAATCCAAAAACCCGTTTTTCGTCCAATAAGCGCTGCTGTTCTGATTGATTTACCTGAGTGTCGCGCCCATACCGCACCTGCAATCCCGAGTCGATAAGTTTTGCTTAGCCACCACGTAAAACGAACAAAGAAAATTTGACATCCGGATTTGGAAGCCACACCATGGAACGAGTTCGAGGCGGTCTATTGAAATCAAATTCAACAGGAGACTATCGTGGCGCGGTCAATTCTCGAAGCTATCAAAGAAGGGCACTGGGACTACGAGCCCAGTTTTCGTCTCAGAGACAAATTTGACTCGACTGTTGCCTTGCCCGGCACGCGAGAGAAAGTGAACACGCTGGCCGACCGCGTTCTCAATGGTCTTCCGTTGTGGCATCCCGACGATCGGAAAACATTCGACGACTCTGATGATGCCTTTGCGTGACCGACCGCGAAATTCGAAGATTTTGACAGTTCCATTTTTTGTGCCCGGAATTGTGTTGCCGGTAAACCTTTGGGCCAGATCAAGCTACATCGCTACAGCGATTGCCCCGTGAGACGGTGCGCTCTGGCTTCGACTGGAAATCGTTCTATCTAACCCCGGATTATTCACGAGGCGTGGGCGTCAGAATCAGTTGAGACAGTGATCCGCGACTCAGATGCGATGAAACGATCGCTGTGGTTTTCATCTACCGGATGATTTACATTTCTTGTTGAAATTCAGCGTTTCCCTTGCTGCTGTTGGCCAGACGTAGAATCAACGCCCGTCGTCGTGAATAATCCGGGCTAACAAATTGGATGGCCCGGGCGAGATGGATCCAGTGCCAATAGCACCATCCAAAACGATGCAACAAATCCGCCAATGATCAGTAGCTTGGTCATATTCCTTCTCCAAAAACGTTTTCCTTTGCGGGGCTTTCCCCTGTTCTATTTATCCGCAGATTGAGTGACACATTAGGTCGCTGGACAGGAATTTGGTTGCTTCCTCAGGGAAAAATATGGGTTTGCGCCAGCAAAGTGAACCAAACCCGCATCAACCGAAGGCTTGTGGCGGATGAAATCGACTAACCTCTACGCCCCTTTCGCAAAACGGTTCATGCGGCAAAATGAGGCCCTTTACCACCTAACCAGATCAGTACAGCCTTTAAAGCGGAATCAAAATGGACTCAATCATCTCGATCCACGGTCGCCAAATTTTGGACAGTCGCGGCAATCCCACCGTCGAAGTCGAAGTGGCTCTTGCCGACGGTTCTTTTGGACGCGCGGCGGTTCCCAGCGGGGCCAGCACCGGTGCTCACGAAGCATGGGAACTTCGCGATGGCGACAAGTCGGTTTACATGGGCAAAGGTGTCAGTACTGCGGTTGAAAACATCAACACGAAACTTGCCGACGCATTGATTGGGCTTCCCGCAACCGATCAGGGACTCGTCGATCGCACGATGCTTCAGCTTGACGGCACATCCAACAAAAAAAGCCTTGGCGCCAACGCGCTGCTTGGCGTTTCACTTGCCACCGCCAAAGCTGCCGCGCAGTACAACGGCATGCCCCTGTTCAAATATCTTGGTGGTGCGGCGGCGACACTGCTTCCCGCGCCGATGATGAACATCGTGAACGGCGGCGAGCACGCGGACAACAGTGTTGACGTTCAGGAATTCATGGTCATGCCGCTGGGGTTTGAAACTTTCAGCGATGCACTTCGCTGCGGCTGCGAGATATTCCACAATCTCAAAAAAGTCCTCCAGGACAAGGGGCTTAACACCGCCGTCGGTGACGAAGGCGGATTCGCTCCTGACCTCGGCAGCAACGGTGAAGCCCTCGATTTGATCATGACGGCGATCGAAAAAGCCGGCTACAAGCCAGGCGAACAGGTGAAGATCGCCCTCGACGTTGCCGCGACCGAGTTTTACAGCTCCGACAAAGGCGTCTACGCGATCGATGGCAAGGAACTGGATTCTGCGGCGATGGTGGACTTCCTTGCCGACTGGGCCAACCGCTATCCGATTTGCTCCATCGAAGACGGTTTGGACGAAGACGACTGGGACGGTTGGAAATTGTTGACTGACAAGATCGGCGACAAAGTTCAGCTTGTCGGCGACGACCTGTTCGTCACCAACACGACTCGCCTCCAGCGTGGCATCGACGAAGGCATTGCCAATAGCATCCTGATTAAAGTCAACCAGATCGGAACGCTGACCGAGACCATCCAGGCGATCCAGTTGGCCCACAAGAACAGCTACACCAGCATTTCCAGCCACCGCAGTGGCGAGACGGAAGACTCATTCATCGCGGACCTTGCCGTTGGGCTTTGCACCGGCCAGATCAAAACCGGTTCGGCGTCGCGATCCGATCGCATGGCCAAGTACAACCAGCTGCTTCGCATCGAAGAACTGCTTGGTGAGGGTGCTGTCTACGCAGGCCCCCACCTGATGTAGTTGTCGTGATGGCATAGTGTGCTTGGATCATCCGCGATTGGTGCCATTCGGATCGCAGTCCGTGATGGCTTTTTCCCGGTCGCTCATGCCACAAAACATTCAGGGGGCAACGCCCGCTGTGCTGCCGTTGGTGGCCAGCAGAGGCCTTGCCCTCGCTTGAGTGCTCTGGTCATTGCAGACAATGGCTCAGGAACAATCCGACATTCAACTCATTGATTCCGATGTCCAACACAATCAACATCAGCTCAAAGCTCTCTCAGTTCTCGGACCAGTGGTGCCCGCGTCGAATCGCCACTGTGGATGACATGCAAGTCATCGTTGCGAAAATCTCTGGCGAATTCGTTTGGCATAGCCACGATACGGGCGATGAAATGTTCTTTGTCCAAAAAGGGACCTTGCTGATGCAGTTTCGGGACCGCACCGAAACGGTGAGCGAAGGAGAAATGATCGTGGTTCCTGCCGGCGTCGAGCACTGCCCGAAAACCAACGACGGCCAAGAGTGTCACATCCTTGTCTTTGAAAAGCTGGCGACCAAACACACTGGGGATGTCGATCACGAGATGACGGTTTCGGAGTACCCCGAGATTTAGTGACCTCGGGAGCGTTTGAGTCCAGCGAGACGCGTTTCATGGATCTCCCGCCCGTCCCGGCTTTTCGCGTCATCACGACCCGCAAAACCGGCTTCCCGAGCCATTTGGCCGCGACATTTCGGTCACATCGCTACTCAGGACGTTTTTCGGGGTTTGACCCTTATCGAGTGGGTTTCTACACTTGGTGCTACGAAGTTTTTTTATGGTGAAGATGATGACCGTTTATCCTTTACTCGGATGGTTCGGAACCCACGAGCTTTTGATTGTTGCCGGCGTCTTTGTGTTGCTATTCGGCAGCGCGAAACTTCCCAAGTTGATGCGGAACATGGGTCGCAGCGTCAACGAATTCAAAGCCGGTATGACAGACAAACCTACGGGTCTGGAAGAGGGCAAAGAGAAGCCCCTGGAAGAGAAGTAGGATGTCAGGCATTGGCAGCTATGAGTTACTGATCATTGCAGCCGGCTTGGTCGTCGTTGGGGTTTTGGCCGGTCTGTTTCTTCTCGTTGTTCTTTTTTCCAAGCGTCGCTGATGCATCTTCTGGCTTTTCTTGGTATTGGCGGCGTCGGCTCGTTCGAACTGATAATGATCGCTGTCGTCGCAGTGCTGCTGTTCGGCAGCAAGCTTCCTGAAGTCGCCCGTTCGGTGGGTCAGTCTTACACCCAGTTCCGCAGAGGCCTCAACGACATTCAGTCGTCGATCAAAAACGAAATCGATCGGGAACTGGACGAAGTCAAACGTTTGCCCAGCGAAGTCGAACGGTCGATCGGCCAGCTCGATTCTCCAGAAGAAGAACCTTACAATGACAACTTCGAGCCGCCTGAAGATTGACCTGCCGGGCTTGTTCGATTAAAACAATGTCACTCCTGCCCGAAAGTGGGCCCGCGAGGGGGAGCCGTGAACCTGGTCAGACTTTAACCGGAGCAGCCATAAGCGGGGTACTCTTGTGCGGGTCCTCTTTCGGGCAGGATTTTTTTTCGTGGTTGTGGCTTCCAACGCGTCGAAGCCACAGCCACGGGGAAATTATCTGGTGGCAGCTTCTATCCTTCGCCCCCCTGCCCTGCCATCTGACCCAATGTCGGCTAAAATTTGAGGATTCGCAATCTTTCTCGCTGACATGCCATGAGCGCCGCAGACACTCCCGATAAAGACTCACAGTACCAGGTCGTCGCCCTTCGCTATCGGCCCCAGGCCTTCGGTGATCTTGTCGGCCAATCGCACGTCGCCCAAGCCCTCTCCAACGCAATCCAAACCAACCGCGTTGGACACGCTTACCTGTTCACCGGAGCCCGCGGAGTTGGGAAGACTTCGTCCGCGCGAATTTTCGCCAAGTGCCTTAACTGCGAAACCGGGCCCACGCCTCAGCCATGCAACGAATGCGAAATTTGCAAAAGCGTTTCGGTTGGTGAAGACGTCGACGTTCTTGAAATCGATGGAGCGAGCAACCGCGGCATCGATGAAATCCGTCAACTTCGCAGCAACGCTGCGATTCGACCCGGGCGTGGCCGTTACAAGATCTATATCATCGACGAAGTCCACATGCTGACGATGGCGGCCTTTAATGCGTTGCTAAAGACGCTTGAAGAACCGCCGTCGCACGTCAAGTTCATTTTTTGCACCACCGACCCGCAAAAGATTCCGATCACGGTTCTTTCCCGCTGCCAGCGGTACGACTTTGCTCCCGTTCAACCCAACGAAATCACCAACCGCTTGCGGGAAATCGCTCAAAGCGAAGGCGTCCAGGCTTCCGACGAAGCACTTCAGTTGCTTGCCAGGCGTGCCAACGGGTCGATGCGGGACAGTCAATCGTTGCTTGAGCAGCTGTTTTCCTTTTGTGGCGACGACATTTCGATCGATGAAGTCCACCAACTGCTGGGCACCACCGACATTGGCAGGATTGCCGAAATTGCCGCCGCGATGACCGCTAACGACACAAAGGCCACTTTGAATCTGATCCATCAAAGCGTTTCCGGTGGTGTGGATGCGGGGCAACTGGCCGGTCAGCTGCTGGGATACTTTCGCGACATGATGGCGATGCAGGTCGGCTGCGGCGATGACGTCCTGCTGACTTGTTCCAGCAGTGACGCGGAAAGCCTTCGCGAGGTCGGCGGGCAGCTTGGTTTGCAAACGATACTGACGATCGTGCAGATTCTCGACGCGGCCATTGTGCGGATGCAGTTTAGTCTTCACACCCGAGTCCTCCTTGAGGCCGCCGCAGTGCGGGTTTGCAATCTCGAACACCTTGAATCGATCGCTCATTTGGTCGGAGCATTGGCAGGCGATTCGAAAAACCTTAGCCTCAAATCGGGCAGCACCGGTGTAAAAAAAAACGAAATAGCTAACTCGACTTCGCCCTCCCCGGCCGCCACAAAACTCGATCCCGCTCCTGCGGCGTCCGAACCAACTCCCGACGCTGCCCCGTCACCGACGGCTTCGAATCATCAGCCGCCGGATCCTCAGCCAGCGGCCTCCCCGATGCCCGTTCCGACCCCAACGATCGCTGTGGCGACTGCGGCAATGGTGGCATCATCGGCCGCAGTGACAGCGGTGCAGGATCCGCCGCCAAAGCCAGCGATTGCTAATGCTTCTCCGGAAGTGTCCACAGACATCGAGGGACTTTATCGCTCTGCCGTCGAAAGCCTCAACGACATGACATCAGACATGGCCGCCAATTTCGGCAAAATCGAACTGAAAGCACCCGATCACCTCTTGGTTGCACTAAACGATGCTTATGGCCGCAACATGTGCTCCAAGTCCGACCGAAAAGCCAAAATAGAAGAGGCGTTGTCGAATTTGGCCGGCCGCAAGATTCGAATCGATTTTACAGTTTCCGAAGACGCCGCCAACGCTCAGCCTCGTGCACCGCGGCTGACCCGAGCCCAGCAGCTTCGGCAGCTTCAGGATGTAGCGTTTGTCAAAGAGACGATCGAAATTTTTGGCGGAGATGTCTCCGGATTTTTTGACCCTCGCAATCCCGAAACGTAACCTTCACCTGTCACCCACCTCACGGAGAAACACATGTTCAAAGGACTCGGTAACCTCGGCAACATCGCAGGCATGATTCAGCAGGCCAAAGAAATGGGCCCCAAAATGCAGGAGGCTCAACAGCGGCTCAAAGAGAAAACCGTCGAAGGTACAGCCGGCGGCGGCATGGTGAAAGTTCACGCTGACGGTCAGGGAACGGTTACCCGCGTCGAAGTCGATCCTGAATTGGCCGCAAAGAACGATCTCGAGATGGTTCTGGACCTGCTTCCTGCCGCCATCAATCAGGCGTCGCAAAAGGCGAAAGAGCTTCACGTTCAGGAGATGCAATCCATCACCGGCGACATGCCGCTTCCAGGTGACCTTGGCGATACCCTCAAAAGCATTCTGGGCTAATTCGCTATTCGGTCCTGAATTCAGGATCGTGGGTAGCTCGCCTCTCGGCGGCGAAAAAATCACCTCGCAGAGTCGAGTTACATAGCTGTTTCGGTGCACCAGTTTCCTGAACGCCAACTTAATCCCGTTCCAGCGGCTATTCCCACTCAATCGTCGCTGGCGGTTTTGAGCTGATGTCGTAACAAACGCGATTGATACCGCTAACTTCGTTGATGATCCGCGTCGACATCGAAGCCAGAACTTCGTAGGGCAAATGCGTCCAGTCCGCAGTCATAAAGTCATCCGTGTTGACGCAGCGAATCACTAGGGCATTGTCGTAGGTCCTTGCGTCACCCATGACCCCGACGCTTTGCACCGGAAGCAAAACCGCAAACAACTGAGACGTCTTGCGGTATAAACCTGCTTTTTCGATTTCGTCAATCACGATCGCATCCGCTTCACGAAGGACAACCAGTTTGTCTTCGCTGACTTCACCCAGACAGCGAACCGCCAGTCCGGGGCCGGGGAATGGATGCCGCCAAACGAGATGCTCGGGAAGCCCCAACTCCACACCAAGCTTGCGGACTTCGTCTTTGAACAGGTCACGAAGCGGTTCGATCAACTCGAACCCCAATTCTTCGGGAAGCCCACCGACATTATGATGCAACTTGATCGTCGCCGCCGGGCCGTCAGGAGCAGCGCCGCTTTCGATCACGTCGGGGTATAGCGTGCCCTGGGCAAGGAACTGAACGTTGTCAATCGACGACGATGCCTCCTTGAAGCAATCGATAAACGTGTGGCCGATGCGGCGTCGTTTTTCTTGGGGGTCAGTGACGCCGGCAAGTTGCCCCAGAAATCGCTCGCCGCCGTTGACGACGTGCAAGTCCGTTTTGAAATGCTGAGTAAATTGCTCGACCACAATTTCTGCTTCGTTTTTTCGTAGCAGCCCGTTGTCAACCAAAATGCAGCTTAGCTGCGGACCGATCGCTTTGTAGAGCAGCGCCGCGACGACCGAGGAATCGACACCGCCAGAAAGCCCGCAAATCACCCGAGCGTCACCAACACGTTGGCGAATGCTGGCGATCATTTCGTTGGCGAAATCCTGGAGCTTCCATGTTCCGGTACAGCCACAGATTTGCGTGACGAAGTTCTTCAACAGTACCGATCCGTTGGGCGTGTGGGTTACTTCCGGATGAAACTGAAGACCATACACCGGCAAACTTTTGTGCTTGATCGCGGCCAACGGACAAGTCTCAGTGCTGGCAAGAGTTTCGAAATCCTCGCTGACCTGCTGGACCTGATCCCCGTGGCTCATCCAGACTTGATCGCGAGCAGGGAAACCGGAAAACAGCTTGTCCGATTCCTTGACTTCGCAAATCGCCCGCCCATATTCGCTTGTTGGGCAGCTATCGACTTTTCCGCCCAGTTGATCACAAACCAACTGCATGCCGTAACAGATCCCAAGAACCGGAATCCCCAGTTCAAAAATCCCGGGGTCGCATTTGGGAGCGCCGTCTTCGTAGACACTGTTGGGTCCACCGGAAAGGATCAGGCCTTTGGGGTTATGTTTTGCGATGTTCTCCGGCGTGATGTCATGTCGCACGATTTCGCAGTAAACATTCTGCTCGCGAACACGTCGGGCGATCAGTTGAGCGAATTGAGAGCCAAAGTCCAACACAAGGACGCGTTGGTCCGAAGTCGACGTGGCGTTGTCATCCTTAAGCGAAACAGACACCGTGGTTTCCTGTTATGGGTCGCAATTTTGAATCGCGGATTATACGAAACACTCGCCACACTGCCAAGGAATCGACGCTGCCAAAGCATGGTCATGCGGCCAACTCAGCCCATCGCCCGCTGAAGCAGCCTTACGGTTCCTTCGACCGCACCTAACGGGATCGTGTGCGGCCCGTCGAACTCGGTGAACACAACTTTCAGGCCGGATTCGCTGAGAAGGTTGCAAAGCGCCACGGCGTTTTCGAAGGGAAGAATCGGGTCCAGCGTTCCATGAGACTGGAAGACCGGAAGCCTGTTCTTGCCCGCCAGTGGTCGCCAATCGGATTCGCACAGCAGCGTTCCCGACCAAACGATCAGCCCACCAAGCGCCGGTTCGTGTCGCAGTGCGACATCGGTGGCCAGCATTGAGCCCTGGGAAAAACCACCGACGACGATGTTCCGGTGATCGATGTCGTATTGGGCGTGAACATGTTGGATCACTTTATTGATCGTCTCGCGGCAACCGGGTAATTCGGGCGGATGCTCATGTTGCAAATCCCGCGCATCTCCGGATTCGGCCAGTTGCTGGATCTTTTCGATGTCGATCTCCCACCACGCTCGCGATTCGAAATCAGGATCAAGGTCGAGCGTGATTGGGGCGGCGGGAAAAAGAAACATCATGTCCTTGAGTGCCGGTTCGGCGCTGCGAAACTGACTGGCCAAGGAGACCAGATCATCGCCGGGGGCACCAAAGCCGTGACAAAGAATCGCCGCGCCACGTGGTTTGCCTTCGGCGGGTACGGTCGCAATTCTCAATCCTGCGATTTCCATTTTTTGAAGATTCATAACTTCCCTTTGTCGTCGTGTAGAAATAGGCGTTGTGGTCCGCTGTTGAATCCGATCGGATTACTTTTCAAAACGGAACCCACCGTTGACCGGGATGATTTGTCCCGAAATGAAGCTGGCTTTTTCGCTGGCCAGAAACGCGACGGTTGCCGCAATGTCCGACGGGGTGCCCCATCGTTTCATCAGCGAATCGGATCTTGCCCGCTGCTGCCAAGTGTCGCTGGCGTCAACGCCCCAGGCTGTCTTGATCCAACCCGGAGCCACGCAGTTGACTCGGACATCGGGAGCCAAGGACTGAGCAAGGCTTTTGGTCATCGCCATGATCGCGCCCTTGGTCGTGGCAAACATTTCGCCGCTGTCGCCCGCCATGCCTTGAGCCGCCTGGTCCCAACCGATATTGATGATAGAGCAAGGCGCAGTGCGTTCGGATGCCGAATTCGCCATCCGCGTACCGATCGCACGCGACAGCATCAAAGTTGATTTGACGTCGGTGCTGAGCAGGTAGTCAAGCTTTTGCTCGAAAGACCGCTTTGACCATTCGCCCGTCAGGACGTCGCCGCCGGCATTGTTGACCCACACATCGATGTGGCCTTTCCAGTTCCATGCCTGACCCACAAAATCGTCCCAATTTGTGGTCTGCGAAAAGTCCCCAAACACTGCCGTCGTCGTAGCGCCGGTTTGCTCGAGTTCCTGCTTGGTTTGCTCGATCCGCTCCGATGGACTTCGTCCGTGAAGGATGACGTCAAAGCCGTCTCCTGCCAGGTGTAGTGCGATGGCTTTACCGATTCCCGAAGAGGAACCGGTAACCATCGCGATTTTTCTGTTGCCTGTTGAATTCAAATCGATCTCAGGAGTACATGGAGAAAGCAGCAAACTTGACAGTCGAAAGACCCAGAATGATGCAAAACGCGCGTTCTGGATCCGGCGACAGTTTATCGGGAAACTTTGACCGCGACAGCCGTAGGGTGGAACTTGATTTACAGCCCGTTCAACGCAAATAAACCGCTTGTTGACGGCTATTTTGGTGTGAACCGGAACATCTCGCGACCGAAACGGTAAGACCCAGTCCGGCTTGAACGCCAAATTATTGTTTGACGTCTGGAATTGGAAACGCGATCAATGGTGGGAAATGAACGACAGCGAGAAGTTTCAGGCGATTCGTAACAACCAGATTGGCTGTGGACTTTCTCAGGACCAGATCCAACGGATTTGTGATTCCGCCGAGTGGGTTGAATTCCGCAGCGGCGATAAAGTATTTAGCCAGGACGATGCGGGAGACCGCTTGCTTCTGGTGGTTGAAGGTCGCGTCAGGATCACGGTACAGTCAGGCGATAACGAGTCCCAATTTGTAGACTACCGCAGCGCCGGCGAGCACTTCGGCGAAATCTCGTTGCTTACCGGTGAGCCCCGCGCGACCAACGCGATCGCTTCGATGGATACGAAACTGCTTTGCGTGAGTCAGTCAAGTTTCCAGGATTTACTCGCTCGCGTGCCGGGCTTTGCAGCGAACGTAAGCCGTTCGCTTGGCTATCGGTTACGGAGAGAGACCACGGGCGAACCATCGCGCGGCGCGGCACGAGTCATCGGCCTGATCAATCCAACACTGGATTCCTATTCTAAAAAGTTGTCCGGACGATTGACGTCGCAACTGGCAGATGCGTTGTCCGCTGACGGTGGCGAGGTTCATATCATTGTTGATCGGGTGCCATCGAATCAGGATTTTGGCAAGGCCCGTGTTTCCGAGATTCCTCGTAACATGAGCCGCGAGGCAAAATCAGACTGGGTGCGTCGCGAGCTTTCTACTGGGACCGACGCCGAGCAATTCACGTTGATTTGGCTTTCAGAAACAACGCCAGAAGCAGAGCAGATTCTGCTTCAGTGCGAGCAGATTCTGTGGCTTTCGATTCCACGGGAACTTAGAAACACACGTCCTTTGTTGTTTGACATGTTGCGATCCGAACCCGGACTGCACAAGAAAATTCACTGGGGCTGGATGTTGCGGGAAGGATACGAGCCCGGAAACATTCCGCCGTTACCGGTAAAGCTTGAACAACCCGATTTCAAAATTGTGTTGTCAAATTCGATCCGCTCGTCACGGCTTGAACGCATGAGCATTTCACGGCTGGTGCGTTTCGTGCGCAAAACCCGCCTAGGGTTGGCATTGGGAGGCGGTGCCGCCAGAGGGATGGCTCACCTGGGCGTGTTGAAAGCATTTGAGAACGAAGGCATCTATTTCGACGTCATCGCGGGAACAAGTGCCGGAGCTTTGGTCGGCGTTCCTTATGCACTTGGGATGACACCTGATGAAGCCACCGACGCGTTCCGGCAGGATTTGAGCCCCGGTTGGCTTTTTTCAAGGATCCCCAAGGGCAAAGAATGGTACATGCTCTACCAGTTTCGCATGGGCAAGTGGGATGCTTTGTTACGAAAACGAATCGGCAACGTCAAGCTTGAACAGCTTCTGACGCCGATGCACACCGTCACTGCCGATCTGATTGCCGGGCGGCAAGTCATTCGGGATCGCGGCGATGCGACGCATGCGATTTTGGAAAGCATCAATTTGCCAAATATTGCCAAGCCCATTATGCGGGACGGGATGGCCCTGGTTGATGGCGGCATCCTGAACAATATCCCATCCGATATCCTGCCTGAGCGGGGCGCAGACTTTGTCGTTGGCGTGGACATCGCCGCCCAGATGGCACGGCAGTTTGGCAAGAACTCCCAGGCGACGCCATCGAATCGGATGCGATCGCCCAGCCAGCTTCAAACAATTATTCGCTCCAATGAGATTCAGGATCGTCAGATTACGGCACTGCGGACCAGGGAGGTCGATCAGATGATTGTCGTGGACACGTCTATGTTTGATTTCGCGGACTTTACCCGTTCACCAGAGATGTCCCGGGTTGGTGAAGAGGCGGCCACGCGGGCGATGCCGGAACTCAAAAAGCTTCTGGCCCGGTTGCAGACAACCGGATCTTCCGCTCACGCACGTTTTATTTGTCCCAATTCGGTATCGCGACCGCGACATCAGGGCGAATAAGCCGGGGTAAGTGTCAAACGGGTGAACTCTCGCCCGGCTGTGTGGTCTAATCGATGAAGGATCTTCGACACCTGAATCATGACCGATGGCCAAAAAACGAAAAGGTAAACAAAAGGTCCGTGCGAGCTTTCGCAAACGACAGAACACCCGCGTGCGAAAAACGGACTTCACTCGCGAATTCAAGGACGACGCCCAAAGCCTCGAAAATGAGCAGACCGGCGAACGGGTTTCGGGAAAAGGTTCTTTGACTCGCAAGCGAACGATTATCGGGGCCAGTGCCGATACGCCCGATGCCGGCTTCGAAGTCGAATTGGATGTTAACGAATCGAGCAGCATCGCCGGCCGAGCGCTCCGCGTGCATGGGCTGAACAGTTTTGTGCTTGGTGACGATGGCAGGATCTACACTTGCACCGTTCGCGGGATTCTCAAATCACTGGCAACCGATTTGCAGCACGTTGTCGTCGCTGGAGACCACGTGATGGTCGCCAAAGGAAGCGAGTCGGGTGACGATGATCAGGGCGTGATCATCCGGGTAGAACCGCGCCGCAATCAGATCAGCCGAACAAGTCGCAAACGTCAGCAGATTCTCGTCGCCAACGTTGACCTGGCTTTGATCGTCGCCAGTGCGGCAGAACCGGGGCTCAAGCCAAATCTGATTGACCGGTTTTTGATTTCAGCAGAGCAAGCGGAGATCAAACCGGTGGTGATCATCAACAAAGTCGACCTTGTCGATGCGGCAAACTTGCAACCGGTCGTCGGCGTGTGGGCTCAGTTGGGCTACCGCGTAATTTTGACTTCGACCGTAACAGGGCACGGCATTGATGAACTTCGAGATCTCGTTGCGGGTAAAGATTGCGTTGTCGCCGGCCAAAGCGGCGTTGGCAAAAGCTCGATCCTGAACGCGATTGAACCCGGCCTAGAACTTCGCGTCAGCAAAGTCAGCACCGAAAATCAGAAAGGTCGCCACACGACCACCACCGCACAATTGATTCCGCTTGGCGACCCGCCCGGCAGTGGCGGTCACCTTGTGGACACGCCTGGAATTCGGTCGATGGCGTTGTGGGACATCATCCCCGAAGAAGTCGCCGGCTTGTTCCCTGACATTCGCCCCTTCATCAACGACTGCAAGTTCCCCAACTGCGAACACACGCACGAGGAAGACTGCGCAGTGAAGTGGGCGGTGGCCGACGGAAAGCTGGACGCAAGGCGATACGAAAGTTACTGCTACATCCGCGAAGGAGATGGCGTTTGATTTAACGTGTACTCGGAGCCTTCGGGTCATTTAACCCCTGAACGATGGCGGAAACACGATGCCAGATGGGCGAAAAATTCCATTGACGGCCAAGCTGCCTGTGAACGTGGAAGAGAGTCCGAGGAACGCAAAGGACTGGTGGAAGAAGTGTATTGGCAGCTACAAGCAGACACTTGATCAGGCTTTGTCGCCAGTTATTGGCATTCAACGACTGCCGCCGCTGGAAGCCACAACCACCGACAGTCGCCGAAGGCTGCGTGGGACGCACGTGATTAGCCCGGATTAGAAGACCGAATCGGGTACGTCGCCGATGTCGTCCGGGTCGGTCTCAGGTATCGCGAGTCGTTCAGAATTGGAAACCGGTGTTTCCTGGTCCGACTCCACTCCATCGGTACTCTCGGACTCGCTGGCGACCATGTAGTCGGGTACCAAGGCTGGCACGATGCGGTTGATCGATGGTGCAAGCGAAAGTGGATCGCGGCCAAAGCCCCACAGCAACAACAGGTAGGCAATTGGAATCGCCAACGCGCCTCCGAGCAGGATCTTGATCCATTCGGCAGCGGCACTGTCCCCGGTTTTTCGTTGGCTGGGCCGACGTGGTTGCGCGCTTTGTGGGCTTTGTGGGCTGCTAACGCCAGCCACGCTGGCAGCGGGAACTGGCGCGGCGATACTGGCCGCCGGTTCACTCACGACTTCTCTTACCGGTTCGGGTTTGGCAATGCTCAGAGCTTCAGCCTGTTTTTTGGCTTCTTCGAGCCGCCGTTCTTCTCGCCGCGACTTGATGTTTTCTGCGGCTTCGGTCCCACGGGAGGCTTCTGAACGACTACTGCTGCTTCGCCGCCTACGCCTACGCTTGCGAACTCCCTTGGCCAATTGTGGCGGCACCTGAAATTTGCTGCCCGGTTCAATCACGGGAGCCTCATTGACGGGCTCGCTGGTGTTGGTGGAATCGACCTGGACACCACTGAACGCGTCCGCGTCGACTTTCGGTGCTTCGCCGTTTAGAAACTGGACTTCAGGAACCTGCTGATCGAGAACCTGAACCAGTGCAAAGCTTCCCGAACAATGTGGGCAGCTGACGTGCTGGTTGGGCTTTGCAGTTGCCGGAACGCGAACCAATCCCTGGCAGGCAGTGCAGTTAGCCAGCAAGTGACTGGTTCGATTTTCCGATGGGTTGCTCATTGTGGATACAGCAATTCCGGGGAAAGGGGCAGGCAGGTTCCTTCAAAGGAGAGCACTACTCCTGTTTTCGAAACAGTATACCCCCATGGTGCAAGATTTTAACTTCCGTAGGGCACGATTAAGGCTTACCGAAGTCGGGAAAAAGTAAAGTTGATGCTCTGTGCGGAATTTTCCACCCCCAAGTGACATCAGTACGACACTTTACAAATTGCCCGCTTTTCCCGAGTCAACAGCCCAGCAGCGAGTCCACGTTCCAAAAATTGCTCTGAAAGCGGCCCCATTTTGGGTGAACTTATTCGCGGCGACGATGCGTATCGATCGCGTTTTTGACTTTTTCCGGGTGCGGAATTCCGCTGACTTTGACTTCAACTTCGTTCTGACCGGCGCTCGAAATTCCGATCGTCCCGACGTTCAGAATGCGCTGTAGGAAAGACTGGTTCATCTGCACGTTGCGAATGTCCTGGTGCCAAACCTCGGTGATGTCCTTTGACAAAATCCCGCGCCGGCAACTGGTCCGTTCGGTCGTAACGGTCAACGTCGTGGCTTTGACCTTCAGCCACCAAACCGCAAACACGCCCAAACCAATCAGTAGCGGAACAAGCACTTCCACGACCCGAGTTTGCCACGAGACGTCAAACGGCAGAAAGGGAAGCAAAATTCCGCTCACGCACAGCAGGCAGGTCAGGAAAAACCAGACGGGGTGGTTACGAAACATCGACGGATGGGCTTCGTAAAGAATTTGTTCACCAGATACTGGATCAAGTTCGGAGTCGATTTTCTTA
Organism: uncultured Pirellulaceae bacterium; assembly: GCA_937928555.1. GTDB lineage: Bacteria > Planctomycetota > Planctomycetia > Pirellulales > Pirellulaceae > Mariniblastus. The sequence continues at coordinate 31,481 of CALFWR010000067.1, forward strand.
TCGCTCATTGGTTTCCCGTTGGGTTACTATTTATCTCGCGAGGCATTGTAAAGCAATTTGATTCGTTTTGCCTGCCGCTTGGGCTGTCCAGCGGCTACGAACTGTTCTGTGACTCGCTAAGCTCCAGCCATTTTGTCTCGGCTTCTTCGAGCCTGTCTGCGATTTTGGAAAACTCGTCGTGCAGCACAAGGGCTTCCGACGTATCACTACAGGCAAGGAGTTGTTCGTTCAGAGACTTCTTTTCCTGGTCAAGTTTTGCGATCAATTTCTCAAGTTTTCCGATTTCTTTCTGTTTTTGTCGGGACAAAGGCGGCTTCTTTCCGGATTTGCTCCCACCGGTGCTCTTTCCACCGGACTTTTTCTTTGCGGAACCGTCGGCCCGTCGACCGTCTTCAATCTCCTGGCTGATTGACCACACGTAGGCATCGTAGTCGCCCAGATAATTTCTGGCCGTCCCATCGCGGACTTCGATCACCGATGTCGCCACCCGTTGCATAAAATGCCGGTCGTGCGATGTAAATACCACCGTCCCCTTGAAGTGCTCCAACGCGACCGCGAGGGCTTCGACGGTTTCGACGTCCAGGTGGTTTCCGGGTTCGTCCAGGACCAAAATGTTGAAGTCCGATAAAAGCAGTCCGGCCAAACAAAGCCTCGCCCGCTCACCACCGGAAAGCACTTTGACTTTCTTTTCCACATGGGAATCGCGAAACAGCAGCGCGCCGGCAACCGCGAGCACCTGCTGGTCGGTCGTCCCCGCCATCGCCTGGCCTTCCAGGTACTCGATCACCGTTTCGTTTTCAGGAATCGTGGTGTAAACGTGCTGGGCATAAGTTCCGATACGACAGTGGTGGCCCCACTTGAACTGGCCCGCCTTGGGTTCCAGCGACCCGACCAGCGTTCTCAACAAAGTTGTCTTGCCCTGACCGTTGTCGCCGACGATACCGGTTCTTTGTCCGTGTTCAATCTCCAGGTTAATCTCGCTGGCGACGTCGACACCAGGATAGCCAATCGCAAGCCCCGTGCAGCGAACCGCGCTGCCTTGCCGGGGCTGAACTAGGGGAGCCTGGATGTGGGCGTTGCGTTCTGCGGATTCGACATCGATGAGGGAAAGGCGATCAAGCTGCTTTTGTTTGGAGCGAGCCTGTGAAGCCGTGCTGGCGTTGGCCCGGTTCTTGTTGATGAACTTTTCCAACTGTTTTTGCTTGGTCATGGTCGCGGCGTTGACCCGTTTGGCATGTTCTTTTTGGTCCGCCTCGTACTCGAGATACTTGTCGACCTTGCCCGGATACATCGTCAGCTTACCGCGGGCAAGGCCAAGGGTACTGTCGCAAGTCGCATCCAAAAAAGCTCTGTCGTGAGACACGATCAGACAGGCACCGCGATAATCGGTAAGAAAGTTTTCCAGCAGAATTTGTGTGCGAAGGTCCAGAAAGTTCGTCGGTTCGTCCAGCAGCAGCAGTTTCGGATCGTGCAGCAACAATGCGGCAAGCTTCACGCGAGTCTGCCAGCCACCGGAAAGCGAACTTACCGGCCCGGTCAGCTTTTCGCCTTTTAGCTCGAACTGTCCCGCGACCTGACCGCAGCGCCACTCGGGCTGGGCACTGTCTCGCATCAAATAGTCGAGCGCCGACTCACCGGGCTCGAAAGGATCGTGCTGTTTCAGATAGCCAACGCTGAGCTTCGGGTGGCGGATGACTTCGCCCGAATCGAGGCTTTCTTCCCCCAGGAGGATTTTCAGCAAGGTCGATTTTCCGGCACCGTTGCGACCGATGAATCCGACTTTGTTTTCGTCAGTAATCGTCGCTTCGGCACCGTCCAGCAAAACCTGGTCACCGAAGGATTTGTGCGCGTTACGAATTTGAAGCAATACAGCCATGAGTCAGATGGTAATCCAATGCCGAATTCCCGATCAAGTGCAGCGGCAAAGACCAGGACGGCCTTGCCGATGATGATTCGGGAACCCGATCGGGTTTGGTTGAGGAATGAAGTCTGGCATCTGCTCGAACTGAGGGTTACTTTTGGGATTTCCGTCCCGTGTACGCTGGGTCGTCCGCCTGGCCGGTCAATTCAAACAGAAAACGGCTGGCATCGGTATCGCGGGGCTTGCCCCACTTCTTACGCGTCAATGCCATCGACATCGTCAGCCGCTCTTCGGCGCGGGTCACACCGACGTAGCACAGCCGCCGCTCTTCGGCGACGTTTTCTTCTGACTGCAGCGATCGATGGTGGGGAAGGATGCCTTCTTCCATTCCAACGATGTACACTTCGGGAAACTCAAGCCCCTTGGCGGCGTGCATCGTCATCAACGCCACCGCGTTTTTCTTCAACTGCTTTTCTTTTTCGTTGTTGGCATCCTGGTCGCCCAACAGGAGCTTGTCGAGGAATTTCGTCAGGCTGGGTCGACGGGCTTTGGACTCGTATTCGGCTAGCGCATTGACCACCTGCTCGACCGTGTTCCAGCGTGCCTCTCGATCATCAGGTTCGTCATAAATCCGATCGATCTCGTAGCGGTATTGGACTTTTTCGATCAACAATCGTGCTTTGTCGACCAGAGAAGTCCCCTCGGGCATCGCCCGGACTTCGGCGACCTTTTCCGCCAGGTCACGCAATCCGTTTTGCACTTTGACTGTCAGCTTTGGGCGTTCCGCTTTACCGGTCACCATGTCCCACAGCGAAACTTTCTCCGAGACGGCTTTGTTCAGCAGCGTCTCGATCGACTTTTTACCGATACCCCGGGCGGGCGTGTTGATGATTCGCAGCAAAGAGATCTCATCGGGTTCGTCTTCGAGCAATCGCAGGTACGAGAGAAAGTCCTTGACCTCTTTGCGATCGAAAAACGACATGCCACCGACCAAGATGTAAGGCACTTTGGCTTCGCGGAGCGCCGTCTCAAAAGGCCGTGGTTGCTCGTTGGTGCGAAACAGAATCGCAAAATCTCGGGGCTCGCGGCCTTTGAGGTTCAGGCGGCTTTCGATTGAACGAACGACCTCCTCGGCTTCCTCTGTTTCGGTTTCCCACTGGTTGATGATCGGGATGTCACCGCCCGGCCTGGCCGCACGCAGGACTTTATCGTGTCGCTGCGAGTTGCAGCGTATCAACGTGTTGGCGTAGTGAATTATCGCTTCGGTGCTGCGGTAGTTCTCTTCTAGGCGGACGACTTTGGCATCCGGCCAGTCTCTCGAAAAAGCCAAAATGTGTTCAACTTCTGCGCCACGCCAGGCGTAGATCGACTGGTCGTCGTCGCCCACGACGCACAGATTGCGGTGCTGCCCGGCGAGGGATTTGATGATCCGGTACTGGCTGGTGTTGGTGTCCTGGTACTCGTCGACCAACAGATGATCAAAACGGGCGGCCTCTTCGGCGCGGATTGCGGGGTGCTCGTAAAAGAGCTTTTCAGTTAGCAACAGCAGGTCATCAAAATCCACCGCACCTTTGAGCTTCAATTGTCGCTGGTATCGCTGATAGCCAATCGCTGCCATGTGCTGGGCGTCGCTGTCGCTGTGCATCAATGCATCGTCGGGTGTCATCGATTTGCACTTCCAGTGACTGACCCAGAACAGCAACTGAGCGGGCTTGAGGAGTTTGTCAGGAACCTTGATCTCACGCAAAATCGTGCGGGCAAGGGACTCCTGATCGCCGCGGCCGTAAATGGCAAACTTGAGAGGATACCCAAGCTGGTCAATTCGGCGGCGAAGAATTCGGACGCACAGCGAATGGAACGTGCAGATCGTGGGCTCTTTGGCTTCGTCGTCCGAACCGCGACGCGTCGGCTTACTGGAGCCAATCATCGACTCAAGACGCTCCTTCATCTCGTTGGCGGCTTTGTTGGTGAACGTCACACCAAGTATTTTTTCTCGCGGCACCCGGTGTTTGATCAGGTTGGCGATTCGAAACGTGATCACCCGGGTTTTGCCCGTACCGGCACCGGCAAGCACCAGCAGGGGGCCCGAGAGCGTGTTGACCGCCTCCCACTGGGCATCATTAAGTCCGGAATTGGCTGGGTTGGCGACAACACTCATGGATTCATCAAAGTTCATTTTGGCCGGTCGGCATGGTATCGAATCGAAATCCCATTAACAGGTCCAAAAGGGTGGATGTAAGGCAACTGACCCGAGCTTGACGCCGCAAATCGAAAAGATGCTTCGGTATTGACGATTTTGTCCTGTGGCTTCTATACTTTGCGATCACATATTTGCAAAAATGTCCGATTATGGGTGGCTCAAAACCGCCTTCCCGGGATGTCTCATGGCTAAAGCCAAATCCAAAAAGAAAAAAAACAAGCCCCGCAAAAGAGAACGGACTTCTGACGTGACCGTCAATGAAGACGATGTCAATCAAACAGGGGCCGCAGCGACAAAGGGTTCTTCCGATGCCGTGAATCGATCCGCGCTCGTTGAAGCAGACGACGATCTCACCGCTGGCGAAAAGCTGCTCAAACAAGCCGAGCCTTATTTTGCGCACATTCTTTTGGGTGCACTTAGCCTGATTCTTGCCTGGGTACTGATCAACTATTTCATCAACATCCGGAACGAAAACGCGTCCGCTCAATGGCGTGAACTGTCCAACGCGAGAACCAATTCGCTGATCTCGGGTAGCCCCAGTGCGCTACGTGAGATGGCTGATCTGTATCCCAACGAAAAAGCCAGTAACTGGGCTTTGCTGATGGCGTCGGACTTTGAGTTCAACCGGGGCATCGACATGCTCAGCAATGACCGCATCGGCGGTCTGAAGTTGATCGAAAAAGCAGCCGAATCAGCACAGAAGGTTGTCGATTCTCCTGCTTCGGCAAAATCACCTTTGGCTCAGCAGCGATCGCTGTTCCTTGCCGCTCGTGCCAACGAAGCCCTTGGTAAATTCGAAGCTTCCGGGAAGTTTTACAGCGAGTTGGTTGAGAGCGCTCCGGATTCTGCATTAGCTTCGGCAGCGAAACGCGGTCTCGAACGATCGACCAATAAGGACTACGCGGCTGTCTACGAACAGTTCCGGACTTACGAAGAAGCAACCGAAGAAGCACCCGGCCCACTGGTTCCAGACGCTCCAGATTTGAAATTCGATGTCGATATCCCCGAAGGCGAACCAGCAATGGTCGAACCGAAAAAGGATGAGCCAATCGATGAGACAAAATCTTTCAAGCCCGGCGAAGCCAAAATGCCAAAGTCCGAGCCGACAGAAACAAAGGCTGAAGACAAAGCCGTTGAAATGAAGGACCAGGACAAGGCCTCAGAGATGAAGGCTGAGGAGAAACCTGCCGCTGAAACACCAGCGGCCGAAACCGAAAAGCCTCCTGCTCCGGCAGAAGAGCCCGCCAAGCCGGTTGCTGAAACGCCCGCCGATCCGGCACCTGAGACTCCGGAACTTCCCGCCGAAGAAGCCCCGTCGGAAACCGTTCCATCCGAAGGCGAGCCACCGGCGACAGAACCAGCGGAATCATCGGACGGCTAATGGACGGGAAAAGCCAGTGGAATTTGTCTGTCCGCAGACGCTTTTTCTGTTGGCTTTACTCTGGCCGTACTCTCCGGTGGTTGAATCGCAACTTCAACACTCTTCCGATTGGTCATCGCGGCGAAATCGAAGCCCAGCGGTATTTTCTTCGCAAAGGCTTTTGGGTGATCGCGCGAAGCTACACCGAAAAGACCGGAGAAATTGACCTGATCGTGTCCAACGGCGACGCGGTGATCTTCGTCGAAGTCAAAACCCGTTCCAGCGACCACGCGGGATTGCCGGTCGAAGCGGTTGATGCTCAAAAGCAACGGCACATTTCGCAGACCGCACGACTGTTCATGCTCAAGAACCGGCTGCAAAATAGCGCCGTCCAGTTTGACGTTCTTTCAATCCTGTGGACGAATCCCGATCAACCGCCGATCATCGACCACTACGAAAATGCCTTCGAAGCCACTGGCGAGTTTCAGATGATGTAAGCCATGACGTTGGCGTCACAAGTCCGTGATTCTCACCGACCCGATGCTTTGGTTCGAAAAAATTCCACAAGATCAGGATGACGATAGCGAAATGCCAACATGAACAATACGAACTCAGCAAGTGCGATGTGTTGCCCGCGATGTTCGTCGCCGATGGTGGCAGGCCAAGTCAAGCTGCGACGGAGGCTGATGAACTTTTTCCTGTTTGGGCTCGGCTCCAGTGTTCTCGTATTTGAAAACTCGAAAAACCGAATGACTGTCGAGTTGGTGCGGCCGATGCGACATCGTTGTGCGTGGCGTTGCGCCGATTGTGAAATCACGGTCTTTCGTAGTTGAATCCGAATTTTTGATCGGAAGGTTCAGCGTCTCCGGTTCTCCGGCACCCATGTTCGCTGTCAGACCGCCCGGGTAGACTGTTGCGCTTTGCGAATTGTCTTCAAAAGCGGCCCGCAATGCCGGCCAAGTGAAATTTCATTTCTTCCTACCCCCTAAAACGTCTCAATGAACAGTTGAACGCTGTCAACGTTGTCGAACTTGAATTGGACCACGAAGTTGTCACGACCGCCTACCAACAGGTCGAAGATATCCTGGGCTACGGTTACGTTGAGGGGCAACGCGTCAGTGAGCAAAGTGGGATCGGGTTGTTTTCGCTGTGCCCGGGATGGAACGGAGACCTCAGATGGGTTTCCGCTGGCAACGATCGGGGATTCGCATTCTTTGACCATTACTTTCAGCGTTTGGGGGTCGCGGAAAAGACGCAGGATTTGCTGGGAGACTGCGGTCAGTTAATCATGTACTCGGGGTTCTTTGTGGTCCGCAGCCACACCGTGAATCCATACTATCACGTCGATTTTTCAGCAGCCGTGGGGCTCAATGCGTTGACGCTGATGACGCCGATAAAGCCAACGGGTGACGCGGGCAATTTGCTTTTCCATGACGTCAACGGTGACGAACAGGTCTATCGCTACTCAACCGGCAAAGCAGTTTGTTTCGGCGGTGAGTTTTATCATTCGACCGAACCGTTTGAGTCCGATCAGCCATATGTGTTTCTGTGTTTCTCGTATGGTGTGACCGATTTGAAGCTGTGGGATGCGATCGCCGAAACGGCTGCCGAACAGGGCAAGATGTATCGCCATCCGGCGCATGGGATCGTGGCAGTCGCTGATTGACTTTCGCCGGTTTATTCAATGGCAGAGTTTTGGTGCCCGGGAATCTGGGAAAGTCGGGAATCCACGGTCTACTTTTTGCGGACGTAGACGCGAAGAATTTTCTTCGAATAGCGATTGGAGCTTTTCGAAAACGTCCAGTCGGGATGCTCGGTGTCGCTGTTGCCGATTCCAACGTCGGCGTTGGAACCGGCGCGGAAGTTGTTGATTGCAAAAAGAGTTGTCTTGCGGCCGACATCGTGGATCTGCATTGACCCGTACCCTAACTTCGGTTCGCCCGGTGAATCATCAAAATCGTATTTCTCTCCCGAAGCACTTGGGACTTTTCCCGAATTACCAGGACCGTAGTTGTTGGGCCAAAACTCGATTCGGGCGGTGGAAATTGGACCATTTTGAATTCCCCGAGTGTCACTTTGCACGCTCACGCCGGAAATGTTTTTCCGAAAAAATGCACCCGAAGCAAACGACGGCACCGCGATGTGGTGGATGTCTTTGGTGAACGCATCCGCGGTGACGAAAACGTTCTGCGTGCCGTGCAGCTGGGATTGAAGCTGAACATGCCACGCGATCTGATCAAATTCGGCGACCGATGCGCTGTTATCGATGTCATAGACAACGTCCTGGCTGATATTGGCAAGGTCCAGTTCGTAGACCAACGAAAATTTATCCGAGCCCGAAACTGAATCGAGAAACGAGGGGACTTTACCGCCACGGAAGGCACCCACGGGCAAGCCGGTGCCGCCACAGAGATTGGGCTGGGCCGTTTTGTGCCAGGCAAAGCGAAATCCTGTCGGCGCGGGGACCTTGTCGCAGCGAAGGACAACGCAGTCGCTGGCGATTTCAGCGGTTGCCGCATGAAATCCCCCGGATCCTTTGCCGGTGACTTCGAAGTGCGTTGGCGGTTGGTTGTCGCGGGTTTTCAGTCCGCCGCCTGTATGGACAAAGGAAATTTTCAACGCGCCGTCGTCGAGCTTTTCCATGCTGGCAAAACGTGGACTGTAAGCGACGATGTCTGATTTGCCGTAGTCGTTTTTCAGGGCAAGGTTGGCAAGCCGCAGTCCAACGTCCTGCTTGTTGGGCGGGTGAATGTCTTTCACCGTGGCGATGTCATTGGTGACGACCATTCCTGTTTTGGGAATCTCGAGCACTGCCTGTTGCGCTTCCCAGAATTGGGGCAGGATCGTTGGGTCGTCGTTGCCGTACTGAAACGGAGCAATCTGGACAAAGTAAAAAGGAAAGTCACGGTTCCATTTTTCGCGCCAGCCATTGATGAGGGCTTCTTTTTTGAAAGTGTAACGCTTTGTTTCCTGGTGATTGGATTCGCCCTGGTACCAAATCGCGCCGCGAATGGGATAGCCCACAAATGGATGAATCATGCCGTTGTAGAGCATCGCCGGGTCCTGATGGCTTGTGTAAGGCGAGATGCGAGACGGATACTCGGGTGGCGGATCAAGCTGCGAGTTGGTGGCAAGCGATTCTTTGGCTCTGTTGGTCCACTGCGCATGTTTCCGCAGATAGGTGGCCAGCGATTCTTTGAAGGGAACCGAACCGGGAGTTTTGGCGGTGAGTTGTTGGTGAATGTTCGAGAGTGCGGAGACGTTTGCGAACCCGGCGGGCGTAATCCAGGGCTCGACGCGTGTTCCGCCCCAAGAAGAATTGATCAGGCCGATCGGCACATCGAGTTCCATGTGCAGCTTCTTGGCCATGAAATAGCCGCAAGCAGTGAACTCGGGGACTGTCTCTGACGAGCAAGTTTCCCAGTTTGCGTCAAAGTTCGACTCGGGAGCCATCGAATGCCGACGCGGGATCGCGATGTGGCGGATCAGCGGAAAGTCAGCGGCTTTGGCTTCTTTGTCCGCGTCATTCGAGCGGGCCACCGTCCACGCCATGTTGGACTGACCCGAGCAAAGCCAGACTTCGCCGACGACAACGTTGTTAAAGCGAATTTCGTTGTGACTGCCGGTGACAATGAACTCGATCGGTTCCGACGTAGCGCCCAGCGCGGGAAGCATGACCGACCAGCGACCGTTTTCGTCGGCGCTCGTATCGGCAGTGTTGTCAGCGATAGTGACTTTGACGGTGTCGCCGGGGTCGGTCCAGCCCCAGACCTTGAGTTCCTGCTGTTGTTGCAGCACCATGTTGTCACCAAAAATGTACGGCAGTCCGACGTCAGCGCAGACGCGGTTGTACGATGCGATGCAGAGCCAGCCGAAGATGGCGGCGATCAGAAGGCGGTGGATAAGAGTCATCTTTGGATTCCAATGAGCCTGGTGGTTTGCGTTTATCTTAACCCGAATTATTCACGACGACGGGCGTTGATTTGAGTTGAACCTCACTGACACGAAGGTCAAAGCTAGATTGTCGGCCAGATTTCGGTTCACCTCTTTGACGAAGTCCATACCAGAGACTCTTTTCCAACCGGTGTGATATTCATTGGCTAAACTGAACGTTACGCCCACGCCTCGTGAATAATCCGGGCTTAACACGCGGCGTTGTCGTGTTGGCTCCGGCGCTGTAGCTGGGCTTTGACGCCGAACTTTGGAAACATGGTCATTTTGGCCGCCATTTGATGTTTGTTTTCTTTGGCAACGGTGACATGAAAGCGACGGCAGATTTCCGCCACGACCACGACCAGTTCCATGATGGCAAAGTTGATGCCCGAGCAGATTCTTGGCCCGCCGCCAAAGGGAACCTGAGCGTAAACGGATCTTTTGTTTTCCGGCTGATCGGGGTCTTGCCGTTCGGGAACGAAGGCATCGGGATTGTTCCAGAATTCAGGATGTCGATGCAGTGCGTATCGAGTGAAGATCACAAGTGAGCCTTTGGCAAGCCGTCGGCCGCCCAATTGCACGTCGTCGTGCATTACGTTTCGGTTTTCGAACCAGAATGGCGGATGCAATCGCATGCATTCGTCGATCACCATTTTCGTGTATCGCAAACGCGGAAGGTGATCCAGCGTGATTGGCCCGTCGCCAATCACCGTGTCGATTTCGGCGTAGAGTTTTTCACGTTTGTCGGGATTGCGATCAAGCTCGTGCCAGACCCACGTGAGGGCACGTGAGGAGGTTTCGTGTCCGCCAAGGATCATGCCGAGAATTTGCTCGCGGACTTCAAGGTCCGTCAGCGGCTGACCGTCTTCGTACTTTGCCTCCAGCAGAATGCTCAGCAGGTCATTTTGTGATCCGGAACTGCGTCGTTTGTCGATCATCTCTCCGATGAACTGATGGAACTCGCGAAGTGTTGCTTTGAGCCTGCGGTTGACGGTCGAGGGAAACCAGAAGTCACGAATAATCGGCAATGGCGGTTTTGCGCAGTAGAAGTTGATACGGTGATTCCACTGGGCGATACGATCAGCGTGCTGCGTGAATCCTTCGCTGAAGAGGGCTTCGCCGGCGATTCGAAGCGTCAACTGTTCCATCTCGGTTGCGATGTTGAAGACCTTTTGTCCGGAAAACTCGTTGGACCAACGGTCAAGTGTTTGGCTGGTCGCATGTGCCATGCTGTCGAAGAACCTGTGTACCGTTATCGGCCCGAACATCGGTTGCATCATCTTGCGTTGGCGTTTCCAGTCATCGCCTTCGGAGACAACAAGCCCGTTTCCGAACACCCGAGTCAGTCGCTTGTAAAGGATTGTGTTTTTGTCATAGGACCGATGGGTTTCCATCAGAACCTGTTTGACAAGCGAGGGATGGTTGACCAGGTAAAAGCTGAAAAGCCCCCGGTAATGGAGAAAGTCACCGAATTGTTGCGTTAGCGTGCGAAAAAAATAGGCGGGGTTTCCAGCAAGCATCCATTGCCGGTAAAACCAGGGCGGGCGAACGATGGTACCGTTAAACTCGGCGGGAGCCCGGGTTGGAGTGTCTGGATTCATGGACGCTAAGGTTTTGGTTTGTCTTTGGTTTTGGTTTGGCGGTGGGTGTGACTTTGTGGAGTGGTTAAGCTTGAGAAACATACGGGACGTGCAGTCGCTCGCTTACATGCTGCTTTATGTTGGCTTGATCGTCACGCAGTGGCTGTGGGGTTTTTCAGTGTGGCAATACGTGGCGTTGTTGTTTTTCAGTATTGGAATGCAGGTCATCCATCATAACCATATTCACCTAGGGATTTGGCGAAACCAGAATCTGAATCGGACGACAAGCCTGTTTATCGGTGCCACAACAGCGGTACCGAGCGCGATGATGATAGGCGGTCATGTAAAGAATCACCATGTCCACCAGCACGGGCCCGAGGATCACACGTCGACGTGGAAGTTCGGCGGCGATCACAATCATCTGGCGGGTTACTTGCTGCATCCGTTTCAGGCGTTCTTGACGTTGATTCCGATCTTTTGGCGCGAGTTCAGGGACGGCCTGCCGCAGCGGTCAAAATTCTCGCGGCATATTCTGCTGGAAGTTGTCCTTTTGTTTGCAGTGTGGCTTGTGCTGGCGTTGGCGGATTGGCGGAAGTTCCTTTTGCTGGTGCTTGTGCCACAACTGTTTGGACTGCACTGGCTGCTGGGATCAAACTATTTTCAGCATGCGCATTGTGACGATGAGTCCGATGCGAATTACGCGAGAAACTTTGTTGGCTTGGTGAACGCGATCTGGTTAAACATTGGCTTTCATACGGCCCACCACGATCACCCGGGTGCTCACTGGTCCAGGCTCAAAGAATTGCACGAGGCGAGCCGCGATAAAGTCGACCAGAGGTTGATCGAAAAGAGCTTCTTTGGGTATGTGGTTCGCACGTTTTTTCTGAGTATCTTTTTTGAATCATGTCGCAGTCGTAGCCTGAGACAGGCGACTTCGCCATAATGTCCCGAACTGACGCGACGAGTCACAGACGAATCCCAATGACCGAAAGAAATACGAACTCGATGCATCGCTTTCCCTACATCAACAGGGAAGTTAACGACGTGTTCGCAAAAGAGAAAATGCATCTGGACTACATCGTTTTGCGGCCCTTGATTCTGGTGGTCTATTTCTTCGTTCGCATTCTGATTTTCCCGCTCAAGTTTGTCTTTCATCGTGTCCCGTTTGGATTTGAAGCCTACGTGATCGACTGGTGGATGTCGTTCGGGATGAAGTACCTTGCCAGGCATGATGCGGCGGAGCTAATGTTGCGGCATGTCCAGATCGAACCGCTTTTGTACCGCCATGTGCTGGCGACCCAAAATGGATCTCCCCCGAAAAAAGGCCGCAAGCTGAACGGGATCGACGGAGATTTCAGCGTGGAAACGATCGAAGAGGTCACGCAGCACAAGATGACGATCGGGCACGACCTGCTGTCGTACGAGCTTGTCGATCGCTTCGACAAAGATTCGTTTTTGGAGAACGTGAACTGGATCCGCAAGCAGGAAATTTTGGACCACGAAATGTTCAGCAAAAAGGCTCTTGAGTTCAACAAAAAACATTCGTTTCAACTGTTGGGTGTGACCAACATTGTCCTACTGGTTGTGTTCACGATCACGGTGTTTGGTGATTTGAGAACCACGATGACGGCGTTGAACTCGTTTGGCTCGGATTCGATTTTGCTGTGGTGTTTGAAATTGCTTTACATTGACGATCGCGAGGCGCAGGTCACGCTGGATTTCTTTATGCAAGAAGTCAACAATCGTGGACACTACAACAGTAGTGCGTTTTTCTCGAATCCGAACCAGTATCTCTACTACCACATTGTGTTCGATGAGGTTGTTTACGACATGCTGAAGAATCGGCCGCCGACTATGGCGGTTGCCTAGACCATGCCCTGTTTCATCACACGAACGGGGTCGTTTCTGCCAGGCGATCCGGTAGCCAATCAGGATATCGAAAGGTACCTCGGTACGCTTGAGGGCGAAGCCGAAGTCAAGCGGGCGGTGCTGAAAATGAACGGCATCGAATCGCGACATTATGCTCAGGATGCCTCGCAGCAGCCGACATCGGATGTTTACCGAATGGCCTGCGATGCGGTGCAGAACTGTCTTGCGGGACGGACAAGCGATGGGCGGCCTGTGACTTTTCTGTCCGCCGGGACCACCTACGCGCCGCTTGGCGGTCCGGGGCTGGGATCGATTCTTCATGATCAGTTGGCTGAACGGAAACTAGTCAATGGGCCGGTGGAAATCAGTTCGCATGCAGGGATTTGCAGTTCGGCAGCGGCGGCGTTGGTGGCCGCGGCGCGGGTGGTTGCCGCCGGCGAGCATGAGACTGCGATTTGTGTCGGGTCCGAGCATCCTTCGAGTGCGCTCAAGGCAGCGGCGATCGATCCGGTTGACGATCGGGATCAACATTCGGAGCTTCGTCGCAGTGAATGGTTCATGTCGGTGTTCTTGAGGTTTATGCTTTCCGATGGTGCGGGCGCTTTTTTGTTGGAGAATCAGCCGCAGAAAGGCGTTTCACTGCGGGTGGACTGGACGCAGTCGCGTTCTTTTGCGCACGAAACGCCGCTTTGCATGAAGCTGGAAAATCAGGGCGTGCGGCTTAGCCAGGACATTGGTGTTCTCTCGAAGCACCTGTTCCCGAGTGCTCGTAAGTTCACAGCGGAGGTGATGGAACGCAGGGGAGAAAGCCTAGATAACTACGACGTTGTGTTGCCGCATTTGTCGTCTTTCTTCTTTCGGAGAAAGTTCGAGAAAGTGATGAAGGAATTTTCGTCGCAGCGAACGCCGCGGTACTGGACGAATTTGAAAACCGCAGGCAACACCGGTGCGGCAAGCATTTACATCATGCTGGATCATTTCTTGGCTGAACACGACGTTAAAGACGGCGAACGTATTTTGCTGTTCGTACCCGAATCCGGCCAGTTCAACTTTGTGATGGCAAGCTTGACTGCGGTCGTGACGTAACGATGAGCACTCGCGGAAAACGCCTTGCGATTGTGGGCTGTGGAAGCAGCGGGCTGGTGACGCTGAAGATGGCATTGGAGATGCTGCCGGATTGGGACGTGGTGGCGTTTGAGAAATCCGATTCGATTCGTGGCTGCTGGGGCGATCCGCATGGAGGCTTTGTTTCGACTTCGACGCGATACACGACGCAGTTCGCCTGTTTTCCAAAGTGGCACGCCCATGTAAAAAACGATGGTGGGAAAAGTCGCGAAGAATTTTTTCGCGATGGTGAGTACGGCGACTACCTGGACGGGTTCGCGGATGCGTTTGGACTTCGGAAGCTTATCCGGCTGGGTACAACCGTTGAGAATATTCAGCCGGACCGTGAGGGCGGCTGGATGTTACAGGTCGGTGGCCAGGCGCAGAAATTCGAAGTCGTTGTTGTTTGCATGGGATTGGCGGCCAGAGCCACGCCAGTTGAAACGAGTGTCGCCTTGCTTGCGCCCGACGATTTGACTGCGGACAAGATTACGACCATTGAGAACAGGACGATTGTTGTCGTTGGCGGAGGGGAGTCGGCGGTTGGCTATGCCGATCGACTGGCCCGCAAATCGTTGGGCAACAGAGTTTATCTTTCGCTGCGGTCGGGAATTCGAGTCAGTCCCAGGTACCATCCGGTCCGCGGGGTCCCGTCGGACTTTCTTCGCAACCGGATGATGCTTTCGGCGGACCCTGCGATTCGCAACTGGCTGGGCGAAAGGTTTGTCCGCGCCCGAATGCGCTATCAACATTGGTTCGAAAAGGTTTTCCCGTCTGGCCAGCAATTGGGAGCAGATCAAGGCGACCAGGCGGTGCAACGAATCAAAGGCGAGTGGGCCGAAAGACTGACGCTGGCGGCCAAAGATGACTTGTTCAACATGTTCCACAACAAAAGCGATGACTTTCTGGACGCCGTTGCTGAAGGTCGGATCGTGATTGCCGGACCGCCGACGGGGAGAGATTTTTCAGAATTACTGCCCTTTGGCGCTGACCAATCCAGTGAACCGAAAATCAAACTGAATCCGGACTTCGTTGTCCCTGCGGTAGGCTATGAGTCGACGTTGGATGAAATTTCCGGCGGCATACTGAAGCTCTCAGATTTCTATCTGGGTTGTTGCCACAGTAAATTGGAAGGCATCTTTGCTGTCGGGTACGCGCGGCCGATCATTGGCAACATTCCGTCAATTTCAGAAATGCAGGCCCGCTACGTTTGCAGTTTAATTGGCGGACAGCATCCGCGACCTCGAGATCTGCAGCGAATTCACGAACAGGACCGGGCGGCTTTGTGTCGGCGTTATCGGAATATTGATGTTGACAAAGTCTTGCCAGTGGAAATGTTTCCTTACTGCGATCAGTTGGCAAAGGAAATGGGTTTGGCGATCGGCCCGAGCGTTGTTCACTCGTTCAGCGGCTGGTGGAAGTGCCTTGTTTCGCCTGCCACAACAATGCATTACTTTTGGCGAGAGAGAGCTACAAAAAGTTTTGTCGTTAAGGAGCGGCGGTACATGCCGTGGTTGCTTGTGCTGTTGATCTTGTTGGTCAAACCGTTTGATTGGATATTCAAGTTTTGCAATTCATTGAAGAAGACAAGTGGTAAGTGAGGCTGATCTGGTAGCCCGACGCGTCAGTGAGGACAGGACAGGACAGGACAGGATTTGGCCTCGCTAACCCCCTCCGAGTTACCAATTTCAGGCCGTGGCCGTCGCCGAACCACCAAATTCAGGGAAGAGCCAGTGATCAAAATGACTGATGAACCCGGAATATTCACGACGACGGGCGTTGATTCTACGTCTGGCCAACAGGAGTAGGGGAAAAGCTGAATTTCAACAGGAAATGTGAATCGTCGGGTAGATGAAAACCACAGCGATCGTTTCATCGCATCTGAGTCGCGGATCACTGTCTCAACTGATTCTGACGCCCACGCCTCGTGAATAATCCGGGATGAAATGCAAGCGGTTTGATAAGCCAGAATTATGACGAACCGAGTTTGAAAAAAGTCGGGCAATTGAAATTTAGGCAACTACAATTGCGAATCCAAAAGAACTCGAAACAGGGGCATTTCAACAAACAGGAAACATCATGGATAGTCTTTCCGGTTCATTGCTGATTGCGACCCCGGACCTTGCCGACCCCAACTTTCATCGAAGCGTTGTGCTGTTGTTGCAGCATACCGAAGAAGGAGCGATGGGTGTCATTCTGAACAAGCCAACGTCAACAACGATCGATGCAGTCTGGGATGAAATTTCCGAGGTTGAATGCGAGTGCCAGGATCCGGTCTTCAGCGGCGGGCCGGTTCAGGGGCCGTTGATGGCGATTCACGAGCATCCGGATTTTTCGGACAGCGAGATTATCGACGGCGTATTCGTGTCGTCCCGGCGCGAGGCGCTCAATGCGTTGGTGATGCAGCGTGATTTTCGCTTTCGGATCTTCAGCGACTACGCTGGCTGGGGTCCGAATCAACTGGACGAAGAAGTCGAACACGGCGGTTGGTTGACCTTGGAGGCTAACGCAGCAAGCGTGTTTGACCAGTTTGACGAGCTGTGGAAAAAAGTCTGCGAGCACGTTGGACATGAAGTCCTCAAGCCGCATATCGGGAAGCTGAAACCAATCGATCCTTCTTTGAATTAGCCAATCGCTGATGTCACTCGATGGCCATTGTGCCGGTTTTTGAGGCCAGTTTTGGGTGTGTGTTTACGCATCGTTACAGGCATGTCTTGGCCGGACCCGAGAAAAATCTGCCGAATTTGCGGGAGACTTACCCGCCGGCGGTGACTTGATTCAAACTGGCTGAAACACACCAGCGGTCGGTCGGCTCAATGACATGACATCACCGAAGCAAATACCTCCAACGCGACTGGCGAGATTGTTGGATCAACATTCTCGGGCGCTGGAACTGTATGCCTCGCAGTGGTGTCGCAGTCCCGAAGATTGTGTGCAGGAAGCGTTTGTGAGTCTGGCCGCGAGAGTTCCACCGCCTGAAAACGAAGCCGCGTGGCTTTATCGGGTGGTAAGAAATCTGGCGATCAACGCGTCGCGAAGTGCGGCCCGGCGGGATACTCGCGAACGAGCTGTGTCGCCGGAATCGGAGACAAAGTTTCCTGATCCGGCAGAAGCGGCTGCCCATGCGGAACAGGTGCAAAAGCTGTCCGACCATCTGGATAGTCTTGCTCCAGAAAGCAGGGAAGTTGTTGTCCTGAGAATCTGGAGCGGGTTAACCTGGGATCAGATTGCAGAACTGACGGCGATGTCGTCCAGCAACGCGCAGCGAAAATACGTTAAAGCGATTGAACAACTTGGGAGCTTGATGAGAAACAATGTCTGATTCAGAGAAACCAAACGAACCTGGGCCGATCGAACTTCAATCAACCGGCAAAGCAACAGAAGCTCTGCTACGTGCAATGGCCTTGCCAGACTCCCGGGTCGATCGTGACGTATTGATGTACCAGGCCGGCTTTGAGGCGGCGACAGCACTCCACGATCACGCAAGTGAATCTGTTGTGCGGCATGGTAGCGGCAAGACCAACCGTTTCTGGCCGGCGCTGACGGCAGTTTGTGCGACAACCGCAGCGGCGTGCTTGACGATGCTGTACCTGGATGCCAATCAGGTTCAGCAGCCGATCGAAAGTTCGTCAGCGATGGCGGTCGTCGAGGTCATCGAAGACGGAAATCCAGAAGAAGAAACTTCTGACTGGAGTCCCGTCGAATTGGCGTCCTTGCCAAAGTCGTCCCGATCCCGTCGTCCGTTGGAGACTTTGCTGGGGCTGACTCAGGACAGAAGCCACCGCCAGCGAATTTCCAACGTGGCTCGTGATTTGAGAGCTCGCGTTTCCCCTGTTTCATGGAATAGCGACCGCGAGGCCGTTGGCAAGCCGCTCACTTCTGGCAGCGTCCTGAACGCGGAAAAGCTGATTAAAGATTGGATGTAGTCGAAAGTGACTGCAAGGTTACCGTTCATTATTGAAGGAGATAGCGATGCGATTAAAGCGTGGGCATTGGTTGCGCTCGAAAATCACGACCGCGAGTGTCATCGCCGTGGTGCTGCTGGCGACTGGAGGCCCTGTGGCTTTCGCGCAAAAGGCCGGCGAACCCGAGACGATCATTGAATTGTCGGTTTCAGCCGCTGCCGAACCGTCACCGGTGTTCAAGCATCGCTTGACCGTGCTGCCACACCGGGCCGTTCCGGGAAATTCGGCTTTGACCTACATGGCGGCGTTTGCCGAAGGCGGCTTGCGGATTCCATGGAAGCGAATCGAAGACACGTTTGGATACGACGGGCTAAATTTTGGTTACTCCGATTCAAAAGCCACAAAGGAAGAGTTGATTCAGGCGGCGTCGGAATTTGACGACCTGATCGATCACTTCATCCGCCGGGCAAGCCGACAGCGGCGATGCGAATGGGATCTGGGAATGGAGTACATCGAAGGTGCTGCCTTGTTCAGTTTTCCACTTTCCAACGCCCAGGAGACTCGCTCGATCTCCAGGGCGATTGGATTGCAGACTCGGGCCGCGATCGCGGAAGGCGACTTTGACAAAGCCGTCGAGCTGATGGGGATGAACTACAAGCTTGGTGGCGATGTGGCAAAAATCCCGGCGATGGTGGCGAGCCTAGTCGGAATCGCTGAAGTCTCAATTGCCAACGATTCAATGCAGGAGCTAATCGGTGCCGAAGGAAGTCCCAACATGTATTGGGCACTGACGGAACTTCCGGATCCGATTATCGATGTCCGGACTGCGATGCGAGTCGAAACTCAGTGGGCCGAAAGGTTGATTCCTGAACTTGCTGAGGTCGATCGGAAGCACAGCGATGCGGGGTGGAAGTCACTCTACGAGCGTGTTGTCGAACGGGTTGCTCGCGGAATTCCAAATCAACTGGAAAACTACGCTTCGTCTACCGGTCGATCGCTGATGCCGTTTGGGTTCGGCATTGCTTCCTACCGAAGCAGTAAAAAGCGAATGATCGCAACTGGCATCGACAAGGCCGAAGTGGAAGCCATGTCCGTTGCCGAAGTCTTGTTAAAGGACGCCGCACATGAAGCGAAACGATTGGGTGACCTGTGCGAGAAACAAACTTACATGTCGTTTCAGGATGCGATGCGCTTCACTTACCAGGTCGAAAACGAACTGCGGCTTTCTGAATCGATCAGTAATCCGGGTGCGGTGCTTACCGGGCTGATCCTTCCGGCAACACAACAGGTGTTAGCGGCACAGATGCGGGTTCGCCGCGACATCTGCGCGTTTCGCGTCATCGAAGCGATCCGCATGCATGCGGCCCAAACCGGTGCCCTGCCCTTGGATCTGGACGAAATTTCGCTGGTTCCCGCCCCGGACAACCCGGCAACAGGAAAGCCATTTGAATATCGCATCGATGATAGTGCGGCGGTATTGGACTTGAGCCCATGGCCGGGAGCTCTGGAGTTCAAACGCTACATCATTCGGCTTCGTCAGTAGTTCGTTGCCGCAGAGATTTTCGATCAGCCGTTTTGGCGCTAGCCACGGTTGTCAGAGGGAAACCGTGGTAATGCTAAACGGCGGGAACCGTGGCTAGCGCCAAAACGGCTTATATTTACAGGCCATTTTTTTGTAACCGAACATTGACGCCAAACGGCGGGAACCGTGGCTAGCGCCATGCGGCTGATATTTACAGGCCATCTTTTTGTTGTGACAAACCAATAGAGCCCCAACGATATTTACTGGAGAGAATAATGAGACAGACGATTCAAAGATTGATTTTTGCGGTTTTACTAGTTGCGGCAACGTCTTTCGGGTTGCTCGCGGAGGAGACTTCTCCGATCGCGGACATTGCGACTGAGGATGTGATCGCGGTTGGGTTTGTAAAGTTGGCGGAAGTGGATCTGGCCGGGTTGGCTCAATGGGCGACTGATGCGGGGGTGCTCGATGGTGCTCCCGCTGAACAGGCCGAAATGGGCGTCCAGGTAGGACATGAATTTATTCGGCAGTTAACGGATGCCGGTGCTGACAGGATTCTTTGCCTTGTCCGCCAGGCAGACATCGAGAATTCGTCGTTGCCGGTGTTTGCCCTCTCGCTAAGCAAAGACGGTGAAGCCGAAAAACTGGAACGCCGTGTGAAAATGTTTGCCAGCATGAGCGGATCGATGCAACTAACGACCATGACCAAGGGCAGATACGTGTTCGTTGGAGAGGAGCGTGCGATTGACTCATTCGCCAAAACGGACACCTCACAGCGAAAGGATCTTGAAGACGCCTGGAACAAGAGCGACACGACCGAAGCCGGGATGATCGTTGTCGGTGATGCAGATTCTCGCCGCGTGGCCCGCGAACTTCTTCCATCGCTGGATCCGCCTTATGAGAAACTAACCGGAGAACTTGTCGCCGATCGACTGGACTTCGCCGCGCTCTCGTTGAGCCTGAAAAAGGACATTGCGGGCAAAGTTGTCGTCGAAACGAAAGACCCCCAGGCCGCCGCAATCATTGCTGAGGCTTACAATTCTTTTGTTGCGACGTTGGACGACGGCACATTGGCAAACGGAATGGAAGCAAAAACGCTCAAGCCTTTCTTGGCTGACATTAAACCAGCAGTCGATGGGCCGAAAGTAACGTTTGACCTTAATGGATTGTTCGGAAATCCCAGGAACCTTCTGAACGCAATTCTGCCAGTGCGTACCGCAGCCCGCAGGACGCAGATGATGAACAATCTGCGACAGGTCGCGTTGGCGTCACTGAACTATGAGTCAGCAAATCGGAAATTTCCCGCGTCCAGCTATGACGCTGACGGTAAGCCGTTGCTGAGTTGGCGGGTACACATTCTTCCATTCATGGAGCAGAACAATCTGTATCAGCAGTTCAAGCTTGATGAGCCATGGGATAGCCCGCACAACATTGAGTTGGCCAAGGTGATCCCCGCCACGTATGTTTCCCAGTTACGTGAAGACGCTGCTGCACAGGCCGAAGGGAAAACGCGAGTCCAGGTCGTGATGACTGAAGGCTGTGGGTTCGGCAGGGAGGGAAGAAAGATCGCGTCCATCACCGACGGCACCAGCAACACGATCATGGTTATGCTTGCCCCGACGAAATCCGCAGTGGTATGGACAAAGCCGGACGATCTGAAGATCGACCTCGACGATCCGGAAAAGGCATTGGGAGACTTGAAAAAACCGTTGATTTTTGCGTTCTTCGATGGCTCTGTTTACAAATTCGATGGTCTGACGAAAGAAAAGCTCAAAGCGTTTCTGACCGTCGCCGGAGGCGAATTGGTGGATTTTCCATGATCCGCTGATTGAGAAATCGGGAAAGCAAGGTAAGCGCACGGTGAACTACGTCAGCTTTGTCTTTCTTTTCTTCGTACGTCGTCGATGTTCCAGCGATGGCTCGGGTTTGCGGCGAGCCAAACATCCGGCAAGAGCGATTCCAGCTCGCTGGAAGTTGGCCCGTAGGC
>CALFWR010000068.1 GCA_937928555.1 uncultured Pirellulaceae bacterium
GGAGTGGTTTGTGAAAATGGAGTTGCAGATTCTCACCGGCAAATTTGAAGCTTCCGTTGGACTGCTGCACCCGGACCTGATTGAACGACTTGGGCTCACAGCAGATCAAACAGGCAAAATCAAAGTTCTTGCCGACAAGTACTCCAAGGCCGCCAACAAGTTGACTGAAGTTATCAACGCGGGACGTGCGCAGGTTCAACTGCAATTTGTTGACGATGCGAACGCTCTGCTGACTGAAGAGCAACTGAAACTGTTCAGGAAATTAACAGGAAAGTTTGACGCGGAATTTGCAGACAAGTGATTAAACCGGATTTCACACCTGCGAAGATTCCGTTTCCTTTTGGTTTCCAGTGCGGCGCATGAAAAGGCGAAGCTCACATTGAACTTCGCCATCTCATGTTTCAACTGGCTTTCGCCTGACGATCCGAACTTTAGTGGTCGTGCGGCGCGTGAGGCGCGATCTCGCCCATGTATGTCTTGTCACCGACTTTGAATTCGACTTTCACGCCAAGTGTAGTGGCAACGGTCAGCTTTTTCTCGTCCAGCATAAACGCGTTGAACTGGCCGCCCGCTTTTTCGTTGTCGTCGCCTTCCAATACGAATGGAGTTTTGTCACTGCCAGCCATTGGCGTGACAGTTACTCCGTCCATAGGGACGACGTTCTTGTGTTCTTCGTCAAGCAGGAACATGCGGATGACGTTGTTGTCTTTGTAGTGGCACCATTCGCCGACCATCTTTGTATCCGCGAGTGCGAACAGGTGGCCATGGTTGGGACCGTGAGCCGGAAGTGCACCGTGGTCATGGTCATGGTCGTGGTCGTGATCGTGGTCATGATCATGGTCATGACTGTCCTGTTTTTTGGACGTCGCAGCCCCATCGCCACAACCGTTCAGGCATGCAAATGAAAGACAGGCAACAAGGGCAATTAGGATTCGGAATTTCATGAATTCACCGCGTGAAATGTAAATGGATAGATCTGCCAATTATAGAGCTCTACGGGATCTGTAAATCCTTGTTCGACACCTCGCGAGCGATTCTTCAACCGCTCCGCGACCATGGAATTTCTGCGAAAAAGCTCGCAACTGGCATCTTCAGACCGGATTATTCACGACGACGGGCGTTGCTTCTACGTCTGGCCAACAGAAGCAAGGGAAACGCTGAATTTCAACAAGAAATGTCAATCATCCGGTAGATGAAAACCACAGCGATCGTTTCATCGCATCAGAGTCGCGGATCACTGTCGCAGCTGACTCTGACGCCCACGCCTGGTGAATAATCCGGATTCAGAAGGGACAAGCTAATTCAGCAGCGGACTGGCCGGAAAACCTCGTACTCCGGTGACCTGCGAAAGTAGCTTTCTTCCACAACGACGGGCACATTGGGACCACATTTCAGCCGGGTTTCCGAAAACCACGTCCGGATCGCAGTCCATCACCGTCCACAGGCCTGCCTCGATTTCACCGGCAAGCAATTTGTCGCTCCAACTCACGGCCCCCAAGACGATTCGATACGGTAGCGGGGAATCGACAAAATCCAATTCACCAAGCCGTTCAATGGTTTCTTTCCGAACCGACACGTACAGCCCGCCGTCGACTTCCATTTCCGCCAATTCAGGCTGCTGATGCAAAGCCAGAACCGGGCCGGCAACGGGGCCGCCGGCGACAAGCCGCTGCTGACTTTCCCAGCCCGAAAATTCCTGCCACGCTTCAAGGGCTTCTTCTGGTGCGGGTTGATTGACCACCACCCCAAAGACAACGTCGTCGTTCTGCTGGAGGATCAAGGCAACGGTTTCGCTCATCGCAAAACCGCTCGGGACGCCGGGCGATGCAACCACCAGTTTTCCGACCAGGTCGCGGGAGCCCATCGGCGCCAAAGAGTCATCGTAAGAAAATCGTTTCATGATTCAGCGAACAAAAAACCATCAATCCGCCACAACGGCCCGTGGGATCAATTTGGGGCGTCGGCAAGTCAAGTTTACCCCTAAGCAATCTTGAGCAATCCGCGTGCCATTTAATCGAGCAGCACGATGGCTTGGTATTCGCCGGGATCCACCCAAAATCCCCCAAAACCAGCGAGAATATGTCCTCTGTAATCTGCCAAACCGTCATTTTGACATCCGGGTGACACCTGCTCGAAACGCCAAAACCACGCAAAACCACGCCAAGCAGAATTCAGCTTTGCGTTCCACTTGCGAGCCGAACTTCTTCAGCGGCACTTGGCCGAAAGTAAATCGGCTCGATCGTCCACAGATCGTCATGGTCACCGCTGGCCAATCGCGGCAGGGCAAGCTGCAGAACTGCATCGACGTTGCACGCGGCCAACTCAGGCGGGGGCAGTTCAAAACCTCGCTGCCCCAGTTCTTGGGCCACCAGTCGCAATCCCGACCCGGTGACCAGATCTTGCGGACGAACAAGCTCAAGAAAACGGGCCTTGGTCGCCAATTCCTGCTCATGAACCAACTCCACGCCGCCTTCGACGACATCGTAGCCGGCAAGGAACAACTGCGACCGCTGAGCGTTGACCGCCGACCAGATTCGCGTGCCGATTTTGGCTTGGCGGTGGTGAATTCGAAGCGCGTTGGCGGTAGCATCAAGCGAATTGACGGCGACCACAGGAACTCCCAGCGACCAAGCCAACATCCGGGCAGTGACCACTCCGACCCTCAATCCGGTGAATGATCCCGGACCATTGCAGATCGCGATCGCGGAAATCTCGGCAGATACGACGTTTAGATCCCGCTGAACCTGCTGGATCATTCCGGCAAGACACGTCGAAGATCCCTTTCCATCAAGCGATTTATCAGTCAGATAGTCGCCTGATGCGACCTTGGCGAGAATTTGGCTTTCTCGGGCCAATGCGACGGTAGCGGTTCGTTCAGATGTATCGAAAGCAAGGATCAAGATGAAGCTTCCCGAATTCGCAGTCGGCTAGGGGAGTGACGATTTGATGGATTCCGGCCGCCAGTCGCGTTAAAAGACGTGTTGCAGGTTTATTTTGACGATCAGTATGTTAGTCTGATGACACGAATTAGGGTTAGCAGCTAGCTCTACGACATGCACTCCATCGCGAACACCTTCCAAAGTCCTCCATGAAGCGGGCAATCATAAGTGACATTCATGCCAATCTGGAAGCCCTCCAAGCGGTTCTGGCGCATATTGGCACTCTAAACGTCGACGAGATCATTTGCCTTGGCGATATCATCGGATACGGACCCAATCCAATCGAGTGCCTCGATTTGGTGATGGATAACTGTGCGTTGACGATTCTGGGCAATCACGATCAGGCCGCGATTTTTGATCCCGAAGGCTTCAATCCGGTCGCCATCAAAGCCATCTTTCTGCATCGTGAACTTCTGGAATCCGACCGTTCCTCAAAAGGGGATCGCCGCTGGGACTTCCTGGGCGAGCTTCCCCGTCGGCACGATGAAGGCAAGTATCTGTTCGTTCACGGTTCACCTCGCGATCCAACCAACGAGTACGTTTTCCCGGAGCACGTTTACGAAAAAGAACTGCTGGCTCACCTGATCAGCCGTTTTGAGCAATATTGTTTTCAGGGTCACACACACATACCGGGCGTTTTTCTGGAAACGGGCAAATTCGTCACGCCCAAGGAAGCCGATTATTTTTTCCGCCTAGGCCAGGAAAAGTGCATGATCAACGTCGGTAGCGTTGGGCAACCACGCGACGAAGACCCGCGTTCCTGTTTCGTAGTACTCGATACCGAGGAGAATACTCTGGAGTATCATCGCGTCGAATACGACAATGAAGCCACCCGCGAAAAGATTTACGCGCTGCACGGCTTGGAAAACATGCTGGGCGACCGTTTGATATCCGGACGCTAATGGAGTGTCAGCATTGGATTTTAGGGTTAGCCGTTTTGGCGATAGCCACGGTTCCGAAACGAAAAACCGGGGCTAACGCCCAAACGGCTGATCTGAACAGTCTTAATTTTTAATGCTGACAGACCACTAGCTACCGAGGAGGCGTATATCGGATGGCTGAAGCGTTTTCGGAGTTCGACAGGCAACGAAAGCTTGAGTTCGTCTGGCGAAGCGGAGATCAAGGAGTTCATTACCGATTTGGCGGTCAACGGGAATGTTGCGGTCAGCACGCAGCGGCAGGCCATGTCGGCGTTGCTGTTTTATTATCAGCCCGGATTATTCACGAGGCGTGGGCGTCAGAATCAGTTGAGACAGTGATCGGTTACTCTAATGCGATGAAACGATCGCTGTGGCTTTCACCTACCGAATGATTCACATTTCTTGTTGAAATTCAGGTTTTCCCTTGCTCCTGTTGGCCAAACGTAGAATCAACGCCCGTCGTCGTGAATAATCCGGGATCAGAAGGTGCTTGGGCGGGAGCTTGAGTTTCTGGACGTTCAGGTTTCGCAAAAAAAACGGAGGCTGCCGGTTGTGTTGAGCCAATCGGAAATTGGCAGGCTGGCAGAGCAATTCCACGGCCGCAGTCGCCTGCTGTTC
>CALFWR010000069.1 GCA_937928555.1 uncultured Pirellulaceae bacterium
GGGGGTCAGAATCAGTTGAGACAGTGATCGGTTACTCTAATGCGATGAAACGATCGCTGTGGCTTTCACCTACCGAATGATTCACATTTCTTGTCGAAATTCAGTTTTTCCCTTGCTCCTGTTGGCCAAACCTAGAATCAACGCCCGTCGTCGTGAATAATCCGGGATTAGACCGGGGCTAACGCCCAAACGGCTGATCTGAACAATCCTAATTTTTAATGCTGACAGACCACTAGGGTCGGTCAAAACTGCGGCCCGAACCACGGGGCGAGGTGTTCAATCAACAGATCCGGCCAACATCGCAAAAGAAAGTACACAGGTTTCAAAGTGACTCGACGAGCGATCATCAGCGACATCCACGGGAACTTTGAGGCTCTCACCGCAGTCCTAGAAGACATCCGCAGCACGGGCATCGAAAAAGTCTACTGCCTTGGCGACGTGATCGGCTATGGACCCAACCCGCGCGAGTGCATCGATGCCTGCCGGGACTTTGAACTGACGCTGCTGGGGAACCACGACAACGGGGCCTTGTTTGACCCCGATGGTTTCAGCGCCGGCGCCGAAAAGGCCATCTTCTGGACCAGGCAAAAACTGGAGGACAATTCCATCGACGGTGCCGCCGAACGTTGGGACTTTCTTGCCCGCCTGCCTCGCACCCACCGCGAAGAGTCATTCATGTTCGTGCACGGTTCACCGCGAAGCCCGCTCAACGAATATGTCTTTCCCGAAGACGTCTACAACACACGCAAGATTGAACGCATCTTTGGATTCATCCACAAGTATTGCTTTCAGGGCCACACCCACGTTCCGGGCGTGTTCACGGAAAACTGCCGCTTTTACTCGCCACAAGAAATCGATTCAAAGTACCAGCTTGGTGATCAAAAAATCATGATCAACGTAGGCAGCGTCGGACAACCCCGCGACGGCGACTGGCGCAGCAGTTACGTCATCCTTGACGACCTGAACGTTGAGTTCCGCCGCGTCGAGTACGATAACCATGCGACCCGACAGAAAATCATCGACGAACCGGGATTGGATGACTTTCTAGGGGACCGTTTACTCGAAGGCAGATAGAGTACGGCCTATTCGGCCACGTACCAGCGACCGTCGATGCAGTCCACGCGAGCCCACGCGGGATGCAAACGGTCACCGTGCTTGCGAACATGTTCCAGAATGACCGACACCGAAGGTCGCACGTCGCCCTTGAATTCCCTGCCGCGACCGGAGATGCGTATCGGCTGCGTAAAGTCAAAATAGTCATCGTTTAGCCACAGCGTCATCGATTCGCCGCCGCTGGCTGGGTCAACATTAAAGTCATTCGGTCTTTGAAGTTGGGACTTCATCTTGCCAGCAATCTTTAGTGGCTTGTGCCCGCGCGCGGTCCACAGTTCCGGCCATGTGACGTTGGCAACCGGAAAACCACGAAGCTGCAAAAACCAGAAGTAATTGTCGAACGGCCGCAGAGATTTGACACTGAATTCGAATCCGTTTCGCGTTGGTGACTGACGCTGCTGGAACTGCATCCATTCAAACATGCTTTTGTGATCGTCCTGAAATCGCTCGTTAAGGCGACCCTTGTACGACACCGCTGTAAAGTTCACGTACTTGTCGGACTTCAGCCATTTGCTCCACGTTTCCACGCAACCACCCAGAGCCAGATGGTCGCTTTCCCCGACAACCCCGCGAACAGCCAAAGGAATGCCTTCGTTCAGAGCGTGGATCCTCGCATACCTTTCGATCGTCCCGCTGACCGGAATAATTCCCGCGAAATGGTGAGGGTGAGCCAACCCAATGTCGTAAACCATGTTGGCCGCGATCCCAAAACCGTGCATAAAGACACGGTCGGTATCAACCGAAAAACTGCGAAAGCACTTCCGCATCGCACGCAGTACCGTAGCGTGCTCCCCTGACTTGTAACCTGGCACGTTTTGGCCTTGTCCCAGCCACTGCACGGCCAGCACGATGTAACCATCCTGAATCGCCTCGCGGACACGTCGCTGGGCACCGTCAAGCCAGCGTCCGGCAAACAGGTTTAGTTGCCGCTGGGCTGAATTGCCATCGCACAACGTGATCAAGAGCGGATACTTGCGATACGGGTCGTAGTCACTGGGCAAGTGAACCGCGCAGGGGAACTCGCTAACGCGCGGATTGGCCGCGACACCGGGAACCGTAACGGTGAACTGGATGGGTTTCTCGCCGGTGTAGCCTTCGACCGCCTTCTCGTGATCCAGCGGTTTCATCTGAGCCAGCATTCTGGCCAGGAATTCCGGTGCTCCGGCTTCGAACTTTTTCAGTTGCTCGACAATCAGATGACGATTCGCTTCGTCGGGAGTGCGAAGGTACTTTTCGATCAAATCGCGAACCGTAAACATGGACTCCGCCACCGCAAAGTTCGCCGTCGCATTGTTGCTGCCCATCAGCCAACCGCTCACCGCCAGCGCTATCTTTTGCTGGTCCTGTTGGTCCACGTCATCGGCTTGGACCAGATATCCATCAAGTCGATCGACATTCGATGGCCTCAATTCGCTCGCAAGCTCGCGCAGGAACCGCTCCATCATTTCGTCCTGATCCGGCTTGATGTTGGCGCCCTGTTGCTTGCGGAACTTTTGCACCAACTCCACGACTCGCTCCCGGGACCGTGTGACTTTTTCTTCCTGTGTCCGGATCTGCCCAATGATGACGTTCAACTCTTCGAGCAACTGCGGTGCGACGCCGTCGGTGTTCATGGCTTCCGCGATTTCCCTGGCAAGATTCAACTGGCCGTTGCGGAA
The DNA here is from genome assembly GCA_937928555.1 of uncultured Pirellulaceae bacterium. GTDB lineage: Bacteria > Planctomycetota > Planctomycetia > Pirellulales > Pirellulaceae > Mariniblastus. Next base: position 2,772 of record CALFWR010000069.1, read on the forward strand.
CCGCATTTTGATCATCCGGTCCAGCACCTGTCGCGCCTGGCTTTGCCGAATCTGAACCCGCAGGTCTTCGATCCGATCGGACATATCGGGAAACTTTTGCAGAATCAGTTTGAGCTCTTCTTCGGCGTACTGGTACTGCTGTGCCAGCACGTAGAACTCAAAGATATCAAGGTACTCGCCGGGCTTGTCCGGTTTGGCAATCTCATTGTGCAAAAGGTTGTTGATCACCTTCGGTGGCACCAACCCCAGCCCAATATTCATCTTCCAATTTCGCTTGGGGACACCCTTGATTCCTTTCAGCGTATTGAGCTCCACGTACTGGTGCCTGATTTTGGTGATGGCTTGAACGTAGCTTGCCGGACCGTTTTTTCCCTGAACTGTCAGGATTCGATGGCCTTTCTCGTTAAACTGGCCTGCTTCGATCAAGTATCCCCGGTCGGCACCGTCATCGAGAGCCGTTTGCCAAATCGGAAACTCACTCTCGCGCGCGTCCGATGGCGCCTGACTGGCGATTCGCTTTCGATTAACGAACACCCGGCGAGGCCCCTCATCAATCGCGTAGGTCGTCGGGTTGGAAACTGGCGGACCAAAGAACGGCTGGAAACCGTTGGTCGGGGTGTAGGGGCCTTCGTAGCTGATGTTTGAATTCATCGTGATGATGAAGGGGTTTCCACGTCGCTGACCATTGGCTTTCTCGCAAACCGAAAGCTGAAAACCGGCCAGACAAATCAGCAACGTGCCGACAGAAATTTGCTTCTTTCCCACCATCAGAGCCACCTTTTTCCTGTTTGCGTCGCGATGCTCGTGCCCGCGAACGCTGCTTCTGCCCCGAACTTTTTCGCCTGCAAAAATGCTCCCGGCACACTACAGCGAATCGGCCCGCTCCTATAATAGCTTGCTTCCCATCAAGGCCAATCGGCTGTTTTTCCTTTCGTCACCCGGCTACAGGACAAAAATCGTTGGAAAACGAAAACCAACCTTCTGATTCTGACAAAAAAGACTCTCAGTCGGAGATCACGTTGCCGCGACGTGTGCTCTACGCGCAAGCTGGACTGTTGGCCGTTTCATCGGTGACGTTTTTCTTTTTGGGCATGATGGTTGGGAATCTTACAGGCTCGGGGAATTCGGGGGCTCGCGCAAACGCCGCAGCAGCGGATACCCGTTTCGCCGACTGCCGTGTTCGCGGACAGGTAATCGCAGGCAACAGAGCCAATCCCGATTCGGTCATCCTTTTGCTTCCCAAAGAAAAACAGCCAAAAGCTCCACTGGCGCCCGGACTGGTGATGCCGTCGTCTTTTGTGGCTCTGGACAACCCAACGATCGATGCGATCCATCAACAGGGTGGGGCAGTGGTCCGCACCGACGACGAAGGCCGATTTGAATTGCTCGTCGATACCAACCGCCGCTTTCGCCTTTGGGTTCTCTGCAACTCAATTCCATCCAGCGGAAAGCAGCCAATCGATGCCGCGGGCAAACAACTCGAAGCGTGGTTCGCGCCGACCAATAAACTGATTCGCGAAAACGAGTTCCAGATTTTCGAATTCGAAACCACCGGCGAAGCACATGACGTGGGCCAGATCAAGTTTTGAGCGGGTGCCGGTTTTCTGGATCCGCAAACCGCCACGGCTAATCCGACCGCTCGGATGGCCTTTTTATCGTCGCGTCAGATACTTCTTTTTGCGTCGCTGGAAGGCTACGCGCCGAACTCTCGGATCGCGATGACGCAACAGAGATACTTCTGGACGTCGCCGCGCCGCCTCCACTGGCCGTCGCAAACAGTTTTCGATTGGCCTCACGGAACAAACGTGCAACCAGAAACCACATCGCGAACGCCACCGAAGCCAGAATCAGGATCGCCCACATCGCCAAACGACTCAACCCGGCACTCAGTTTTCGCGACGGATCCACAACCGCCTGGTAGTCTTCAAACGCCAACACGTGCAGTCCACTTTGCGTTGACGCATTTTCGGGCCGGCTATCCTTTTCCAATTGCACGCTGTGCGAAGAAAAAGCCACTGGAATTGAAGCAACGATGTACTCGCGATCGTAATTCTCCCCCAACTCGGTCCCGCCAACCGGATCGGGAACATTTCGTTGTCCGTCGACCACGCCTACATCCAATGTGATGTTCGTCAGATCATCAGGCAGCCGGTCAGCAGGATTGTCTTTACGCAACTGATTAAACAGCGGATGCTCAAGAATGACGCCCCGGTTTTCACCCGGTCGATCATCGACAAGCATCACGTAGTGCTTCAGCGAATTCCTGAAATCCACAAGGCTGCCAAGGTTAACCGTCACGGCAACGATTCCGATCGACTCCGCAGTCTGGGGGTGCAGTACTGGTGCCGAAAACGCGACCTTCCAAAGCCCGGACGCCTCACTTGGGAAACTTGCTGAAAGGTGCGGTTCAGAAATGATTTTTCGTTGATTGGGATCTTCGGCCACCGGATAGGCTCGCTCAGCCTTGCGGTTGCCCTTTATGTCCTGCTGCTCGCCTGTGAAATAGGTACGAAACGAATAGTTTTTCCCGATCGTGTCGCTTTTTCCGCTATCAAAAACACCCGCCAACTGATTGCCTTGCCGGTCGGTGATGAACCAACTGGCCGCGTCAGGGTACTCACCGTTTGGATCGCTCATTCGTTTTTCAAGAAACGGCTGGAGCTTTTGTCGTGACGGGTGACTGCGAAATCTCTCGCGAACGGTGGCATTGACCGGATCCATATTGCGATTGGGATCCGATAACTGCCGCCGCATGGTTGCCAGCGATTCACTTTCGATCGTCTCCACAAACGCCCGCGTAAAATCACGGTCCCGCGACAAGTCCAGAACCACCCGAAAATACTCATCGAGCTGTTCGGCAGCACTGCTGGCCGCCAACTCGGCAGCGAAACGATTGCTTTCGGCCGACTGGGTCAGAATGGCCTCTTCGGCTTTGGATGTTGCCTGCCGAAAGGCATACCAGCCAAAACCACTCATGAACGAAAGTAACACCAGGGGCCCGAGGATGCCCAGCAACATCAGCGGACGCCTTTCTTTTTTGAAGTCTCTCAACCGAAGTGCATCAACCACGCTTTCGGCGCTGGCAAACCGGTCCCCGGGCTTGGCAGCGATACATTGGTCAATCACATCTGCCAGTCCGCGATCGACTCCCGGGACTCGACGATGCTCACGAGGTGACTTGGCCGCCGTTAACGCGCGACGATAGAGCTTCAAACGTTCCGGAAGCGTCTCGGCTGATTCGATCTGGCTCTTGAGCTGGTCGGAGTAATAAGGCGGCCGACCGGTGAGCATCGTAAACAACAGGGCACCCAACCCGTAAACGTCCCACCTCGCATCGGGCATCGCCTCAAGATTGGCTTGCTCGGGTGCCATGTAAAACAACGTACCCAACGCCGACGTACTGTCTGTCTGCAATCGCGATTGTCCAAAATCCGCCAGCCGTGGATTGCCGTCCTGATCGAGAAGCACGTTGCCCGGCTTCAAGTCGCAGTGCAGGATGCCTTTTCCGTGCAGATGCATCAGCCCCATCGCAACGTCGCGAAAAACTTCCACCGCGCGATCGACTTCCATCGGCTCACCCGACTTGATCCGGTCCTCGAGAGAGCCATGATCGATGTAGTCCATCACGTAGTAAGGCGGTGTCGCATCCCAGCCCACATCCAGAAGCTGAACCACGTATCGGTCCGCCGCCAGCACAACGAGCTTTTCGACTTCCTGCGCTAACTGCTTGACATCCGAGTTGGATCGCTGAGCATAAAACTTGATTGCGACCCGCTTGCCGGTCTTCTGATCGATCGCCGTCCAGACCTCTCCATAAGATCCACGCCCTACAAAATCCTGAATCGTATAGCCTTCGATTTTCGCCGGAGGTCGAGTCGGCTGGACACTAAGCTTCCTTGACCGGCGAAGCTGCTCGTCACTTTGATGTTCAGTGCGATCTTGTGTCATCTATCCGAGGAATCTCTCTGGCACTTCAAGTTCCTGTAATCCGGTTCATCTACGAGCAATGTGCGTGATTTGGAATTCATCAACAAGGTGGCGCGATTCCGAAGAAGACCCGATTGGACGCTCGCTTGTCGTGATCCCGGATTATTCACGACGACGGTCGTTGATTCTACATCTGGCCAACAGGAGCCAACAGGAGCAAGGGAAAAGGAGAATTTCAACAAGAAATGCAAATCGTCTGGTAGATGAAAACGACAGTGATCGTTTCATCGCATCAGAGTCGCGGATCACTGTCTCAACTGACTCTGACACCCACGCCTCATGAATAATCCGGGCTTAAGCGTCAAAGCTGCATTTTCAATCGCTGTGTCCGACAGAGTCGCCCTTGTCGGATTGGAATTCTCGAAAATAAATTTTCTCGGAAACTTCGTGCCCGAAAGCTGCCTTGGCATGGGCATTGCTGTTGATGAAGTTTGCCTTAAAAAGCCGTCATTTTGGTGGCAGCAGACACCATTAGTGCGACACTTGTCTCGATTTGAGATCAAACAGGCTTGCAGTCTCAGGGTGAGAAGCCTACACTATTTACCGATAAAGGTGTTTTACGCACCCTTTTTGACATCGTTCTTATAAAAAAACACGAGCACCGTTTACAACTTTTGCCGATGTGCTTATCATAAAGACATCGTGAATTTTTTAATCGATTTTTGAGAGTTAGTGATGAGATTTTTGCTTTCGTTGGTGCTGGTTCTTCCATTGTGCATCGGCTGTGGCGGCGAGACCAAAATGCGAAAAGAAGGTGAAAAGCCGGAGGTCACTGAAGAGACCGCCAAACCTTCTGCTCCAGATTTTGGCAGCGAAAAGCCCTAATCTGTTTCTGGTACATTTTTTTTAATTCATTTTTTTGGGGTAATCCAATGAAAAAACGTGGTTTTACTTTGGTCGAATTGTTGGTGGTCATCGCGATCATCGGCATTCTTATTGGGATGTTGCTCCCAGCTGTTCAGCAAGTACGTGAGGCTGCTCGCCGAACGCAGTGCCTGAACAACATTCGTCAGATTGGCCTGTCCGCTCACAACTTTGAGAGCGCTCACATGGAGCTTCCGTCCTACGCGGGTCCATGGGCTACAGCTATTGCTGACGTGGCTGGAGCTATCGGCGATCCAACTCACGCCAGTACTTTGATGCAGGTTATGCCTTTCATCGAAGCTCAAAATGTTGCAACTGCTTCTGACAGGTTTGCCTTCAACACTTCAGGCGACGACACGCTGACTCTCGGAAGTTTTTGGGGCGGTGGTCTCGGTGCATGGCTTTTCGCAGGAAACGGAACTGATCCGGGCCTGTCTAACGTCATCGAGGGAATCACGATCCCCAGCTACCGTTGTCCTTCTGATACGGGTGACGATTCAACTACAGCTCGTTTCGCCAACGCTGTCTCTGACGAAGCAAGCACTTGGTCAAACGGTGCGTGGACCCTTACTCAAGGAAACGGCTACGGAGTCACTAACTACGCGATCAACGCTGGCGGTCTTGGTATCTCAGCAACGCCATCTGCTGGCCTTGTTGCTAACGGTTGGGTTGGATTCCACGGTGCGATCCGCTCACGTGATTCAGACACGATCGAGCGAATTCGTGACGGTTCTTCGAACATTCCATTGTTCGGCGAAACTCTTGGTGCGATCAGCAATGACTCAGCGGGTCCTTCAAACGCACGTCCAAGTTTCACAGGATCAGCACACGTTATCGCACGTGCAGACCTCTACGGTGTTACTGACAACATCTTCGGTAACGCACAAGAGTCGTTCTCATTCCAGTACGGTTCAAACCACCCCGGTACTGTAAGCGTTGTTCGTGGAGATGGTTCAACCTTCTCTGTTGGCGTCGACGTTACAGGCCGAGCATTCCACCGCTTCTGCGGCGTTGCTGATGGTAACATCAACGATGACGGATTCTAGTCTTTGACGAAGAGTTTGTTTGAAACAACAAGTGTTGACTTACCCTCGGGTAAGTCAACATTTTTTTTTGGCAGAACAAATGCTTTCAATTGAGCGTCTTAACAAGAACGCTACTGATGCACCCAGACGGCCAAGAGCCGGGGTTGCCAGTTACGCAGTCGACTCTCCGAGGCCGAGACTTTTGGGATCACCCTCCCACCGAGCCCACCGGGAGGGTCGGCGACTCACCGCCGGGGAGGGTTGCGCCCGACTGGCAGTAGAATTTCAACGCATCGGAGAGGCGTGCCAACTAAGAGTAATCCAATGTCAGGATTGAGTGCAACTGAAGTTCGCTTGTTCAAGATCGCGAATCAAAACCTATCGTTGAGCCTCGGGTTTGTATTGCAAAGGTTTGTATTGCGAAGGTTTGTATTGCGAAGATAGGCATAGCGATCGGTCACCATTTTGGTAGGCTCCCGATCGCACTTTCAAATACCAATTTACTGATTAGCGCGACGACCACCGGGTAATTCCAGTGTGGCTCTGCCTTGCGGCTTCGGTCGATTTTCATCGATCAAAATTGGAGCACTGGCTCGCGACTCTTCTTCGCCCAACATTTGCATGAACATGACCTGTTTGGCCAGAAAAAACAATCCGACCGAACCTAGGGCAGCGATCACCGCAAACTTCAGCGAAATCAGTCGTTTCTTTGGGGCTTCACTGTGGGCAGGTTCGCTGTTTAATTCTTCGTTTTTTTCGTCCATTACTCTCTCCGATAAATACCCTAATATAGTCTGTTTAATCCGTTGCAACTCATGCCGTCACCCATGAAAGAGTATCGATTTTTCAAATTTGTTGCAGTAGCTTTGATTGTACTACTGACTGGTTGCGACAAGAAAGATGGCGCACCCAAAAGCAAGACTGGGACAAATTCTGCTCCTACGGTTCGTTTTCCGGAAATTTCGTACAGCGAACTGGGCATCGCCGACTCAAGAATTCTCGAGACGAACATTGCTGAAGACTTGACCATTCAGTTGACGCCGCGACTGAAGGAAATCGGCTTGCTTCTTCAAGGCGTAGCTTGCAACGCTGATTCGGTGCTTGCCCAGGAAAAAGGTTCCTACCTTGGGATTGAAGACTTCGATTTCAAGGCAGCAATCGAGGCTCTTGAAAAATCAGAACAATTCCCGGTCACGAAAATTGACTGGCCACTGGCGACAAGCCAATCGCCTGGCGTCAGCTCGGCAGCACTTTGGAACCCTTTAAAGGCGCAGTACAAGTTCGAAGATGCCCAGTTCGGAATTGTGTCGACTGAACTGCGTCAATCTGAGCAAATCCTGAGAATGGAAACAAGCTTCGAAGGAAGGTTCTCGGAAGAACAGACGACGAACATTTATGGCGTCAAGGCTTACCAGACTGTGGACTGGAGCATTGTCGACAACGATTGGAAAATCTCCAAATGGGAACAGAAATCCTTTGAGATCGGGCGAGCTTCAAGAACACTTTTCTCCGACGTTACCGCTTCTACAATCAAATCAGAGGCGGCACTTGAAACTCTGAGAAAATCGCCGCACCGCGAATACCTGAAAAAACGCTTGGATGAAAAGAGTCCACCCCAAAGAGAAAAAACAGTCCGCGAATTGATCCCGGATTGGGAATCAGCGTTTCAGTATACTTCCGTGAGCGTCTTTGATTACAACAACGACGGTGCAGATGATTTACTAGTGCTCGACCGGGCTGCAAAACCTGTTCTCCTAGTCAATTCAGGCGAAGGCTATTTCGAAGACCGCTCTCAGGAATCCGGACTCGAACAAGCCAAAGTCAGCGGTAATTGCGGATTACTTTTCGACTACGACAACGACGGTGATTCAGACTTGTTAGTGGGTCGCTCGATTGACAGTAGCCTCTTCTTTCGTAACGAAAACGGAAATTTCGTGGCGGACGACCCAACCAATGAACTTTTGAAGGACGTGAAATTCGTCACCTCGGGTTCGGTCTGCGACGTCAATCGGGATGGATTGCTGGACGTTTACCTTTGCACCTACGCAGCCGGTGGCAACGACCCCCAGTATTCCAAATACATCGTTCCCGAATCGCAGCGTGTGCGACTTGAACGTTTGACCCAAAACGGTCATCCGTTCACAAATCGCGGCGGACCGCCCAACGTTCTTTTGATCAATAAAGGAACGGGATTTGAACGCGCAAGGCTTCCGTTCAGCATTGAACAGTGGCGTCACTCCTACCAGGCTTCATGGACGGATTTTGATTCAGATGGCGATCAGGATCTTTACATCTGTAATGACTTTGCTCCAGATTGCCTGCTCCGAAACGACACACCCAAATTGGGCGAACCCAAGTTTTCAGACGTTACAAAAGAAATCCTCCCCGGTGAAATGGGTTTTGGAATGGGTGCCAGTTTTGGCGACTACAATTCTGACGGACAGATCGACCTTTATGTGTCCAACATGTATTCCAAAGCGGGCAATCGGGTTCTCAAGCAGCTTGGTGGCCAATTCGATCCGAGGATTCGTGCCGCATCCCAGGGTAATTTCCTTCTCAAAAACAACGGCGGCAAGTTTGAACAGGTCGCAGGCACCGATTCTGATAGCCAGCATGTGTCGAAAGTCGGCTGGTCGTTCGGAGGCCAGATGCTCGACTTGAACAACGATTCGCATTTGGACATCTACGTGCCCAGTGGCTACTACACCGCGCCCAAGAGCGCCGATTCGAACGTCGATTTGTGAAGTTGTTTCTGGCGCACGGTCGTGCGACTCGATGAAACACAAAGCCAATCATTCAAGAACTCGCGTTTTTGGGGCAGACGTGAAGCTCGCTTTCAAGTTTTCGTACAACAGGATCCAAACAACCCGGCCGCTGGATATATCAGTAATTCTTTCAGCGGAGGCGAACGCAACAGAATGTTCCTCCAATCCAAAGGCAACTTCAAAGAAGTGACGCTTTTTTCAGGTGCGGATATCCGCGATGACGCACGCGGTTTCGCTTACTTTGATTTCGATCAGGACGGCTGGTTGGATATAGGGGTTACTTCTCCCACCGAACCTCGATTCAGAATCTTTCGCAACAACTTGGGCGAAATACAGTCTTCCGAGAGTGGCTCTGTTTTTCTCAGGCTGGTCGGGGGAAATGAAACCGCCAATCCCGACAACGAGTACTCGGCAAGAGAAGCCTACGGTGCTTCGGTTGTTGTCACCACGGGCGATACAAAACGCAAGTTTCAGTACTCCTGCTGGGAAGGCCTCTCGAGTCAGAACAGTCCATGGATGCACATCGGACTTGGATCTGCAAAGCAAATTGACAAGGTCGAAATAATGTGGCCCTCAGGGAAAGAATCGACGCACACCAATCTTGCTGCGTCTTCACGGGTTACAATTCGTGAGCGGGATGACAAGGCTGCTGTTGATACCAACTAGTGTCACCAATTGGCACCATCGAACCATTTAGCCAAACATCGACGTGTCATTGAAAGACATTTGGAGTTTTTCAAGACTCAACACCAACATGGATAATCCATCACAGCCGAAAAATAATTCCGGGCACACTGCCTCTTACGAGCAGCTCGACGCCCCCGAGGCTCAATCGGTCGATCAACCGGAAGATTCCGAAACCAAAATTGACCGGTTTGATGACCCGGCTTACAGTGCGTTCGATCCTGCAAACGTATCGGTTTCAAGAATCTCGGGCTCGATCTTCAACGCCTTTCTTTCGTGTGGCGCGATCGCGGGAACACTGTTCCTTTATTTCTACCTAGGCATGGTCTGGCAATTTTTTTCGCTGGTCCTTGGGGCGTTCGCGTTACTTCTTGTTTTGTGGTGGTTCGCCATCTTCTGGCCGGCAATCGACCATCGTCATCGAGGCTGGCGACTAAGCGACGTGGGACTGGAACTTCATAGTGGCGTTTGGTTTAGATCGGAACAGGCAGTCCCGTGGGCTCGAGTTCAACATGCCGACGTATCGCAGGGGCCCATCCAAAGAGCATATGGGATCGGGACGCTTACTGTTCATACCGCCGGAACGATGAACTCCTCAATTTCCCTTGAAGGAATGAACTACGAAAAAGCAATCGAACTCCGAGACAAAATCATCCGCCAGAGAAAGTCCGGCGATGTCGTCTGATGAATCCAACACCAACACCGACAGCGATGCGCCGCGGCACGAACACTCCTGCGACGAAGCAACGCTCTTCATCGAAACGCCTGATCTAATCGAAGACGAAAATCCCGGACAACCTTCCGGCTCTTCCGCATCGGATCTGGAGACAAGCTATCTGCATCCGACGTCGCTTCTGTTCACACTTATTTCGCAGGTAAGACAAAACCTGATCCCGGCTGCCATCGCCGCTTATGGTGCCGCCAAAGGCAACTACGTCCTGCTGGTTCTCGCTGGCCTGGGTTTTGTCATCACTCTTGCGGTCGCAATCACCCGCTATCTGACTCTGAAATACAGAATTCACGACGGCGAGTTGACTGTCGAATCGGGAATTCTCTTCCGGCGTGTCCGCAAGGTCCCCACCGATCAGATCCAGAACATCGACATCGTTCAAAACGTCTTTCACCGCCTGTTCAAAGTCGCTGAAGTCCGTGTCGAAACGGCCAGCGGCAAGGAGCCCGAGGCCACGCTCCGGGTCCTGTCTTTGGACCAGGTCCAGCAGCTGCGCGACAAAGTAAACGCCAGGCCGCAACCTCAGGCCGTCAAATCGAACCCCTCCGAACTGGCTGACTCGCAGCCGGTGCCTGCCGAAAGCCCCGTTTTGACGATTCCGGTTTGGTGGCTGGTTAAAGCCGGGTTGGCTAGTAATCGCGGCATGGTTCTTGTTGGCTTTTTGCTGGGGATCTGGTTTCAATTTAACTCCGAGGAAGGAGCATGGAAACAGATTCAGAATCTGTTTTCAGGTTTTGACTTTCAAAATCAGACCTTCTGGTTTTGGCTTTCACTCGTTGGAATATTCCTGGCTGCCCTGGTCCTGCTGCGTCTGCTTGGGATTGGCTGGTTCCTGCTGCGCTTTTTTGGCTACCGCCTGACGCGCAACGGTGACGACTTCCGCATATCCTGCGGAATGTTTACCAAAGTCAGCGCAACGGTTCCCATTCGCCGAATTCAATTCATCAGTATTCACCGTACGCTGTTCATGCGATGGCTGGGCATGGCTTCGATACGAATCGAAACCGCCGGCGGTGCGGGAGGCAATCAGGAGGACGCCACAACTTCGGTATCGAAAAGGTGGTTCATTCCAGCAATTCCCGAATCAGAAGTTTCATCCGCAATGGCAGCTATTCGCGGTGATCTGGAGTGGACCGAATCCGAGTTCGCGTGGCAACCGCTGGCTGAACGGGCCGGAGCCAGAATGGTTCGCATTGGAATCATAATTTCTGCGTTTCTGATACTCGTTGGCCTGTGCGTATCACGCCCGTGGGGATGGGTTCCCGGGGTCGCGTTATCTCCATGGATCCTGTGGTACGAACTGCGCAAAAGCCGCAGTACCAAGTACACGCGACTCCAACGCGGCATCGCTTTCCGCAGCGGGGTTCTGACCAAAAAGACCAGCATCACCTTCTTTGACAAAATTCAATCTGTCACCTTCGAGCAATCCCCTTTCGACCGTCGCTGGGGGATGGGCTCACTGGCCGTCGATACCGCCGCTGCAGGCCCTGCGGGCCATCGGATTGACGTCCGCTTCCTGGACGCGAAATTCGCAGTCTCCGAGTGCAGAGCCATCAATCGCCTCGCTTCGCAACAATAGCCAATGGAAACAGCCGTTGGGCTGATGCCTTTTTGCAACGTGCGTCCCGTTCAGGCAACACGCCCTCTTTCAGATGTTTCCCGAACGCAACACTGGCTCTCGCAAACCTCATGTTTTTCCGTCTTTGAGCCAATTGGCATCCCGCTTGCCTTAGGGGAATGTCAGTTGATTTCATTGAGAGACAGAAACATGCCGACCTATCAAACGCTTGACTCAGAAAAGTACTTCACCCAATCGCTCGTCGCCGATCACAAAGCCAGCCGCAAAACGCAGATGGCAAAACTCGGCAACGCGATCGTTAACCTTGCCCTGTTTGCTTCGCTTTGCCTCACCCTGTACATCGCTTACTGCCTCATGCCACACTGGCTGCCAGTGGTCGAAACATGGTTTCACGAAATGACTCGCTACCAGTACTTCAATTAGAGACCAACAACCACAAAACATTGCGGGATTTCTTCATCCTCCTTTCCCTCCTGATACCTCCCTCCATAAATCCGGCTCACCTCCGACGAGCCGGATTTTTCTTGCGCTGAATCGAAATCTCGCCGCATCGTTCGCCGGACAGTATTCAGGCGGAATTCGCTCGGAGCGCCGCGTTCGAACGGGGAATTCAAGTGAATCCCATTACAGAATCTGACATCTGGCAGTTAAGTGCTCAGCGATTGCTGAAGTAGCCAGCGCAGCCGGAGCCAATACGACCAACGGAATCTTTAATCCGGAATTATTCACGACGACGGGCGTTGATTCTACGTCTGGCCAACAGGAGTAAGAGAAAAGGTGAACTTCAACAAGAAATGTGAATCATCCGGCAGGTGAAAGCCACAGCGATCGTTTCATCGCATCAGAGCCAATTGGATCACAGTCGGAACTGATTCTGACGCCCACGCCTCGTGAATAATCCAGGTTAATACCCGGATCCAGCCTCAGAGATTTTCTCGATCGGGTGCCACGTCGTTTTGACTTCGCAAAAGTCCTGAATCAGCCATGGCGACTGGGAGTCATCTTTTGCCCAGTCGAGATCGTAGCAGCGAACCCGCTTCAGGTTCCCGGCGGCAGCTTTTTGAATATCGACAACGACATCTGGCAAGTCCCGATTGAACGCAATCGCATTCACATCAAGGTGCCTGGAAAAGTGCTGGACCAGTTCGCTCAACGATCCGGTAAGCATGTTGACCACGCCGCCTGGCACATCCGAAGTGGACATGACTTCCGACAGCGTGATCGCTGCCAGCGGTTGGGAGTTACTGGCAAGCACCACGCAGGTGTTGCCCGACGCAACCACCGGGGCAACCAGCGAAACCAGCCCCAGCAGTGAACTTTCTTCGCTGGCGACCACAAACACAACGCCCATCGGTTCAAGCACCGAAAAGTTAAAATGCGACGACGCGACAGGGTTCACCGAACTGAAAACCTGCTGATACTTGTCACACCAGCCCGCATAATAAACAAGCCGATCGATGCTCATTTCGACTTCTCCACGTGCCTGCTTTTCGCTGCCGCCCATCAGTCGCAATTCCGCTACGAACTGCTCGGTGCGTCCTTCGAGCATTTCGCCGATCCGGTAAAGAATCTGGCTGCGGTTGTACGCCGACCGCGACGCCCATCCTGCTTGTGCGCCACGAGCCGCAACGATCGCGTTTCGCACATCCTTCCGAGACGCAAGGCACATGTTGGCAATCGGCTTTCCGTTCACCAGCGGAGAGTACGAGCGTCCGGATTCTGTACGCGGGAACGCGCCACCGATGTACAGCTTGTAAGTTTTGGCGACTTGAAGCCGACTGTTGGTTGAAGCTATGTCTTTTGCCATGTCACTAACTGAGCACTCTGCTCATCCGTTGAATCCTAAAAATCTGCCACGAATTGCCGAATCATCGACCGCTATTTCAATCCGGATTATTCACGACGACGGGCGTTGATTCTACGTCTGGCCAACAGGAGCAAGGGAAAAGGCTGAATTTCAACAAGTAATGTAAATCATCCAGTAGATGAAAACCACAGCGATCGTTGCATCGCATCAGAGTCGCGGATCACTGTCGGAACTGATTCTGACGCCCACGCCTCATGAATAATCCGGGTTCAAATAGGCAGCAAGCCCCTGCAGTCCGCCTTCGCGTCCAAAGCCGCTTTCTTTGTAGCCACCAAAGGGCGACGTTGGGTCGAACTTGTTGAACGTATTGGCCCACACCACGCCGGCACGCATCTGCGAGGTCATGTTGAAAATTTTGGAGCCCTTGTCGGTCCACACGCCAGCGGACAAACCGTAGGGCGTATTATTGGCTTTCTTGATCACCTCGGCGACGGTACGAAACGTTTGCACCGCCAGCACAGGACCGAAAATTTCTTCCTGGGCGATTCGGTTCGACTGCGCCACGTCGGTAAACAAAGTCGGAGCACACCAGAAACCTTTCTCCGGCAAATCGCACTGCGACTGGTAGAAGTTCGCTCCTTCTTCTTTGCCAATTTCGATATAGCTCTGAATCGTTTCCAGTTGCCTGGCAGAATTGATGGCTCCAATGTCGGTGTTCTTGTCCAGCGGATCACCCACAATCAGCGACTTCATCCGATGCTTGATCTTTCGCAGGACCACATCGCGGACAGACTCTTGGACGAATAACCGACTGCCCGCACAGCAAACATGGCCCTGATTGAAGTAGATCGCGTTGATGACTCCTTCAACCGCCTGATCGATCGACGCATCCTCAAAAATGATATTCGCTGCCTTGCCACCCAACTCCAACGTGCAGCCCTTGCCGCTACCGGCGATTGACTGCTGAATCTTTTTTCCAACTGCCGTCGAACCGGTAAAAGCTACCTTGTTGACGTCCTTGTGATTGACAATCGATGCTCCGACGGGACCATGACCGGTGACGATGTTGACCACTCCCGGCGGAAGGTCGGACTGCTGAAAAATCTCTGCAAGCTTCATCGCCGTTAGCGACGTCGTCTCGGCGGGCTTGATCACGACACAGTTACCCGCCGCGAGGGCCGGAGCAATCTTCCAGGCTGCCATCAGCAAGGGAAAGTTCCACGGGATCACCTGGCCGGCCACTCCGTAGGGCTCAACCTTTCGCCCCGGAAACGCATACTCCAGCTTGTCCGCCCACCCCGCGTAATAGAAAAAGTGCGCCGCCGCCAACGGCACATCCACGTCACGCGATTCCCGGATGGGCTTGCCGCCGTCAAGCGACTCAATCACCGCCAACTCCCTGGCCTTTTCCTGAATCAGCCGGGCGATGCGAAACAGATACTTGCCACGCTCCTTTGCCGAGACTTTTGACCAGACCTTTGTCCATGCCGCCCGCGCCGCCTTAACGGCTTTATCGACGTCCGCATCGGTGGCTTCGGTGATTTCGGCCAGCGTCTCTTCGGTCGCCGGATTAATCGTGGCAAACTTTTCACCGCCACCGGATTCAACAAACTTGCCGTTTATAAACAGCCCGTAGCTGTCAGCGATCGTGATGTGATCGGTGCTTTCAGGGGCAGGAGCAAGATCCCATGAAGCTGCAGATGGATTCATAGTGATTAACCGTTGTAAGCGCGTTGGGTCGAACTTCAGAAAGTTGTACGTTGGCCGAGTACGATCCGGCGATGCTAATCGATCGAAAAATAATCCGGGGACTGATAAGCACCCGTTTGCTGTTTGACGATTTGCATCAACACATCGTTGGCCAGGCTGCTGGCCCCAAACCGGAACCACTGCGGCGACAGCCATTCCTCGCCCAAAGTTTCCTTGACCATAATCAGGTAATGCAATGCCAGTTTGGCTTTGGAGATGCCGCCGGCAGGTTTCATCCCTACCATTTCGCCGGTGGCAAAATAGTGATCACCGATCGCTTCGAGCATCACCAAAGTCACCGGCATGGTCGCTGCGGGTTTGATCTTTCCAGTGGAGGTCTTGATAAAGTCCCCACCGGCCGCGATCGCGATATCGCTGGCTTTGCGAACGTTGTCCAAGGTTCCCAGTTCGCCCGTTTCAAGGATCACCTTCAGCCTCGCCATGCCGCAGGCTTCCTTCACGGCGGCGATTTCGTCGAACACGTACTGATGATCACCCGCGTGAAATTTGCCTCGCGAAATCACCATGTCGATCTCGTCGGCACCCTGTTCGACCGCCATCTTCACATCCGAAAGCTTGATCTCCAGCGACGAATTCCCGCTGGGAAAGGCCGTCGCAACGGACGCCACTTTGATGCCGCTGCCTTTGAGCTGATCGTGGGCCAGAGACACGTAATTCGGATAGACACAAACCGCCGCAACGGTCGGCAACCCGTCCACTGAATCGTGCAAATGCCGAGCCTTATAGCAAAGCTGTTTGACTTTGCCCTCGGTGTCGCTGCCTTCGAGGGTGGTCAAATCGATCATGCTCAGAGCCATTTTCAGGCCCTGCATTTTGGCGTCTTTTTTGATGCTACGCGTGGAAAAGCGACTCGCTCGCTCGACGACTCCCACCTGGTCAATCGACGGCGACACAGTACTGAATTTCTGTTTCGTTTTCATCGACACATTGTCGCACAAGCACTGCCTGTTGACGAGCCTTTGTTTTGATAGACTGTTACTCGCACCCCTGTTTCTGATCCTGATTTTGAGCTTCCTGTGAAGGCACTTGTTACTGGCGCCAATGGCTTTCTCGGCACATGGCTGGTCCGCGAATTGCTGGCCAAAGGTCATGAAGTCACCGCGTTGACCCGCCGGCAAGGCCAGGCCGCGGTCGATGGCAGCGTCAGACAGGTCTTTGGCGACATTCGCAACGCCGAAGCCGTCGATCAGGCATGCCGAGATCAGGAAGCCGTCTTTCACGTCGCAGCGATATCAGGAATCTGGGGGCCGTGGAAACTCTACCACTCGACCAACACAATCGGCACCCGCAACGTTGTCGATGCTTGCCTCAAGCACAAAGTCCCAAAGCTGATCTATACCAGCAGTCCCAGCGTGACCTTCAATGGTCAACATCAAATCAACCAGAACGAATCGGCGCCCTACGCCACCAAGTGGCTCGCCCACTACCCGCACTCCAAAGCCCTTGCCGAACAGCGCGTGCTCGACGCCAACGATGATCATGGCTTGATGACCTGTGCCCTTCGTCCCCATCTCATCTGGGGACCGGGCGACAGACACCTGATTCCGCGTGTCATCACCAGAGCCCGAAAAGGCCAGCTCAGACGAGTCGGTGACGGGACCAATCAAGTCGACGCGACCTACGTCGAAAACGCGGCTCTTGCCCATGTGCTGGCCGCCGAAGCGATGAGGCCAGGCTCGCCGGTTTGCGGCAGCGCTTACTTCATCTCTCAAGGCGATCCGGTCAACTGCTGGGGCTGGATCAATGAAATTCTCGAACTCGCGAACGCCCCCAAAGTCACCCGGTCCCTCTCGTACTACTGGGCTCATCGCCTAGGGCATGCACTGGAAGCGTGGCACGTGACGTTCAATAACGAATCAGAGCCACGCATGACCCGGTTCCTAGCGGCGCAACTCGCGAAAAGCCACTACTTCGACATCAGTCGTGCCCGCAATGACTTTGGCTACTATCCCCGTGTATCGATGTCCGAGGGCATGCAAAAGCTCGCCGCCTCGCTCGGCAGCGGGGCAGGGGAGATGACGCCGGACACAGCGACGGGCAAATTTTGAGCCCCACCAACGACATCAACAGGGCTGCGAGACTTACCCCGGATTATTCACGAGGCGTGGGCATAACTTTCAGTTCAGCCAGTGAACACAGTATTAGTCCGAAAAAGGTTCTATTCTGGAACTCATCAGCGAGGTGAACCGAATTCCAGAGGGCGGTACCGCTTTGACGTTCGTTTCAGCGTGACTCGCTGCGAATCAACGCCCGTCGTCGTGAATAATTCCGGTTAAGAAATTCCGGGCACAACAAAAAAGGGCCGACAACCAATAAATGACTGCCGACCCAGAAGCGTTTTTTTGTTACCAGCGATTAGCTGACGTTGAAGCCTTCAGTCAAACCATAGAACTCAACCGCGCCCTGCCCGCTGAGAACAGCCACGGCAGAAAAAGTAGAATTGTTACTCACATCGACATCGAAAAGCGTGGTTCCGACGGTGCTGTACAGTTCACCGTCCAACGATGCGAGTCCAAACGCCAACCCGTCTGTCGCGCCCACGGTTTCGACCGAGCCAATTTGGCCGTCATCGTTGAGCGTCATGGCAACCAACTCGCCTTCGTTTGACGTCAGGAACAACTGGCCATCGTGAAACGCAAGGTCACCGGCGGACCTTGCACCAGCGCTACCGATCGAAGTCGTTTGTCCGGTAGTCACGTCCACTTCATAGACTTGATCGCCGGCAAAACCGGCCGCCAAAAGCCTGCCGTCTTCTGTGAATGTCAAAGCATTCATGTCGCCACGTCCCAGATCACCAACCAGGAATGCTTCACCAGTATTGGCGTCAACCCGGTACAGGGACCTGAAACTGATTCCATAAAGCTCACCTTCTGCCGACACCGCCAAGTCGGTCAGCAACACACCGTGTTGGCCAACGACCTGGAATTCGCCAGTGCTTGTGTCGTACCACGAAAGGGACTGGTTCGAGTCGGTAAACCAGAGCCGTGAACTTGAGGTGTCCGTCGCCAGCGGGGAATCGTCATAATCGACGATATCCTGGACAAGGCGGGCAACCTCGTCAGCTTTGGCATCAAAATCTTCTATCGCCTGTTCAAACTGTTCCTGCAACCGCTCAGAAAGCACACTTTCAGAATTGTCGAAAACACCAACCAAGTCCTGATCCGGATCGTAGCCAAGATCATGGTCTTCGACGTTGGCGTACGTATCGTCTCCATGGCCACCGCAGAGCATGTCGACGCCCAAACCACCAGAGATAAAGTCGTTTCCGAAATAGCCGATCAAAACGTCATCACCGTCACCGCCGTACAACCGGTCGTCCCCGTGGTCTCCATGGAGGATGTCGTTGCCGCGCCAGCCAAAGAGAACGTCGTTGTCATCGCCACCCCACAACTCGTCGTTGCCATTGCCGCCGTTGATTCGGTCATCACCACGCCAGCCATAGAGTTCATCGTCGCCGTCGCCGCCGAACAGCCGATCGTTGCCCAAGTGGCCTTTGACCACATCGTCGCCTGCGCCGCCAGAAAGGAAGTCATCACCGTGATAGCCTGAAACGTAGTCGTCACCTGCACCGGCAAACAGTCGATCGTTGCCCCTCCAGCCGTACAACGCGTCGTCGCCGTTGCCGCCAGACAAAAAGTCATCGCCTTCGTGGCCTCTCAGGTCGTCATCGCCATCACCGGCAAACAGTCGATCGTTGCCCAGATAGCCCGAGAGATAGTCGTCGCCATCTCCACCAACGAGTACATCATCGCCAAACCAGCCCAACAGTCGGTCGTTTCCTGCCTGACCAACAAGTCGGTCGTTGCCACGATCGCCATGCAAGCTGTCGTCGCCGGCAAAACCGCGGATATTGTCGTCGCCGTTGCCTCCTCTGAGGACGTCGTCGCCGCTACCGCCAAGCAACCAGTCGTTGCCTTCATTGCCGTATGCGGTTGACTCCAGCGATGTTTTGTTGACAAAGATATCGTCGCCGTCTTTGCCAGAGAAATACAGTCTGTCAACATCCGCAGCGTCGAATTGATGAACCGTGTAGCTGCCTCGGTTGCTGGAGACTCCAACAACAATCGAATCGCCTCGCTCGACGAATCGAACTGTATCTGCGGCCTGGGTGCCGTGAACGGCAAGAACCCCATCGGTAAGGTCAACAAAAAAATTGGCGCTTAGCACCTGGCGTGCTTCCAGAACAGCGTAGTCCTGATTTGATTTTCGTACTCTTTTTCGCATCGAATCAACTGGCTCAAATAGATTGAATTCGGTCCAATTACCAAGCGAAACCTATGTTAGAAACGCCCACGTGACGCGAAAAACTTTGAATTGGCCAAACTTGCGCGACGAAGTTGAAAAAATGAAACGGACAATCAAACGTTGTTGCCGGGAGTCGACAGCCGGGCACCATTGGGAGTAAATTGATGCCGGATTATTCACGAGGCGTGGGCGTCTGAATCAGTTGAGACAGTGATCCGCGACGCTGATGCGATGAAACGATCGCTGTGGTTTTCATCTACTGGATGATTTACATTTCTTGTTGAAATTCAGCCTTTTACCTTGCTGCTGTTGGCCAGACGTAGAATCAACGCCCGTCGTCGTGAATAATCCGGGTTGATGCAAAACGAAAACGACACAGGAGATTTTGATGTCAGCGGTGGATACAGAACAGGTCATGGTCGTGCCGACTGCGACGTTTCATGATTGCGGGTACTTCCAGGGCTTTTCAGATCAAATCGACAAATACCTTGGCACGCTACTTTCTGCTCAACACACCAGTTATCGACCACGGGGCGAAATGGAAGAAGACCCTTCCTTCAAACAACTGATCCCCTACTGCGTTTTCCGCCATGTCGCTCCCGACGGAACCGTTTCGGTTTTTCAGTACACTCGCGGCAAAGGGATGGGCGAAAGCCGTCTGCACAGCAAACGCAGTATCGGAATCGGCGGACACATTTCAACGCTCGACGCCAACGAATCATCGCCCTACGAAAAAGGCATGCAGCGGGAACTCGACGAAGAAGTCACCATTGGCACAAAGTACTCACAATCATGCGTCGGCCTGATCAATGATGACCAAACCGAAGTCGGCAAAGTCCACCTCGGTGTGGTGCACATCTTTGACGTCGAAACACCCGCCGTCTCACCCAACGAAGACGACATCATCGAAAGCGGCTTTGTTCCGGTGTCCGAAATGAAAAAAGACCTCGGCAGCTTTGAATCGTGGTCCGCCATTTGCCTCCAGTCAGGCCTGTTCGACTAAACGCCACGTCTGCAGTCACTCGACATCGACCGCCCGATGCAGCCCGGATTATCGCCAACCTGAAAGTAAGCGACCTCCTCCCACGCTCGATCAATGTTTGGCTGATCCTGTTGCAAACGCTGCCCGGAAGCACGGGCCGCCGGGGCGGGCCGAAAAACATTTCAGTCCGGATTAGTCACGGGCTGTGAGCGCGAATAATCGGGAATCACTTGCGAAACGCTTTGATATCAACAATCGTCTGCGCCCAGTTCCCCGAAAAATTCACCGCCCGGTCGTCGACATAAACGTGAGCCGGTGGCTTGTGCTCGCAAACCTCGTCGACTTCGATCTGGTGCTTTGCCAGCCAATTGCAGATCGCCACGCGACCTGCTTCGGTGCTGCAACGAGCCGAATAGACGACCACACGAAAGTCTGCCCTTAACTTCCTGATCGACTCGTCAACCTTGTGAATCGGAGGATCCGAAATCGTCGCGGGGCCTTGCCAGCCCGATTGGTAAGAATGAATCACGCCATCAAAGTCCAAACAAACGGTCAGCTTTTTTGTTCGCACTCCGTGGTGGGCAAGCAAGTCCTGATTCGCCGCCTGGATCGAAAGCATCCGGTCGATCGCATCGTGGCCTTCGAGCCACCGTTGGTCGGCGTAGGGTTCATCGCTGTAGACACGCGTGTAATGCTGCCGCGAATGATGCCGGCCCGGGAGACGCAACCAACTGCCGTAATGACTCTTGCCCCTTGAACCGGGAAACAAATCCGGGGCTTGCTCCAGACCCAACATTTCAGCATCGGACACTATACCGGTCACAAACGCCAACACGGATTTTGTTTCCATCGCTGACTCGAAAAAGACCAGCAGGTGGTAACCGCCATCGCCATTGGAGTCCAGCAACAATGGATCGAATCCCATCTCTTGGAGTTTGCCAAACCACGTCGTCGCGGCAAGGTAATTGGCTTCCCTCGAACCGGTGTATTCGTCGGGGCTATGGTAGTCGATGTCGATGCCGAACCAACGACTCGTGCCGTTGCGGTCTTGAGAATGCATCCCCAAAACGCCGGACCCCTCTTTGGCCTTGAAGTGCTTCACCAACGAAGACTCCTGCAAGTAGATCTTGCCGCGCTCGCGGGCAAACGGAGCCGTGATGGCTTTATTTTTTTGCGCTCCGGTGGTCGAAGTACCGCGATACTTTTCAGCCAGATACCTTCCCCAAACGTCGCGGCGATTGACCCACCGTTGCATTGCCCACGATCCCAACTCGTCCGCTCTTTCGTTCCACTGGCTGGCAATTTGGTCAAAATAAGAATTTGGCATCGACCTTACCGTTGAAAATCGTTCTTCAGCCCGGATGATTCACGAGGTGTGGGCGTAACTTTCAGTTTAGCCAATGAACATCGCACCGGTTGGAAAAGAGTCTCTGGCCTGGACTTCGTCAACGAGATGAACCGAAACCGGGGCGACAATCCAGCTTTGACCTTCGTGTCCGTGTGGTTCAACGCGAATCAACGCCCGTCGTCGTGAATAATCCGGGTTCAGGGAAATGGGTGGCTCAACGCGGGCCAGCTTGCCCAAACCTCGGCAAACGGACGCCCAAACGGACGCCCAAACCCTACCGACGAGCGGACAGGCCTCGCTCTCGATTTTGGGAAATCTCGCTTGGAGTTTTCAGCTATCGGGGAAAATCCGGGGTCTACGAAGATAACTTGCAAAAAAACAGGGGAATTCACCCGCTGGAAAGGCCAGATTATGGCGTTTGATGCAGACATGACTATCCTATTAAGTTAAGCATCACACCGTTTGAGCTGCTGACCCCTTTGACTTCAAGTTACTTTGTACCATGAGCCACCAAACGACTCTTGAAAAACCCCTGAATGCTAATTCGCCGAGGTCTTTCGAGCCCGAGATTCTTGCTCGCGACGAAAATGTGCTGGTATATCGCAGTTCACGCGATGTGGATTTTTTGGAGCCGGAAACAGGCACCATCTATGTGATGCTGCCGGCCTACAACGAGTCCGAAGGCCTGCCGTCGCTGCTGGAAAAGATCCAGTTGGTCTTCAAAGACAACGCTCGACCTTACCACGTGATCGTGGTCGATGACGCGAGCACCGACAACACCGCGGACATCGCCAACAGGGCTTCTTTGGACATGCCGCTGACACTGTGCCAACACAAAGTCAACCAGAACCTTCCCGGAGCCCTGCGCACCGGTTTGGCCGCCGCTGTCGAAATGGGAAAACCCGGCGACATCATCGTCACGATGGATGGAGACGATACCCACCCGCCAGGGATCATCAATCTCATGCTGCAAAAGGTCGCCGAAGGCTACGACGTGGTCACGGCCTCGCGATACCAAACCGGCTCACGCATCGTTGGCGTCCCCGTATTGAGAGTGCTCTGTACTTACGGTGCCAAGCTCCTGTTTCGAGTACTGATGCCGATCCCCGGCGTCCGCGACTACACATGCGGTTATCGCGCCTATCGATTCAACGTGCTCAAAGAAACGATGGACTTTTACGGCGACCAATTCGTCAGCGAGAAAGGCTTTTCCTGCATGGCCGATGTGCTGTTGAAGATGCGTCGGTTCAAGTTCGTCTTTGGCGAAGTCCCCTTCCTGCTGCGTTACGACCAGAAGGGCGGCGTCAGCAAAATGCGTGTCGGCCGAACCATTTCGCTAACATTAAAGTTGTTACTCAAGCGTCGCTTTGGCGGCTATTAGTAGCACGACTCTCCGGGTTGCGATTTTTTGACCACCCTCCCACTTGGGCCCACTCGGGAGAGTCGGCGGCTCACCGCCGGGGAGGGTTACGCGACTGACATTGCCAAAGGGAGCAATGACAGTGCCATGGATAAAATTTCAGCCGCTCCAAGTCGATTTTTGCGCCTCGGAGTGGCGTGCTATTTAAGTGCGTGATACTTGAGTCAGGCACGAGTGCCAAAAAACAAAACGCCAACCCAACGTTCGAAGTACCGCCCTCAGGCAGAATTCTTGACAAAACGCAAAACGCAAAACGACGATTTTCTTTCGACTCCAACACCATGATTGTCAAAACGGATTCCATACCACCAGCCATTTCCGCTGACTCCAACGAGAAATCATGGGCTGTTGTCGGCGGCGGCATGCTGGGGCTGACACTCGCCCTGCGGATGGCCAAACAGGGCCACAAAGTAACGCTCATCGAAGCCGCTCCTTCCCTTGGCGGGCTGGCTGCGGTTTGGAACCTTGGCGACGTCACATGGGACAAGCACTATCACGTGACGCTGCTGTCGGATGATCGCCTGCGGCACATGATCGACGAACTGGGCCTGTCCGAAAAAATGAAGTGGGTCGAAACCAAAACCGGTTTTTACACCGGCGGCAAGTTCTACTCGATGTCCGACACCAGAGAGTTCCTTGCCTTTCCGCCGCTGAACCTGATCGAAAAGCTCCGCCTTGGCGGGACAATTTTCTTGGCTTCCAAAATCAAGAACTGGAAACGACTCGAAAAACTCAGTGTGGAAAAGTGGCTTCGCCGCTGGTCAGGCAATTCGGTTTTCGAAAAGATCTGGGAACCCCTGCTCAAGTGCAAGCTGGGTGAAGCCTACCGGAAAACCGCAGCTTCGTTCATCTGGGCTCACACCAGCCGCATGTACAAGGCTCGCCGCACCGGGCTGAAGAAAGAGATGTTCGGCTACGTCGAAGGCGGCTACCGCACGATCATCGAAAGCATCGAAGCTCAGCTTCGTGAGCTTGGCGTCGAGATCATGACTTCCAGCCCGACGCAGAAAATCGAAAAGCAAACCGATGGCCGGTTTCAGGTCGATTTCAAAGGCCACGACTCCCGGCACTTCGACCGCGTGATCATGACCACGCCCAACGCGATCCTCAGCCGCGTCTGCCCCGACTTGAGTGCCGACGAAAAAGCCAAATTCGATTCTGTCGAATACCTTGGGATCATCTGCGCATCCTTGCTGCTGAAAAAACCGCTGTCAGTTTACTACGTCACCAACCTCACCGACGACTGGGTCCCGATGACCGCAGTCATCGAGATGACGACCATCGTTGACACCGAAGAGTTTGACGGCAACTCACTGGTTTATCTTCCCAAATACATCCCCGCCGAACATTCGATGTTTGAGCGAACCGACGCCGACATCAAGGAAGACTTCCTTGCGGCGCTCGAACGCATGTACGAGGGCTTCACGCGAGACGATGTACTTGCCTTTGAGATGTCGCGTGTTCGCAACGTGATGGCGATCCCCACGATCGGCTACAGCGAAAGCTTGCCCAGCCAAAAGTCATCGGTGGACGGCCTTTACGTTGTCAATTCGTCCTACATCCTCAAGGGCAACCTGAACGTCAACGAAACGATCACCATCGCCGAAGACGCGATGAAACGTGTCCTCAAAGAAGACCTCGCAAGCACCGCTAGGAATTAGCTTCTCGCGCCTGTGGTCCAGAACGGGGACGCGCTGGCCGGCCATTTCTGATCCACCTGCGGGTCTCGCAGTGGCAAACAAATATCGAAAGACTTCGATTTTTCCATTGCATCACCTCCCGAGTATGGCTACACTCAGATATCGAACGAATTCGATTTTCAGCAGTTCAAGTCGGGAAAAAGCATGGCCAGAAGCACATCAAAACATCCTACGGACCTTGAGCTAAAAGTGCTCAAGGTGCTCTGGGATTCCGGGCCGATCTCGGGACAAGAGGTCCGCGATCAGATCGAAGGACACCGCAAGCTGACCTACCAATCGGTGATGACGGTGCTTGGAATCATGGAACAAAAGAAGTTCGTGGCTCGGAAAAAGCAGGGTGCAAGGTTCGTCTACCGGGCTCGCGTGACCCAAGAAGCCACTTCAAAACGGATGCTGCGTGACTTGGTCGACCGGATCTTTGGCGGGTCATCGCGGGCGGCCATGATTGGGCTGCTGAAGGATTCGGATCTGAGCCTGGATGATATTGATCAACTCAAGGAAGAAATCATACGTAGCCAAGACAGCCAAAAGGGAGGCAAGTAATGGGTATTATCGATCAATATTCTGCGACTTTGTTCGCAACGGCTGTTCTGCACTTGCTGTGGCTGGCATGTTTGCCATGGCTGTTATGGATCGCTGTTGACCGCTTGATCGCCGGCAAGAATCCTAACCTTCGATATTCCTGCAATCTGCTTTGTCTGATCGCGATTGTCGCCATGGTGCCCGTTTCGTTTTGGGTTGCCAGCTTTTCAGTTGGGACTTCCGATACCGTTTCGGTTGCCGCAGAATCCGTGGTCGGCGAAACAGGATCCAGTTTGCCCGACGCCACTTCGCCGGCGAGCCCTGAATCGTCTCAAGCGATCGCCGATAAACGACCGACAGATGCGTCGAATCACTCCGCCACGATCATCGCTCAACACACGTCATCACGCCCCGTAAGGACGACTTCTGCAACGTTTGAAGGCTGGGCTGTGGTGATTTTCATTGCCTATCTGGTCGGCGTGGTGATCTGTTCGATTCGGTTTGCACGTGGCGTTTTCTTTAGCAGGCAGCTTAGACAACAAGCCCATCCTGTGACCGATTCGCCTATTCGAAATACCGTTGTGCGGCTGACGAAACAGTTGCAGCTCCGGAAAAACCCCGTCGTGATGTGGTGTGCCGAAACGGCTGTCCCATCGGTCGTCGGCGTTTTGAAACCGGTGGTTCTATTACCGATCGCGTTGGCGACCGAAGCAACCAGTCAGCAGATTGAGCACGTTTTGATGCACGAGTTCATTCACCTCCGCCGCTTTGATCCAATGTTGAATTGCCTGCAAAACATCATCGAAACACTGCTATTTTTCCATCCAGTGGTGTGGAAAGTAAGCAGTCAGGTGAGGCTTCATCGTGAAATCAGCTGTGACGCGGCGGTCATCGCCGCCGGTGCCGATGTGTTCGGCTACGCCAATACGTTGACCGATGTGGCAACTACGGCTCAAACAGCGCTTTCCCATCGACAGGAACTGCAATTGTCCGTGCCTGCGACTTCCAGCGAATCCGAATTGCGGTTGCGCATCGAGCAAATGCTTGGCAAGCCAGCTGCACGGACCAAAAGCGCCGACGGGCTCAGTTTCGCACTTTTGCTATTCACCGTTGTCTCGCTTGCCACTTTGGTCATGTCTCCGAGGGCCTCCGGAGCCGATGATGACCAAGAAGAGCAGCCCATTGAAATGAAGATGGCGGATCTCGATTCGCTGACAGCAGACGAGTTCGCCGGGATTGTCCAGGATGATGACGGAAACCCGATTGAAGGAGCGACCATCAATGTCTGGCATTGGAACCCCGCCAATAAAACAAAGACTGACTCGGACGGCTTTTTCAGATTCAAACCGCGCCGTAATTCTTTTGACGGCACAGTCGAAGTCAGAATCACCAAGCCGGGGTACGCGCCCTACTACAATCATCTGCAGGAGATTGGCAAAAAAGATTTCGTCGTAACGCTGAATCAAAACACATACGTTGAAGGAAAATTAACTGATGCCCAAGGCAACCCAGCGGCCAAAGCGGAAATTCAGTTTGACCAGGGCACCAAGCGGGCCGACGGTGTCACGATATCGTCCGTCATTTCCAAAACGACGACCGACGCCGACGGAAACTATCGCATCTACCTTGCTCCAGACAGCTATTCCGTCAAGGTACAAGGCAAATCCGGCATCGCCACAAGCACAATCGATGTTACGCTGAACGAATCTTCCCGATTGGATTTGAACTTGCATGAAGGCGTGAACTTCAGAGCAACGGTTGTCGATTCTCAGGACAAACCCTACGAAGGATTCGCTCTTTTTACATGGCAGGGATTCAACGCATCTTCGGTTTCAGGTCCAGACGGGAAAATCGCCATCGATGGCTTGGTGCCGGGGGAAATGGAATTCAGTGCAGGAAGCGGCAAACCGATTAAACGCGGCGGTATAACGGCGTACCAACATGGTGAGCTGGGAAGATGGTGGTCAGAATCGGCGACAAACAGTTGGCAACGCTACACCATCGACAACAAGAAAACCGGCTGGCAGCGGAACTTTGACAGCCTCCAGTTTGACCTTCAGCCTGGCATGGAACCGGTGAAGATCGTGGTTGAAAGAGGCGTCACTTTCAAAGGCCACGTCTACGATCCGGACGGCAATCCGGTCGCCGGTGCAACCGTTGCTCCCGCAAAAACGGGCAGCGGCAATTCACTTACCGGCGACACCCGGTACAGCGTTAAAACCAAAAAGGACGGTAGCTACCGGGTCGTCATGCCCGCCGGCAAGGCGTTCAAGTACAACCTGATGGTTCACGATGGCGATTACCAACAGTGGCGAAAATGGGCCAACGGAGTGACCGAACCTATCGAAACACAGCCCGGACAGGTCGTCACCGACTTCGACCTGAAGCTTACCCGCGGTGGCACGGTCAAAGGATCGATCACCAATCCGCGGGCGGGCCTGAAGGTTCGGGCGATCTCGTCTGACCTGCGCGGCAATCGCTACTACACACCCACCGCCAAAGTCGCCGCAGACGGTACGTTTGAGATCAAGTTTGTTCGTCCAGGCAAGAACCACATTCAGGTGTCTCTATTCTGGTTGGATCCCACTCAGGCACCCGAGGGAACGTCCATCGAGGTCGAACTGGACGAGGGAGAAACGCTCGAAGACATTGAGCTTACCGCTGCTGACCAGTAGCAAAACAGCATGAGCAGAGAGGTCGGGGGCGGCGCGCTGCGTCGCCCTCTTCTTCTTTTTTCCGAGATCACTCCTGGACTTCGATCACTTCCAAAAAAGCACCGCGGGGGCCTCGTTCACACGTCGGGTTACCATTCAGGACGATCGACGATCTTCAGGCTACCAGTGCTTCTCCTGCTCTGCGTTGGCGGGTCCAAGCTTTCCTTTGACGCTCTCGAGCAGCTCCGCCGCGTCATATACCTGGCCTTGCTTGATGACGGTCGTTACATTCCGCGTGTTGCGAATATCGTCGATCGGATTGCCGCGAACGATCACAAGGTCCGCAAACTTTCCGGCTTCGATGGAGCCATGATCCTTTTCGATCCTGAACGCTCTGGCTCCGTTGATGGTTCCGATTTTCAATGCTTCAACTTCCGGAATCCCGGCACGAACCAGGGCATCAAGCTCGCGATGGACGCCAAAGCCGGGCAGGTGATTTCCGTTGCTGACATGGTCGGTGCCTAGGGTGATCGTCCCGCCGGCCTTGTGAAAGTCCGCGATGGTTTCAAGTTTGGCGTCGTAAATTCGCTGGTAC
Source organism: uncultured Pirellulaceae bacterium (assembly GCA_937928555.1). GTDB lineage: Bacteria > Planctomycetota > Planctomycetia > Pirellulales > Pirellulaceae > Mariniblastus. The sequence continues at coordinate 31,449 of CALFWR010000069.1, forward strand.
AACTCCATACCCCTCATCGGCTTTCGCGATTTGGTTTTCTCCTGCATGTGCGGCGTGAAAAACTGGGTCTCATCGATCCAGTAACCGTACTCCTCGCGCACGCCCGGTTTGATTCCCAGATAACCGTAGGCCGTCAACGTCGCATCGAAGACCGTACCGTTATCGATAAAGTGCTTGACGATCTTTTTGTATTCCGGCGTTCCGGATTTGATACTTTGCAGCGACGCATAAGCCGACTTCGAACCCGGCATCGCGTCGCCGCCAAGAAAGTGCTCGATCCGGTCGATCCCCATCGAAATCGCATCGCGTGGGTTAACGCTGTTGCGAAAGCCGGAATCCAGATGACCGGTCACCGTTAAATCGTGCTTGTGAGCCTGATCAATCAGCACGCGAAGCGAGTCCGGATCGATGGCTTTTGCCTTAAATCCTCCGACACCATTTTCAGCCCAAAAGTCAACTTCGTCGCGAATCTCCTGCTCGGTCTTGCCGCCACCCCAACCTGGCCTGGCACGACCAAAGTAAGGACCGCTATTGAGCAGCTTTGGGCCGACCTGTTCGCCGCTTTCGATCCGCTTCCTGAGCTTGAACATCGCATCGGGATCAAATTCACCGCACGAGAACGTAACCGTCGCTCCGTTGGCCAGATAGATCACCGGCATCACCGAGAATTCTTCGCGGCGCCGCCTGATCAAACGCACGTTGTAGTGAGCATGGCAATCAATCAGGCCGGGCAGAATGTAGTCGGTCTCTTCGAGCTGCACCGTTTTTTTCGCGACGAACTCCTTCGGCTCGACGGCAACTTTGCTGAATCGGCCTTCGTTGATAACGATGCCGGTATTGGAATCGAATCGTGATTCGGCGGTATTGAAATAGTGTCCACCCACGACAAGCGTGTCCACTTTTTCCTGAGCCAACACCGCGGACTGGATCAACAAAACAAACAGAAGCACTTGGGTCACAACCTTCATCGGTATCTCCGGGTTTGAATCAGCACCATGAATTTTGGCAGCAGTTAAAAGGTCAAGTCCACCACGACCATGCGGTGATCAGAGTTCTCGGTTCGATGCACTTTTTGGCGTTCACATCGAATGTTTTGCGATGTCCATACCTGATCAACGTGAAACAGCGGATAGTCACTGGTCCCCGTGTCGCACCAGCCTGAGCCGGCCCGGAAAAAAGTATCCCGCAAATTCTCAAACGCTGATAGTGCTCCATCGTTTCCGACAAGGTTGAAATCGCCTCCGATGATCCAGTGTTTTGTTCTGGCGGCGTTTTCAAGGTGTGAGATTATTTCCTGCAATTGTTCGCGGTGGTTCTGGCGGGTATTCCTATGGTCGTTCCAAAAACCGGCCGACAGGAAATCCATGCGAAACACCGGCGCGCTGAGCCTGAGACACACGAGGTCACACTGGCGGCCGTCTGCAAAGGTAGCTGCGACGTGAACAAAGTGCGATTGCGGATCGACGTGGATCGCGTCCAGTTTGGCATTGGAAATAATCGAAACGTCCCCGCCGTGAACCGCCGATGCCGTCTTGCCGAAGTACTCTTTTGCGGTTTCAAGGGTCGGAATCGGGCCTTGAGATTCCTGAAAGAAAACGATGTCGGGCTGAAAACCGATTGGCTCTACCGAGGCTTTTTTCGATCCCATGCAACAGTTGAGCGACACGATCCGAATGGTGGAAGGCTGATCGCTTTGGCGGGCATCCGGGCCGAAAGATTGAAAACGTAACAGGCTGCGGGCTTCTTCGACAAACAGAAATCCGAACACGAACCACAGCCCGATTGCGAAAATCAGCATCACCCTGGAGACGGACTTTCTGGCAATCAGAATGACGAACATCCCCGGGACGATCCAGAGCCAGGGCGGAACAAGGGTCACCGGTGCCAAGCGGTCTGGCTGAAAATAGTGGACTGCCACAAGCAACACGCAAACCAAATTCGCGATCCAGAAAATCGCTTGAGCGGCGTTTCTGTAGATCGCGTTGGGTACTTTTTCGCCGGTGTCCATTTCCTTATTTTAGCAGATCGCCATCAACGATACGAACAACATCGAAGCGTACGCGTCGCGGTAAATAACCTGCACAGCATCGAAACGTCCTCCCAGCTTGGTAGCCAGAAGGAAGTTCGATGCATCGCAGATTTTCCAAACTGACTATTGAGCCGAATTCGATTCGGCCGGTTGCGATTGTGCCGAAGCGGCCTTTTTCAAATCAGCTTTTTCCGGATCAACAACCGTTGTCTTCTTCCAGTCCGAAAGATCCTCTTCAATGGTGTGAATCGAAGCCCGCACAAACAGGTAGATTTCTGGATTCTCGTGTTCGCCGGTCGGATCCCAACTCATGCTTCCGGCCAGCAACACCTGGTCGTCGGGGCAGCGAAGCGTCGAATTGAATCGGCACGAAAGGTAATCGGTGTTGTCCAGTTGGACTTCGATTCGCTTTTTCGAACCTTCAACGAAAATCTTGTCACCGGGTTTGTCTTTGACCAGTTCGTTGATTTTGGCTTGCAGGTCCAGAATCACATAGTTGCCACCGCGGGTTGCCAGAGGCGTCACCTGGATCGCGGCGCCTTCATGGAACAGCGTGTCAATCGGCCGAAAACCAACCACCTCCCGCTTGCGTTTGATCAACGCCAACCCGCTGATAGCCGGTTCGTCATCGTCCGGCTCTCCAAACGGGTCGCCTTCAAAATCATCCGCAGACCTGATCTCCCAGTCAAAATCCGCAGACTCCAAAGCCTCGGCGTCGACCGTTAGCCGCACCTGCCGTCCCGACAACGCGTGCAAGGTTTGATTGTTGTGGCCCGTTAGCGTCGCCGCGTACTCGATCTTTTTCTCGTCGAGTGCTTTGGCAAAGAATTCTTCCCAGCGTTCCTTTTTGACAACGCCGGCGCCGATTTGCTTTGTCGTTTCTCCGTCCACCAAACCCCAGGCTTCGCCGTGATCGGCCCGCACCCAGAAAGTTTGAATCGAGATCGTGCGTCGCTTGCCCCAGTGCTCGCGAAACAGGTTCAGCAGATTGTTAATCTGCGTGTGCATCTCTTCGGTGGCGGTAATCAGCAACGTGTTGCCAAGGAATTTGACGCGAGCCGAAGTGCTACCGGTCCCCCACATTTCTGGCTTGACCGTTTCCTTGATCGTGTCCACCAGTTGGGAAAGCGTCACCTGGGCAGCACGCATATTGAGGCTGCTTTCTCCCGGCCATCCAGGCGCCGCTGGCGCGACGCGAAAAACGCCGCCGCTACCAGCGCTCACTCCGCCGCCGCCAACTCCGCCCCCACTGAAACCACCGCCGCTACGACCACCATAACTTTCCGCGAACAGCCGACTGGAGCCTTCAAGTTCACCGGGGCGTTTTGCAGGGTAGCTGGGCGATACGGCAAAGAGATCGCTCATGTCGTACAACCGAATTTGGAACGCGATATCTGTTTCTTCTTCGCGGGGTTTCCTGCGAATGATCTGGCTGCCGACATTGCGAACTCGTTCCTGCCTGAAGCCCGCATCGGCGGCTCCCGACGACGCATTCACTCCATCAAGTTGACTTTGCAAGGTGGCGATCTGTTGCTGCAGTTGCTCGCGGGTTGCTTCCTGTGCAAAGATGGATCCCGCGCCAAAACCAACTGACACGAGAACAAAAACGACCAACAAACGGCTGATAGACTTTCGCATGTTCAATCTCCATTCACTTATACCCCTTGGAGAGCACCTCGCAACAACAGTGCCAATTCCAAAAAGACGCACTACGAACCCGGCGTTGTTCCAAATCAGCACAATTCAGGGCCGCAGCGATGTCCCGATCTGCAACGCGCTGCATTAGGGCCGAGCTACCTATTTTTTTGAGAACTGATCAGTGCCCTGCGTACCGTTGTGAAGCGAGCCGTTGTGAAGTGAGCCGTTGGCCGTCAGTCCTCGGGTAAGACGCACCCATAGCACGGCCATAGCGCAGCCACTGTCTTGAACATTGAACCATCATCAGTGCCCAATTCTCTTCGCGCGAATTCCAGCTTCACCGCCTGCGGCTCACTTCTCGCGACGCGATTTGGAACAATACCACAGAACAACCGCCAGCGCCGCCAGCAAACAGACGCCATTGATCATCGTGATCGACTGCCACGTGAATCCGTAAGGGTCCAACTCCAGCTTGTCGCGAACGGACTTCGTCGAAAGATAATTCAGCAGCGGGACGGCCAACAACAAACCCGCAAGTAACGAAACTCCAAACGGCAACGCCGCGAAGGCCTTCCGCCCATTGAGCAACAATCCGCAGCAAGCAACGCAAACCAACAGGCAATCGTAAGAATGATGGTAGACCGTCACCAGCATCGCCAACGCGATCAGCAGGTTGCTTAATGGCCTAGCGTTCGCATCATCGGGAGACCTCCACAACACCCAACAGGGCAGGGCGATCAGCACAAACATGCTCGCCAGGTAAACCGAATCTCCGGGCGCCCAGTTGATAACTTTGGCGAACATTCCCACCGCGTCCACACGCGTCCAGGCGTTGATCGGCAACTCGGTTTCATCTGCATGAAAAGCTTCCTGCCCGTTGCGGACGCCTTCGATCACCGACCCCAAATCAGAGTGCCATGCCAACCAGCCCACACAGCCAATCGCAAACGCCGCCGACAACACCAGCCCTCCAAAGACAGCCTTGTAGTCACGCCTTGCCAGCAGCAACAACGTCAGCGGAATGCCGTACGTTGGCTTGCCCGAGGCCAGCAGAAATCCAACCGCCGCCAGCAGCGGACGGTCTTTGGCAAAGTAAACCGCGACGAGCGTTCCCAGCACCAACTGGATCGTAAAGTAACCCGTAAACAGGCTGATGTGTCCGGGACGACTGATCACCAAAAACCCGAATATCCAGATCCATAACGCCCAATCGAACTTGATCGCGTTAAGCCTCAGGCACAGCCAAGCGACCATCCCCAGCAACCCAAAATGCAACACAAAGTGCAAGACTCCGGCCACCTCGGGGCCAAGCCACGTGAACGGGACGTAGGCCAAAAAGATAAACGGCGAAAAGACCGCAGCGGCGCGGGACACGATCGAACCGGGACTCTCGACAACCTCCGGCGAGTACGGATTCTCTCCCGCGCGGAACGCCTTCCCGTAGCCATACATGCTCTTGAAGTCACTCAGTCCCCGCCGTGACCAGTCGAATTCGTTACTCAACGGCGTCAGGTTACGGTACGTGCGGTAACCGGCAAACGCAGTCGCCAGAACCAGAAACAGCAGACCACCGACCAGCCAAACCTTGTGCGGCAGCAGCGGAAGCGAAACGTCATGTTGTTCGGTGTTGGATGGCATCAATAAAACGGCCAAAGCCCGGCAGAAGAAACGGTTGGACTTCCATTCTAATAGCCCCACGCATCCCCGCGCCGCAATGTGAGAAAAGTGCCTCCAATCGTCGACTTTTGCTCTCGTTTACCGACCTCTCGATTCCCGACTCCAACCCCAGATTATTCACCAGGCGTGGGCGCTAGAATCGGTTCTGGCAGTGATCCGCGACTCTGATCCGGAATTATTCACCACGACGGGCGTTGATTGGGTTGAACCACACAAAAGCTAACGTGACACCGGGTTCGCCTCGGAAATTTCGGTTCACCTCGCCGATGAAGTGCAGGAAAGCGATTTTAGCCGGATCGATACGACGCTCCTGTTGGCCAGACGTAGAATCAACGCCCGTCGTCGTGAATAATCCGGGCTAACCTTCGACTTCTTCTTCGGCTTCTTCTTCGGCTTTGAACTGAGCCTCCAATGCGAGGGCTTGCTCGACGACGACTTCCCAGGACTCGACGTATTCGATTGGATCGGGTCGTCCGAACTTGTGAAACGCCAGAATCCGCTCTACGTCCGAACCCGTCAGCCCGTGTGACTTTCCCGACGGGTCAGGCTGGTAGCTTGTACAGGTGTTGCGAAAAATCGTATCGAAATCCAGACCAAGGTCCGCGATCATGCCGCTGGCTTCTTGGAGGATCGAGTACTTGTCATCCTTGAGATAGGGAACGTGCAAGTGCACCAAATCGCTGTCCCAGTTGCCAATCGAAAACGCTTTGAAGATCGTTTCGTAGAACTCGGGCCGGCAATCGGGATACACCGCGTGATCCCCCGAGTGTACGCCCAAACAAAAGTCCACGTGGTCATCGTTCTGGACCGCGATCGACAACGCGTACCCGTACGCAATCGAAGCAAAAATCGCGTTGCGGTTGGGCACCACGGTTTGCTTCATGTTCTCCTGCTCGTAGTGGCCCTTGGGGACCTGCCAGTTGCTATCGGTCAGCGCCGAATGGAAAAGATCACCGATCTTGGGAATCTCGATCTTCTCACACTGAAACTCGATGTCGTTCTCACGCAAATAAGCCAGGTTGGCTTCCAGGCGTTCCAGTTCCAGGCGATGCTTCTGACCGTAGTCGAAACACAATCCGTAAACTTTTCGTCGTTCGGCAAGCAGTCGCATCAGTAGCGAAGTCGAATCCATGCCGCCGCTAAGGCAGATAACGGCGTGTCGTGGTTTGGCCATGTCAATGCAGAAGGGTCTGAGTGAGAGTTACCCGCGTCGTTTTCAAATCGACACAGAACCGTTAGGCTATCGTGACGCGATTTACTTTCCTATAGGTGTTCCACCCAAGACCTCGTGGCCAGAAACGAACAGCTAATTCGACAACACAAAGTCCTCCAGGTACTCGAGCGTGTCCGCTACGGCAAGACACTGCAGGAACTGCACGACGACGTGACCGAAGAACTGGGGCTCCAGTCCCTCCATACTCGCACGCTCAGACGAGACCTGGAAGCCCTCCAGGCGGCAGGCTTTGACGTCGACGTCCACGAATCTCCACGGGGAAAGATCTGGAAACTGGGCCCGATGGCCAAAACCGCCACCCATATCAGCTTTTCGGCCACCGAACTGATCGCGTTGGCGCTTGGCCGTGAACTGATGCACCCCTTGGCCGGCACCCAGTTTGGCAGCGGTATCGATTCGTTCTGGAAAAAAGTCCGCGAAGAAGTCCCCTCAACGGTGCTCAGCCACTACGAAAAGTACCGCAAGACCTTTCGCGTTCAGGGCCTGCCGATCAAGTCCTACGAGAGCAAACAGGGGATCATCAAAACAATCAACCGCGGCATCCTTGAACATCGCATCATCGAAGTAATCTACAAAAGCGAAGGCAAAGAAGCCAAAACGCGAAAGATCGAACCGTTGGAAGTGATCCTGTTCCGCTCCAGCCTGTACACCATCGCCGCCGCCCACGAAGACACCGACGAGAAATCCCGGATCCGCGTCTGGAAGCTGGACCGATTCGAGAAAGCGACCTTGCTGGACGATTACTTCAAGCCACCGGAAGACCTGGACGTGGACGAGTTCTTTGGCTCCAGTCAAACCATTTTTCGTTCCGACGAGGCCGAAGTCGAATACAAGGTTCGGCTTTCCGAGAAAGCCGCCGTCTGGGCGGCCGAAGAACCCTGGCATCCGGAACAGAAACTGGAGCAGCAATCCGACATGCATTTCCTGCTGACCATTCCCGCCGGCCACGAGCGCGACATCTACCCCAAAGTCCTCTCCTTGGGCGACGACGCCGAATTGATCTCTCCCGAAGAAGCCCGCAAGGACATCGTCGAGATGATCAACGACATGGCGAAGGCCTACAAGGACTGACAAAGTAGTAGGCACACTCCGTGTGCCGTCGCGCAACCAACCTGGGACTATTTTGCGATACACGATCCTGACACTTCTCGGCCTGACCTGCTGTGCGGCGGTTGTTTTGGCATGGATCACCTATCAACCCGGATTATTCACGAGGCGTGGGCGCCAAAATCATTTCCGACAGTGATCCGCGACTCTGATGCGATGAAACGATCGCTGTGGTTTTCATCTGCCGGATGATTCACATTTCTTGTTGAAATTCAGCTTTTCCCTTGCTCCGGTTGGCCAGACGTAGAATCAACGCCCGTCG
>CALFWR010000070.1 GCA_937928555.1 uncultured Pirellulaceae bacterium
TTTAAAAGAAGGATTGAATGAGCGGCGTTTCCGTGCCATGATTTTCCTCGGTAAAAAACGAACGAATTCAAGTCAGTTTTTACCAATCAAACACTCTCTTTTCTATCTAAGCCGGTGGTCCGAAAAACGGGGTCCACTTCATTGTGGTTGTTTGCTGTTCGGAAGATGGGGCGTTCGACTTATCATCGTCCGCTGGTGGCGGGTTGTTCGGGTTTGGAACGATTGGCGTAAGTTGCTGGATCGTGTGGGACACGTCAAGATGCATGGTGCACTAAATGCATAGCGAAAGAAAAAAGCAAAGCATCAAAGGCAATTAACATCCTGGAAGCCGGGCATCTTTTTGACCATGAGTCATTGATACTGGACTTCCCGACGTGTTGGCCGGGCGAGTTGGAATTGCAACCAAAAATCGCGACAGAGGTGCTGTCGAATGATGCCGATATGCCACCCTGGGCTATTTTGCAACGTCGCCCCTCCCAGGTGGTTTGACACGAAAAACAAGACACGAAAAAACCCCCGTCAAGTTGACGGGGGTGGCTTGAGAGAAGTTGGGTTACGCCCGACGTAGGATGCGCGATACTTGCATGGCTGAGAACTTTGTCCCTCTGGTAGTTCGCTGCCCTACCTCATTCAATCGCCCGGCAATTGTGGCCAGGCTCTCACCGGCTACTTTCAATTCACGAATCATCGGCACCAGGTGAGCGTATGCGGTTTGTGCTTTGGCTCTCATTGCTTCTGCGCCTTTGGTGCGTCCCTCTTGCGTGAGGTTATCGACGTTGCCAAGTTGCTCACCCCTGGCTTTCTTTGCGGCCAATGCGGCTTTGGTCCTGGCGGCTATGGTGCGTGCCTCATGCTCAGCCAAAACCGCCATGAGTTGAAGCGTTAGCCGGTTTGCTTCCGGCATGTCGCAACACTTGAATTGAATTCCGGATTCCATGAGTTGAGAAGTGAAGTAGACGGAACGGCTGAGCCGGTCCAACTTGGCGACCAGCAACGTCGCGCCGGTTTTCTTGCACTGGTCGATAGCGGCCATGAGTTGCGGCCTGTCGTGCTTTCTACCGCTTTCAATTTCAACGAATGAGTCAACCACGTTGTAACGTGATGTCATCGCCTGCTGCGCCTCAAGCCCTAGGCCAGATTGCCCTTGCTTGTCCGTGCTGACACGGAAATAGGCCACAAATCTGGTTTGATCGGTAGGTAACATATCAGCGACGTTCGTTGCAGGTTTGTTAGTTCGCTCTTTCGTGTTGTTATTCGGCATCATTCGTCCCCTATTCTGCGTGCCAGTAGTCAAATTGTCTTGCCGCGTGTCGTTCGTGCTCATTGGCGCACTGAACCGCTACGTCGGTCGGTGAGCCCTTTCGAAATATCTGAACGCATCGCCCCAAACGACTCGCATAAGGGCTTCACGGAACGGGTAGGCGTCCAGGTGGTATCGCCCGAACGGATAGTCAAGGATCGGTGAAAGGTGCATCAATTGTCCTCCCAATTGGCCAGGTGAGCGTTAGCCATTGCCCATGGCTCTACGGCGGTCGATAAGTAGAGACAAGCTATGCCACCCCACGACAAGCCAGAGGTGTCTGGTAGCTCTCCAAACACGTTTTCGATGAAGTTGATGACATCGTCTCCATGTTGGTCCATTGTGGCTATCGCGTCGCTATAGCGAACGGCAGGCATGTAGGCCCCCGATGCGCAGCCGCCCTGGTTGATGCTTGCGATGTCATAGCCGGTTAACTTCTCTGTTATCCATGCTGGTTGACTCATGTTTGTTCCTCATTGGTTGTGGGTCATGTTCTCACCCCAACCCTGCTAGCAAAATGCCAGGCTAGCAAGCAAAAAACCCAGCAAAACAGAGACGTTTCGGTTGTTTCGGTTTAGCCGGTTGTTACGTAAAAATCACGTTGATTTTTTTCACGAGCGTTAGCTTGCGCCTATAACCGCGACCCAAAACGCCCTGGAATTTTGGTTTTTGAGAGAGGGCTTGAGAGGCTCAGTGTGAAGAGGTTTTTAGGATGCCAGGTCGATATCTTCTTGACGTTATTGAACGTGACGATGGACGTGTGGGCTTGTATCGGAGTCTTGACGTTCGACGGGATTGGTCACTGTCTTTGGCATCTGAATATGACTCGTTTTTGAAAAACCGAAACTGGAAAGTCGTCTTCCAGTTTGCTGGCCTGGATCATCGAGGGTGCAAACTGGTTCATCGACTGGTTGCGATCGCAGGAGATGATTGTTGCCGACCGGTGATGATCGATCGGGGTACAAGGTTGACGTGGGTCCACGAGTCAGGTCGAGTGATCGAGGGGGACGCAATCGAGGTTGCGGAAAAGTTGAAATTCCATTGGTCCGACATGAAACGGAACGCCTACACCGGTCAACCGGTTGCAGGGGGTTTACTGTTCGTGTCGGATTTTTTGTTGACCGACGCGGCCCGCCGAGAAAATAAAGTTCAACCGCGTTTTATCGCGCGCAGTAGTTGACGATGGCCGCGTTCACCGCGTTGCAAGAGTCGCTGGCGGCGTTCCTTACCCATTGGCTCAGATGATTTTCTTGGCAGTCACTACGCTAAGCGCGAACGTGCGTCACTATCGCAAACGTCGGTCACACGTCGGCATGCCCAAAACCCAATACGCGGGTCTTCGACCCTGTATCCCGTTTCATAGCATCATCAAAGCGCTCTCAGCCCAACCGCCCCTATGCCCCTCTGCCCCTGAGCCTGGAGAGTCACCCGGGCACTTGGATGCTTTGGTTCTTTGGTTCTTTTGTGTTCGACGCGACGGTGCGCCACCTACCTACCCTGGAGGGTACTGCTTTTCCTGAGACGTGTAATTTTTTTGAGCGAGAAGCCATTGCAGGTAACTTTTGGCCTGCTTTGGCCTCAAGAGTTACCTCGAAGGCAGTGCTTCAACATAGTTGCGCTCTCTCAGAAAAAGCAAGGTAAACAAGGTAGGTGGGTGGCGCACCACCATTTGAGGCGGAAAAACACGACAAACTCAAGTGCGCCACCTATGTCGCCAGCGGGTGGGGTGGCGCACCTCAAGTTACCTTCCGTTAAGACCGCGTTTGCGCATACTCTGAAGGTGGCGCACCTAAATTTCGGTTCGGCGACAGCCACAAGATGGGGGCAGCATACGACGCGGTGGGAAAACTATTTTTGGGAAACTGATCCACTTTTCGGATTTTACCCCCGAAAAATGGCTGTTTCGTGCGATTAGTAATATAGAGGAAAGTTTGTTTAACTTTCGCACTTCTGATCCGGACGGATCAATCGTCGCCATGCTGGCGACGCACCAACTCACGCGGCCAACTGTCTGTCAGTTCGCGCGTCGGGAGTCCCTGACTCCCGAACCCAGACCGACTGCTCCCTACCAAGCAGTCTTGACCCTACCAACGAAACGATTGATTGCTGCCTCTCTCTTGTGCAGAGGCATTCGGCAGTCGCCAGGGGTGGTAGCCTGGCGACTGCCCATTCTTCGATCGTTTTTAAAGTCAATCGGAAAAAGTAATGGATTACAAATTTCACTTGGCGCTGCTATGCGGTCGCCACGACAAGACTTTCGACACGATGTCCGAAGCGCTGGCTTGGCACACAGGACATCGGACGGCTACGGCTGAGATACCAGATGACGTAGAGCTGGATCTCGCCGCCACGAAACCAGACGCATCGAGCAGAGGCTACGTTCCGATGCTCGATGAGCCGGTCGAACTCGATCCGCCAGTCTGGACGATCCGAGACAATCGAAGCGACTACGCCGGGGAGATTAGCGACAACAAGAAACCGAACGACGAAGTGGTTCAAAAAGTTGAGACCGTATGGGGCAATGAAGCTGCGGAACGGTACGCCGATGAAAAGTGCTGGTTGCCCCCCAAAGAAGCGCTGACTTTGGTCTCAGACGTGTATGGTCTTGAGATCAAAACTTCAGAGCAAATGAGGAAGAGTCCGATAGCCATCGAAGTCGAAAACGGCGAACTCAAAATCACGGCAGTCGATGACCGGATGGCACCCCAAGGCTGGTTCAAACCTCGTGGTCGAGACGTATTGCGGTTTGAAACCGAAGTGCTTGAGCCCAAGCAGCCGCCGAAGCAAGTGGACTCAGTGCGATACGTGGTGGTCAACGCCGATCCGGATCAGGACGCTCCCGACGGCGACTCGTGTCACCAGCACGCTGTAGACGGTTGGTATGTGCGTCAAGGCAAGTCATGGTGCAAGATGTCCGCATCCGAGGTGCGTCGAGTATTGCGTTCCGATGGCGTTGACCTGTTCAAGGTCGATGAAGTCATGGGGCGGATGCAAAAGCGAGACTTCTGGATTCGCGACATTACGCCGTCCGGGAAGCAGTATCCTGGCAATCGCCGCTGGAATTTGAATAGATACTGGCGTGTCAAAGCAAAGAAAGGTCCGACACCGAATTACGATGCGATGTGCGACCGGTTGTTCCGTGAGCTTGACCTGGCTGTGAAGGATGACGACTGGTGCCGTGAGTTTGGAATCACAACAGGCGGCCAGTACCTCAAGACGTATCTTAGGTACAAACATCAGCACCCCGCGTTGCCAATGCCTCTGCTTCATTTTTTCAGCAGCGAGCAAAACAGTGGAGGCAAGTCTGGGATTCCCTGGCTAATCCAAAACATATGCGCGAGTGGCGCTTACCATGCCGAAAACGGGGGTGGGAAGAGCGATTTCAACGCGGAATTGATCGGGAGGATCTGGTGGCTATGGGACGAGACCGTCCCGCCCGGAATGAATTTCAACCGCCTCAAGTCGATTATAGATAATCCAAAAATCAGTGCGCACCCCAAGGGCAAAGACAAATTTTTGGTGCCGAACTTTGTAACACCCATTTACTGTTCCAACGAACTCATCGACTTCATTGCGCCTGGGGACCAACGAATTGTGGTCGCCGATGTCGAGCCTGTTCCTGGTGAACCCGATCCCGACTACCGCGAAAAGATGTTGAGACCCGAACTAGAAGCAATCCGATGGGATTGGGAATTCGGCGAACTGCCGGAACGCAAAGGAGATCGTGGTGGGGTTCCGGTTCTTTCGACCCCGTCGAAACTCAAATCCATCGAACAAGCTTGCCGTAGACGTGGGGACAAACTGCTCTCATTCGACTTCGCAGCGCGTACGCTCCGTCGGCAACTTGAAGCGCGTTTCAACGCCGGTCAGGAGGACGGCAAGGATCAATCGAGACCGTACGCCGAGATGACGGCGAAGGAAATCTTTCAGCTTACGAAACCAGCGACATCGGAAAAGAGCTTCACGGCTTCTCTTCAAAATCGAGCGTGGGGCGATGCTTTAGCCGATCACGGAATCTGTCAGCAAGTCGCGAAAAAGTACTCAAAACAACGACGCAGAGAGATCAGCATTTATCGACTGTTTCTCCCTGAGCACTCAAACATAGGAAATTGAAAAATGCAGACACACCTAACCCGATCCCAGGTAAGTCAACTGACTGGACTATCTCCGTATCGGTTGAACCGCCTGATCGAAAAAGGATCGTTCCCGCAACGAGACCAGCAACTCAGCAACAGGACGCATCACTACTGGCGTCGCGCCGACGTTGAGCGTTGGATTGCTGCACAAAACCAATCGTCGAGTCTTGCTCCTTTGACTTGACGAAAGGCGGCCCACGGTTGGGACTGGGCCGCCACCTAACAATCGTTGTTAAGCATTTGGCAACGTGAGGGGCCGCGCCTGAACGGCCCCCAAAACAAAAATCTCGATGGCATTGCGACTAACAGCATCGAGATTCTTGCGGGACTCGATGTCACGACATCGTCGAGTTCCGTTTTCACACACGACAGCACCAGAGACTCGCAATCGCATGGGTGCTGCGCGTGGTGCGATTCGATGTTAACGCATCGTCTCACTTTTGCTCGTAACGAGGCACACGTTTTCGAATTTCTGGTGCCGAGTCCTGAAATGACAGGGCGGAACAGGGCGGGCAAATTTTTGCAGCGCGTTGAGCGGTTGCTCCGCGCTGCTTTTTTCGATGAGGCACACTATGCCGAAAAACAAACTCGTTCAAATTCTTGAAACGCCAACAGGCGAATGCCCTTCCAATCTCCTAAGTCTCGATGGCTGTTGCAAGTTACTCCAGGCAAAAATCGATGAGGCGATGGAGCGCGGCGACTTCAAAGCCTCAATCCGTTTAGGCAAGTCATTGACGACCTGCCACAACCAGCAACGACGTACAACGGAAAAGAACTTGGTACATCGCAGCGTTGCAGTTTTCATCCTGGAAACTTTCATCGCATCAATAAAACACTTTGAACCCCGTTTCAAAAATCACCCTGGGCGTTTTCGAACTCGACTCCCTGGGTCCGATGATTGCTCGATGTCTGAGCAAGTCATCAAGAGCAGACGGATGTTCGACGCCATCGTCGGTCAGAACGATTGTGATGTCGCAACTCTATGTAGCTGCACGACTTTGCTGGTCGGCGCGATCAAAAGTTTGGTTCGCAGCCACGAGCAAGCCCCGGCAATTCTTACGGTTCAGCAAGTCAATCAATTCATCAGAGACATGAGCCACGAGGCCGGGCTGATCCTTGCTGAAAGCTACGGATTCGAAAACAGTCTCTCAGTTTCAATAAACCACACGTCAAACGTCGTCGGTCCCGCACTGGCACTAACAGCCGCGAAGCTTTACGGCGACAAAGACGGACAAGTTCAGGCGAGCATCGACGCGATGCTCACAACATAGGAGGGCAAAGCATGTCCACACAAATTGACTGGTCGAAAATGACCAGTTCCGAATACAACCAGCTAGTTGAGTCCGGCGAACTATCAAATCGGCATTACGACGAGCTTAAAGCAAAGTTCAAACAGCGACTCACTCAGCCAACAGACCAAAGGCAGCGACTCATCCAACAACTTGAGTCCGATCTGCGGCGACACGAAAGAGCCGGTATCACCGCCGGTCTTGAACCGTTGATCAATCGCATCGCGGAACTCAAAAGCGAAGCGACTGAGGAACAACGTCGGCAGAGTTATGCCGAGTCGCCGACCGGGCAAATCGAAAAGGAAATGATGCACGAGCATTTTTCGAACTTGATGTCAGCCGGTGCATCGAAGGATCAATTGGACGAGTACAAGGCTGCCCGCGACGGGTACCTGGAAGCCGGACAATTCGATTCCGAAAGTTTTAACCACGTGCTTGCAACTTACAGCCGGGCAATGGTCGAGACTCAGCACAATCAAGGTCAATCGCAAGAGCAACCTTTGAGCGATTTTCAAAAGGGGGCGGAAAATGAATGAACTCATCCGACGACTTCGCCAAAGCATTGCGAGCGATGAAATCGCATCGACTTTGTTCGAGCACCAGTTAACGAAGTTCGGCAACGAACCAACATTGTTTCAAATTCGATTCGCTTACGCGGCAGCGCGATATCACGACACCGCAACGCGACGTGCGAGCGACTTTCTGCAAATCAAAAATGAGGTGTTCGCATGATCGTCAGACGATACCAATTCGATCACGACGGCATCAGCTTCGTCAGCGATCTTGCCGACCGGCTCACGCAGCAACTACCTGCTGATGATGTCGCGGACTTTTCAAATTCCGTCGCTTCGATCCTTGCATCCGGCGACAGCGATGACCGGCAGGGCTACCAACTTTACTTTCGATTCAGGCAAGTGATGCTGAAAAATGGCTGGGAAATTCCAGCGATCAACCGCATCTTTGGATCTTGCCAACTTCGATCCCACTACCAATCAATGGAGGCACTCGCATGCAAGTAACCCAAAAACAAAAATCAGAACTCAAGAACGGGCTGCGAGATTACTACTCGCAACCCTGCCCCCCACGGCAGATTATCAAAGCATTTTTTCCGCAAGAGAACGAAGTGAGTGACGAGCACCGCAACTTGTATGTGCTGCTAAAGTTGCTGGCCGATCTTCTGCCGCGAAGTTATTGGACCGACAGGAATTGGGCGCAGATGGGTTCGAATCCTTGCACAAAAGTGAAACTGTATTTGGATCACTACGGCGTAGATGACCGAATTGCTTATCAATTGTTGGTTCTGGAAAACGATTGGGACAAAGGGAGGTATGCACGATGAAACCACGATACAATCCACAGGCTCACCCGAGTCAAGTTGTCAAACAATTTTTGCCTGACGAAAAAGACGTTTCGGCATGCTCGAAACTCAAATGGATTTTTTGCGTTTTGAATTTGCTCGAAAAAGTCGATGGCAGACCGTGGCGGGCCGAGTATGCAAACCCTATCGATGATCTTTGGGACCGGGTTCGAGAGGCAGGCGTCCCAAACAATACTCAAAGTTTCGTCAAGGCAAGAGTTTGCATGGAGGATCTGCGTCGGCGATGGACTGAGCCACGATCGGCATCGATTCAGCCCCGGAATTACGCGGCCCTGAATGTTGGCGGAAAATGTGGCTGCGACCGGAAAGACAATTGCAGCTTTCGCTACTGCTTTCCGTTTCCGTTTTGCTAAAATGCGGGGATGGAAAAATACATCCTCAAGCAGATCAACACGACAGAGCAACTGAACAAGGATCAGGACCGCCCCGACTTTGACGCTGTCGAAGTTGGCCGCAATCTTCGTCAGACTCTGCGAGATGTCGAACTCAAGGCAGTCACCGAAGGCTACCCAGAGATCGTCGATGCGTGCCAGATGCGAGACGGACCCATCAGTATCTCGATTGCTCGACTTGTCTTGAGTCAATGCCTGGCTCTGGCAAAAGGTGAGCCAGTTGAACCTCTCTGGTTCAATGTGAAAGATGCGTCTGTGCTCCTGAGCATGGATGAGGACCGGCTTTCTGTGCTGTGCAAACAAGGCAGTATCGAATGCCGGGACGACAGTAAACCTGGTTCAACACGCCGAGCATTCAAAATCCCAAAACACGCCATCGAGAGCTACACCCCTGCGGCTGCGAACCCAAAAAATTCCAGGCGACGGAAAGCCACGGATCGGTACTGATTTTTGGAACACCAAACATGCTCTAACTGCGGGTCTATATAGACCCGCTGAGCCGGTTTCGAGAGGATTCAGGCGGGTTCGGGATTCAGCAAACCACTGTTTTTACCGTGTTTCCTGAGAAAGAGAGGGGGTCGAAATTCGATTATGATTCCGCTGCTCTAACCAACTGAGCTATGCCGCCGTGTTGTGTCGGGCACATGCAGGTGGCCGACAGCTTTCTTTGTTCGGCATTTTGGCCGACGAAGTGCAACAAAATAGTGAACTTGAGGGGCTTTGAAAAGAGCTTCTGGAGGGTTTGTGTGCGAAGTATTTCCGGGAAAATGGCTCTCAATCAGGCTGGCCCGCCGATTTTTTGGGCTGCCTCAGTCGGTGGCAAGTCGAATGGCCACCGCAGCGGCCATCAGAGAGGCCAGCTTCGGTCCCTCCAAAGGGTAGAGATAGGGCTCGATTGCTTCGAGTTCCATCAGGTAAAGCTCGCCGGTGTCGGATCGAAGCATGTCGACCCGGGCGTAAAGAAGATCCTCGTCGAGCGAGGCGATGACGCTGTGCGCCTGCTCAAGGTCTGACGCCGCAGGAACGATGGCTTTCTCGGTACCGCCGTAGGACGACTGAATCCGGTAGTCTCCCGCTTTCGCCGTTTTGACGAGTGCATGGCTGAATTGACCGTCAATAAAAATGAAGCTTAGCTCGCCTTCGCTTTGGATGGTGTCAAGGAACGGTTGCACCATCATCGGATGGGAAAGCGATGGGATCTCATCGCCGAGAGAGAACTTGTGCTGGCCGCTGGCACCGGCACCGACCTGGCGTTTTGCGACCACCGTTTGGCAGCCGAAATGGGAAAAAGCGTCTTTGATCGAAGCTGGCGTGGGGGTGTCGATCCATAGCGTCGGGATCAACTTGTGGCCTTTGTCTGCAAAATCACGAAGGTACGATTTGTGAATGTTCCACTTCACCGTCGACGCTGAATTTAAGAGAACGGTTTGGCTTTCGATCGTTGCGAGGGTGGAAAGGAATTCTTCCTGGCGGTCCCAGTAGTCCCATGTCGTGCCAATGATCGCCGCGGCGAAGTCAGCCCAGTCGACGGAGTCATCGTCCCAGAGGACTTCTGTGAGAGCCAGTTTCTTGTCAGCGAAGGCCGGTGTTAACGCCGCGAGAGTATGGTCGTGTTCAAACGCATCGCTGCGGCGATCAGGAGAAGTTGAAATGGTGCACTGGCTGCAGAGATAGGCAATGTTGAACATGTCGAACTCACAGAATTCGGAAGGCGACGATCGTAGCGCCAGCGGTGCGAGTGGCAAGCCGGTGCGAGTGCAAGGTTTGAACTGTCTTTGGACGCATATTGAGCGCGGATTGTTTGCGACGCGTGGGCGTGACTTTCCGTTCGAACGAATCCGGGTTTGGGGCTTTATCAACGAGCTGAACCGAACTTCCGGCGGCGATCGGACTTGGTCGTTCCGGCTTTGGTCGTTCCGGTTCAAGTTCCCAGTTCGGTCAACGGGCCGTCCTTGCAGAGTTCTGGCTTGCCAAAGGTTTCGACGTTGTGACCGAAGGAGTGGGCCAGGGACATCAGGAGGCGATTGTGAGCAACGCCACCGAAGTCCCGGTACTGGCCCGTCTTGAAGCCGGGGGCGTTTCCGATGGCAACAAACGGGATGTTGTTCAGCGTATGCGAGTTGCCTTTGCCAAGTTCATTGACCCAGAGGATTAGTGTGCCGTCGAGAAGGTTTCTGTCGCTACCGGGTTCGGGCGTGTTGGCGAGTTGATCGACGAGGTATTTGATTTGGGTCGCGAACCAGTGGTTAATCCGGATTAGCTTTTTCTGAGACTCTTTTTTCAGATCCGGGTCGTGGGAAAGCCCGTGGTGGCCTTCGTTGATCCCCAGCCATTTCATGCGGAGTTGGCCGACCGAATTGGAAAACTGCAGTGTGGCGACGCGGTTCATGTCGTTGGCAAAACCGTTGACCAGCAAGTCCATTTGCATCTTTGAAATTGCAGGAACGTTATCGTTTTGTATGTCGACGTTGGATGGCAGTTCAGGCTCGGGAACGTCGAGCGTTTGCGAGGCGGCGGATTTCATGTCGCGTTCCATTTGGCGAACGTAAGTCACATGTTCGTCCAGCAAGTCGCGTTCGGTTTGGCCAAGCTGTTTTGAAAACAAGTTCAATTCGTCGGCGACATCGTCCAGGACGCTGCGAACAAGGTCGTCGTTTTTGCCGCGCCCGTACATTTTTTCGAACAGGTCGTAAGGATCATTGATCGGCGCGATGGGCTTGTTCTTTCCCGCGTAATTCATGCGCGTCCAGGGATCGGCGCGGTCGGCGACTCCGACGCCAAATTCGATGGAACCGAAACGGGTTCGTGTGGCCTCGTTGGACTGGAGAAAGTTCTTGATTTCCTGGTCAATGGAAATTCCACCTGCCCAACCGGCAGGCGTGTGGCCGCCGCCCTGGATATTGCCGGGCATCAGCTCGATGCCGGTCAGCAGGCAGCTCATGCCGCGCATGTGGCTGTCCCCGTCGCCGCGGACTTTGTTGTGAATGCCGTGGGTGATCAGCAGTTTGTCGCGAATGGGGGCCAGGGGTTGGAGGATTTTCTTGAGCTCAAAGTCGGTGCCTGTCTTTTCGGGCCAGAACTCTGGCGGGATGGTGCCGTTGGGCGTGAACAGCACGATCAGCCTCTGAATGGGCTGGCTTTGGCTGGCGTTACGATGAGCCGCCAGCAGGGGCGCGGCGAAGGGAACCATGGCCGCGGAAAGGCCAATGGTACGAATCGCGTCGCGGCGAGTGGATGAATTGTGCGACATAAAGAATCCTACTTTTTGAATTCGACAAGCTCGTGTTGTGCAACAAGGATCGACATTTCAACCAGTAACGCTTTGATGTTGAAGTCAAGTTCGCGGAAGCGTTTGGTCAAATATTCGGGTTTGTCGGTTCCGTACGCTGCCAGGGGTTGTTTGGCAAAGTGCTGAAAAAGTTGTTCGATGAAATTTTGATGGGCGTCCTGATTGTCGACAAGGAACGTTGCCAAATCCTGGGCTCCGCCAAATTTGACGATTTCGCCGGCGGGCGTTTCGTATTCGGCAGAGGCATCTATCGCCTGGTCTTTTTCCTGTTGGCGAAAACGGCCAACCGCGTCAAAGTTCTCGAAGCTGAAACCGAGGGGGTTGATCACGCTGTGGCAGCCCTGACAGTTGACTTCCTTTGTCTGGTGGGCGACGCGCTGGCGGGTGGTCATCGTCGGGTCGAAGTCTTCGGCGAGCGGTTCGACATCGAACGGTGGTGGTTTGAGGGATCGCCCAAGCAGGCTTTTTGCGACAAAGACACCGCGGTGGATCGGCGACGTCGTTTTGTAGTAGGAAAAGCCGGACATCAGGTAGGGGTGAGTGAGCACCCCAGCGCGGTGGTCGGGTTCAAAGGGTAGTTTTTCGAAGTCGTCGGATTGAGGTTTTTCCAGTTGGTAGAATTCGGCGATA
Organism: uncultured Pirellulaceae bacterium; assembly: GCA_937928555.1. Lineage (GTDB taxonomy): Bacteria > Planctomycetota > Planctomycetia > Pirellulales > Pirellulaceae > Mariniblastus. Next base: position 12,415 of record CALFWR010000070.1, read on the forward strand.
CGATTGTCGATGAAGATCTCATTGGATCGGAGTAGTTTTCGATAGTCGGAGTCTTTCGACCAGACGATGTTGTCGATGGTTTTTTCGAGCGACTCCGAGAGTGAGGCGAGGAGTTGTTTGTCGAACCCGGGAAAGGCTGTGGGGTCTTTGGCTGCTTGGGCGGCGCGATCAAGTTCGAGCCAGTGATGGAAAAACTTGCGCAGTTTAATTTTCGTGCGAGGGTCGTCGACCATCCGCCAGGCTTCGTCGTGAAGGTTCTTTTCTTGGGTGATCCAGCCTTCCTTGCTTGCGGCGAGCAAGCGTTTGTCGGGGATCGAATCCCAAAATCCGAGAGCCATCTTTTCGACCGCCGAGTAGTGGTCTTCGTTTTCGACGGCAAGTTTTACGTCGGCAGATGTTTTGCGGCGGTGAATCACGTACAAAAACTGAGGCGATTTAAGAGTCCGTAGGATGCATCGCTGCATGGCTGCTTTGATGTCCGGTTCGTCGACGAAGCAATCGTCTATAAATCGCTTTTGTTCGCCGGCGGTCAGGCCGCGACGGAATGCCCGATAGACAAACGTTCCGCAAAAATGACGCACGCGAGTTCTTTCGGCCTGCGCCTTTTGGTCGTCCGAAAACGTTTTCTGTTTCTTGCGAATCTCGTTGTTGAAGCCGGTAAGGTCGTCAAAGTTTTGTTGGACGAACTCCAGAAGCTCAACCGCAGACCGGGTCGTGGCTTGATCCCATTGCCGGGAAATGGAGGTGCCGCGTTGGTAGCCGAAACTGGAATCGTCGGCAGGGAAGCGGGTGCGAATTTCGCAGATCGCCGGTGACCATTGTTTGTAAAGAGCATCGGCAGGAACTCGTTGGCGGGGCTTGGATGGCGTTTTCCAATCCAGGCGAATCGATGCCTGTTTGTCTTTGTATTTGAAAAATTTGATGCCGATCGGGTAAGGCCTGCCGGCGGAAAGTTCAACGCTTCCGTGGTGTTCGGATTCTCCGCTGGCGGTCATGTTGTCGATGATCGGGGTGCCTTTCCACATGCCGGTGTTAACGTACAGGCTGGCACCGTTTTTGGTGACCAGAGTGAATTCATATTTTCCGGATTCGGGTGCGACGATGGTTCCGGTCCACTGTATCGAAAACTGTTCCTTGTCCTTGATTTTTTCATCGAAGGGAGTGTTTTGCTTCCAGTCAAAATCGATGGCAGGGTCGGTACGTTGTTCGATTTTGTCTTTTCCGATGCTGCGGGATTTGTAGTAGATGGCGTCCAAGCCGTGTTGTTGTGGGTCAGGAATCGTGCGACCGAGAAAGATGTTCATCAGGTCGGCGAGCGCATTTTTGTATTGGTTGGCGGTGAGTCGTGAAAAGGCAACCGCCGGCGGATTGTTGCGCAATTGGGCTTCGGGCGTGTAAAAGGCCTGCATGATGTAGCGGGTGACAAGGTCGGCGTCCGGGCCGATGCAGGATTCGGGATCGTCCTCGGGCATGGTTTTGTCGATGTATTCGAGCAGGCGTTTCTTTGAAAGGTCGCCCTGAAGCGGACTGTTGTAGGCGCCTTCGACTCCTTCGCCTTGGTCACCGTGACAGGTGGCGCACTGGTCGGCGTATATTTCTTTGCCTTTGGCGAACCAGTCGTCCTGCCCGTCTTGTGCCAGCGCGGAGGTTGCGATGGCGATCTGCAGGATAGCTAAAGCTGTGAATATCAGGTGGCTCATTCGGATTCTGTTTTGGCCAGCGGAACGCAAAAATTTCACACCCATATTAAACCGCGCTCAATCCTCCTACGTGTCGGTGCATTGCAGAGCTTGGCACCGAATTGGAAAGAAACCGGCATTGTGAGCCCGAATTATTCACGACGACGGGCGTTGATTCTACGTCTGGCCAACCGGAGCAAGGGAAAAGCTGAATTTCAACAAGAAATGTGAACCATCCGATAGATGAAAACCACAGTGATCGTTTCATCGCATCAGAGTCGTGGATCACTGTCTCAACTGATTCCGACGCCCACGCCTCATGAATAATCCGGGGTGAGGAGCGTTTTTGCGGCATGGGAAGCTTGCGTTGAGAATCGTCCTATGGGCTACGACGGTTGTTCAGCGGCCCGTTTGATGGCTTCGACGATCATGGTTCGGGCGACGTCGGCTTCGTAGACCTTGGAGAGCTTGACCCATTTTCCGGGTTCGAGATCTTTATAGTGTGCAAAAAAGTGTTCGATCTGCTGGACGGTGATTTCTGGCAAATCCGAGTAGTTGTGGACTTTTTCGTACCGCCGCGTCAGTTTAGAGGTCGGCACGGCGATGACTTTTTCGTCGTGTCCGGAATCGTCTTCCATGAGCAGGACTCCGACCGGACGGCAATTCATCACTGCCCCGGGAATGATGGCTCGGGTGTTGCAGACGAGGACATCGATCGGATCGCCGTCGAGCGAAAGCGTGTGGGGAACGAAGCCATAGTTGCCCGGATAACGCATCGGCGTGTACAGAAAGCGATCCACCACCAGTGTCCCGGAGGCTTTGTCGAGTTCGTATTTGATGGGTTGGCCACCGTGGGGGATTTCGACAATAACGTTGACGTCGTTGGGTGGGTCGTCGCCGATAGAGATTGCATCGATACGCATGGTAATTCCGTTCGTTTGAGCTGCTGTGGGGAGATTCTAGCGGAAGCTTGCGATAGCCAATATGCTGTGTTTGCAAATTGTTGAGAGCGATTCACAATATGGGCTTCGGAGCCACTGTAGAGCCAATAGATATGACGACCATTCGAGCCGACGTAAACAACAAGTTTAAGTACAAGTATCTGATCATCGGCGTCCTCGCGACCGCTTATGGGCTTTATTGTGTTTCTGATGCCGCGTTGAAGTATCCGTCGATGCGACCCAAAGCGACCGCTTACGAGCAGCTTCGGGCCGAAGTCACTGACGATGGCGAGTTTCAGCGGCAGTGGAATGAGATGGCAGAGTCGAAGGGGTGGACGGTGGATTTGGAATACACCAATGAACAACTTTCGAGCAATACGATTTACAGCTACTTCATGTTTGGCTTGTGTGCCCTGATCGGAGTTCCGTCGTTGCTGACCGGCTTGAAGTGCATTGGTCAGTGGATCGAGGCGGATGACAAGTCACTGGTCAATGCCAAAGGCCAGCGGGTCAACTTTGACCAGATCAAGTCGATCGACAAAACGAAGTGGGAGAAGAAAGGCATTGCCCGTCTGGTCTACGACGATGATGGTGCGGAGAAATCGTTTGTGATGGATGATCTGAAATTCGATCGTCAGAGCGCGGACGAAATCATGGAACGTATCGAAGCGGCAGTTGGAGTCGACAAGATCGTCGGCGGGCTCTCCGAGGAGACGTATCGTGAAAAACGAGCGGAGGCGGAAAAAGAAAAAGCCGCCCGTCGGGCGGCGCTTGATGCGGAACAGGAATAGGTCGCTATCCCGCAAGGTATTTTGAAAACCGCATCCAGAAGACTCACACGTCTGTTGACCTGAACCAGTGGGGGCGGACCGAGGGTGTCAAAGGATTGATCCGGGCTGGTAGGAATTGGCTTGCGGGAAGTCGCTGCGGACCTGGTTGATCCGGGAAAGAAACTGTTCGACTTGTCCTCCCGCAAGGCCGGTTTTCTGATCTGCGGTTTGCATGATCGCATCCAGTTGTCTGGCGTCAAGCGGCAGGTCGGGGTCGTTTGCAAGTCGTGTCATCAGGTCGTTTTGGTGGGTCGTGCCGCTGCGCAAATCGTTGACCGTGGCGACGGCGTGTTTCTTGATGACTTTGTGGGCCGTCTCGCGGCCAGTGCCCGCTTTGACGGCTTCCATCATGATCGTGGTGGTCATCAGGAATGGCATGTAGTGCGCGTTTTCGTTGGCGATGACTTGCTCGAAAACGTCCATCTGATCAAGGATCGTGATAAAGGTTTCGTACAGGCCGTCGATTGCGAAGAAGGCGTCGGGCAGCATGACGCGGCGAACCACCGAGCAGGAAACGTCGCCTTCGTTCCATTGGTCGCCGGCCAAGGAGGAAGCCATCGCGAGGTAGCCGCCAAGAATCACGCGGAATCCATTGACCCGTTCACAGGATCGCGAATTCATCTTGTGCGGCATCGCGCTGGAGCCCGTTTGGCCTTTGGCGAATCCTTCACTGGCTGTTTCGTGGCCGGCCATCAGTCGCAGCGTTTTGCAAAACGAAGATGGAGCGGAGGCAAGTTGATTCAGGGACGCGACGACTTCCAGGTCAAGGCTGCGCGGGTACACCTGGCCGACGTTGTTAAAGCTCGTTGGCAGTCCAAGGTGCTGCGCGATCATCTGTTCGAGTTCGATGACTTTGGCCGCATCGCCGTCGAAAAGTGAAAGGGCGTCCATTTGCGAGCCCACTGCGCCCTTGAGCCCCCGGACCGGGTAGCGATCGATGACGCTGCAAAGGCTGTCAAACGCCAGCAGCAATTCTTCGCCGAACATCGCCAGACGTTTGCCAAAGGTGGTCGGTTGAGCGGCGACGTTGTGAGTTCTGGCCGTCACGACGAGGTCTTTCCACTGCTGGCAGCGGGTTGCGATTCGAATCAGCACCGCTGCGGTTTTGTCACGGACGATTTCCAGCGATCGAAAGACCTGAAGCTGTTCAACGTTTTCGGTCAGGTCCCGGGACGTCATGCCTTTGTGGATATGCTCGTGGCCGGCAAGCTCGTTGAATTCTTCGATCCGTGCTTTGACGTCATGTCGGGTGATTTTTTCGCGATCGGAGATCGATTGCAGGTTGACCTGAGATTTGACCCTCTCGTAGGCCTGGATCGCTGCTGTGTCGAGCGACAATCCGAGTGAGCTTTGGGCTTTCATGACGGCCAGCCAAAAGTCCCGCTCAAGCAGAATGCGGCCGGTGGGAGACCAGATTTGGTTGATTGCATCGGAAGCGTATCGCTGGGAAAGTACGTTTGGGATCATGGGGACGGTTGGATTAAGGCCTAAAAGACCAGTTTGGCGTGATGGCCTCTTTTTGCAACGGCTGTGGCTGGAAAACAAGTCGAACCATTGAAAAGTCACGGTCGAAACGCGGCCGGTGTGGAGGGCCGGTGTGGAATCGGAGTAAAGGTTGCAGGAATTCCGAGTTGTGCTTTCGATGCGAATCGTCGTTTTGTGGAAACCTTCGCGGCGTGTCCGGGTTGTATTTCTAACGTAAAAAATGCAGTCGTTTTGTGCTGCCGTGGTCGGTTCGAGGACGCAAGGTTTGCCTGAGCAGAGAAAACGGGTCCAATGCGTTACACCGGGGGGAAATTGTCGGTGTTCAGGTGGGCTCGATGTGAGAGGATGAGGATTATCGGGCTTATGAGTGCAATGTCTCACTCGATGGCACGTGCCTGACTTGGCAGTCTTTCCGATTATGACGGAAAACCGATACAATAAGGACAGTGGGAATGGTTGGGGGCAAGATCTGAATCTCGGCGAGGCTGCCGCGATAGAGTTTGTTGCCCTGCGAGGAACGACCGATACATTTTAGTGAGCCTTGGCGGTTTCCTTTTTCAGGATGAACAGGGAGGGGGCTCTTCGAGCAGGGAAATCTTTGGGATTTGAACCGGTGATGCGTTCACAAACAGTTCAGGCATGTTTATTTATTTTTGCGCTTTGTTTTGCGATGGCGTTGCCGGTCGTCAATGGTGCGCAGGATGTGAAACCCGGCAGCGGATCGGCTGACAAAGTCGAGTCGGCTGACAAAGTTGAATCGACCGGGAAAGTTGAATCGGCTGATGACAAAGCCAAGTCAGCACCCGCCATGGCAAAGCGGCCTTCGACCGCAGCGTTGCTTCCGGCTTCTACGCGATTCTGGGTGTCTGTGAATGACCTGGAACGTCTGGATGCGAATTTGGCGAAAACGCAATTGGGGCAGTTGGCATCACGCGATTCGTTGAAGCCTTTCTTTTCCAGCTTTGAGGGTCAGGTTCGGGACGCCCTGGATCGCAACGGTGTCAAATTCGGTATCGACCTAGAAAGTGTCCGTAAACTTAAAACCGGAGAGGTCGCGATCGCCGGTGTGCTTCCTGCGTTTACAGCGGGAGTCCGCCCCGCGCCCGGTTCGCACGGTGTGGTGGTACTGTTTGATGTTTCCAAAGGCCCCGCCGAAGCGGATGCGTTTATAAAGGAAGCATCCGCAAAAATGCTTCAGCGGAACGCGAAACAGGACAAGCTCAAGATCAATGGAACGTCTGTTTCCAAGTGGACCGTTGAAGTCGCCAACCCGCGAGTGAACCACACGCAGAACTCGTGGGTCACGTTGATCGACGGTTGGATTCTGGCTTCGGACAACGAGAAAATTTTCCGTGGCGTGCTGGAGCGGATCAAATCAAAGAAGGCCGCGACGGCGGCGGATCTTGGTGGCAGCGCTGCGTTTCAGTCCATCACCGGGCAAACGGCGGTCGAGGGTGTCACGCCGGATATTCGCTGGCACGTTGATCCAATCGGATACGCACGCCTTGCCGACGCACTGGCCGAGGAAAAAAAGGAAGTCAAAACGCTCAAGGATCGTCCGCTGGAGGTGCTTTCCAAAGAGGGGCTTGATGCGATCAAGGCCGTCGGTGGCTTTGTCAGTTTTGCCACGCCGGAGTACGACATGCTGCATCGGACGCTGGTGTATTCGGAAAAAGGTAAGGCTCTGGATGCGGCAAAGAAGCGACTTCTGTCGATGTTGGACTTCTCTCCCAAGGGCCACAACGTCGAATCGGTGCCCGGTTGGGTTCCAGAGAATGCGGGATCGTATTTTGCATTTACATGGGACGTACAAAAGGCCTGGGCCGGTGTCGGGCGTTTTGTGAATGCCTTTCAGGAGCCCGGTGTGTGGGAGGAGATTCTGGAAAACATGAAGGAATCTCCCAAGTTCCGCGTCGATCTCAACAGGATGGTTGCGTCGTTTGGCAAGCGGGCCACGGTCATCACAGCGACGACCGAACCGATCAGTGAGTCCAGCGAAAAAATGTTGATCGGTGTGGAGCTCGCCGACGGGGTCGATGGCGATTGGTTGCTTGAAAGCATGAAACGGGCACGTCAGGGCAAGATCAAAACGCTTGCCGGGTTCAAATACGTGATTGACGTTGAGGATGATGGAGAATCGGAGCGAAAGGATGTTCCCGGTTTGGAGATCGATATTGACGAGTTCGACGAAGAAGATCTTGACGACGACGATGACGATGGTGAATTCGAGGATGACGAGGCGGGTGATGATGACGATGAGGATGATGACAAACTGAAGGTGACGCTATTCAGTCGCCGTTATTACGCGATTCGCGGCAACACGTTTTTTGTGTGCAACGACAAAGACTATCTGAAAGAAGTTCTCGTCGGCAAAAGCTCTGACAAATTCGTGAAATCGGCTGACGTTGAACAGATGAAGAAGGCACTGGCAATACTGACCGATGCCGGCAGGGTTCGATTTCGGATGTACACGCGATTGGACAAGATTCTCAAAACCAACTACGAGATGATGCGGCTGGGAAAAATGGCCGATTCGGAAACCTTCATCGCGAGGCTTCTGAACGAGGTTTACGGGAAAAAAGCCAAACCCGACGACAAGCGCAAGCAGCAGATTGACGCCAGCAAGCTACCGGCTGATTTCGAAAAAGAGATCGCACCGTTCCTCGGGCTTTCCGGCTGGGCGATGGAAGCCACGGACTCGGGCTGGAAATTCTCCGGGTGCGTGCTCAAACGCGGCGCTCCTGCGGCTGACGACAAGTAAATTTGCGTCTGATGCTGCCCTTTTGCTGGAGCATTACTTACGCACCCCTTCCAATATTTGGCCGGGGCAGCAGAATACCCCTTTTTGCAGTGCTTCCGAGCCTCACCGGTACCCCAAAGTGAAGAATCGTTCGTCATTTCTGTTCGCACTCGGCATGGCCATGCTGATGATGCTTGCGCTGCAATTGATGTTCCCGCCAAAAAACCCGCCCGGGCAGCAGGGCGATGAAAACGCAGTTGCCGAACTGGATGATCAGGGCGACGCTGGGCAGGCGCAGAACAAGGACGCGGATAAAGAAGAAGGCGGTGCCGAAGTTGACGCCGCAGAACTGTCGCGCAATGGCGTCGATTCGTCGGTCCTGATCAAGTCCGACATCGAGATTGAAGAACAGGTTTCCGGCGAGTTGGCGGATTCCGCTGCGACCAACGCCTGGTACAGCCAGCGAAGCCTGACTTCGGTGCGGCAGATGGGCGATTTGATCACGATCGGATCGTTGAATGAATCGGGCACAGACCGTTACCTGATTACGCTGAATCCTTACGGCGGAACGGTGCGGCGGATTGAGTTGAACTTGCGCGACCCCCGTAGCGGTGACTACAAGTATCGTGACCTCGAATGGGAAGGCGGTTACCTTGGTTCGCTCGAAGCCCACGACACCGCCGACGGTGTTCGTGTGGGCGTCGTGGGCAAAGGAACCCCCGCGGATCTTGCGACCGGAATAGGAGTTCAGGGTGGCATCCAAAAGGGTGATCTGTTGGTGAGCCTTGATGGTGAAAAGATCACATCGGCGGAAGACTTTGGCGTCATGATGGCGACCTCCAAGGCGGGCAGAGACGTCGAGCTGGACGTTATGCGAGCCGGCCAGACGATCAAGTTTACGACCACGCTCACGACCAAACCGATCGAACTGGTTCGTCCTGAACCCGGAACGCTTTCTCCGACTGCGGTTTTCGACGAGTCGTTCCTGTTGAAGCTGTACAAGCCCAATCCCGATCCGCAGTTGGACTGGGTCGAGGTCGATGAAGCGATGACGTCGTCGCAATGGGAGGTCGTTTCCTCGGATGAGCACTCTGTCGAATTGCAGTTTCAGGTCTCGCCCGCGAAACTGAAAAACCTTGGCCTCAAAGGTCCGATCTACGTCAGAAAAAAGTTCTCTGTTCCGGTTCTCGCCGAAGAAGAGATTCAGGACCGATCGCAAAAGTCATTTGACTGGGACTTTGATGTTGAGATCGTCAACGAGTCCGACACCGATCAGGCTCTGGGCTATGAACTCAAGGGCCCCACCGGAACGCCGTCGGAGACGTGGTGGTACTCGCAGAAGACTCACGGCCGAAATCTGGCCATTTTCAAAATCGCCGGTGCCCGCGACGTGATTGGCTCAACGAGCTTCAATGATTTCGCGTTTGTTGGCGGCCCGGAGATTGTCAAGGAAGCTCTCAAGGACCGGCCGATCACCAAATTCTTTACCGATCCGTTCAAGACGGTAAAGGATCCGCGGCATGCAGAAATCAACTGGCTGGCCGTCGATACGCTGTACTTTAATGTGACGCTGTTTCCGAAAAAGTCCGCAGACGAAAAGTTCCTCGCGTACAGCGCGTTTGCCGACGTGAATAATTCTGCTGCTTCGGCGATCCCCGACAACGTGCGGGCTCAGAAGTTGGTCGATTGTACTTTTCGGCTGTACAAAGCGGTCACCGCACCGGCCAATTCATCCGTCAAACAGCCGTTTGAAGTTTTCACCGGTCCCAAAGAACCAAAGGTTCTGGAAACCTACGGACTTGAGCGGACCCGCGTGTTTGGCTGGTTCTGGTGGTGCTCGAAACCGCTGCTGGCTGCCCTGCACATTTTGCACTTTCTCACGTTCAAAATCAGCTACGTCATTCCGATCATCATTCTGACGGTCTTTGTTCGCAGTTTGATGATTCCGTTTTCCAGGAAAGCCGCACTCAACGCCCAGATGATGCAGTACTTGCAACCGCAGATGAAAGAGATCGCGGACAAATACAGCGACGACATGGAAGGCCGCGCCAAAGCCCAGCAGGATCTGTTCAAGAAATACAACTACAAGCCGTTGGGCGGTTGCCTGATCGGGTTGATTCAGCTTCCGGTGTTCATCGGGCTGTATCGTGGGCTTTCGGTCGATATCGCACTGCGTGACGAGCCGATCATAAATGGATTGTCGTGGGCTTCGAATCTTTCGGGGCCGGACCAGTTCTGGTACTGGAAGAACCTGCTTCCCGGTTGGCTGGACGAAGCCGGTTGGTTCGGACCTTTTTTGAACATCCTGCCGCTGGTGACGATGGTTCTGTTTCTGATTCAGCAAAAGTTGTTCACGCCACCGGCGATGGATGAAAATCAGGCCGTCATGCAAAAGGCCATGTCGTTTGCGATGCTGTTCATGGCGATCATGTTCTTCAAAGTGCCAGCCGGATTGTGCGTGTATTTTGTCACGTCGAGCATTTGGGGGATTTTGGAAAGGAAGCTCCTGCCCAAACCTGTCCTTGATACCGACAGCCTCGATGAATCCGACAAAGGACCGTCGATGAAGGACCGATTGGCTGGCAAGGGGATGGCGTTGCTCAAAGGCAACAAATCAGATCCGCAAGAGACTGCCTTGGACGGCATGGAAGAGCGAAAAAGGCTCCGCAAAGAGCGCAAGAAAAAGCTCAAGAAGAAGTAGTTGTCACTGCTTGCGTCGTTTTTTGCCCAGAGTGTTCGTAATGGGCGTTTGTGAATTGGGGCAATGGGTTGCCTTGGTGGTTTAGGGCTCTGTGGTCGAACTGCTTGTGGGCTCTGGGTCGGTGCCATCGGTTCGATGTAGATGGCTTTTTAGAGGGGATCTGCCTCCGTCTGATGTCTGCGTGCCCAGAGGGGGACGGCGAAGCCACGCGCATTTGCATGCACAGCTAGAAGGTGTCACCCGCGACGCCCACTTAGTTCGACGTTCGCACTTTTTGGTAACCCGACGCGTGAGCGAGGAAAAACACGAGGATATTACGGTGCCTCGCTCCCGCCTCGGGTTCCGATTTCTTCCAAATTTACGAAGGCCTCTCAAACTCACACCGCTTTTTGTGAATCGTCCGGTTTTAGATTGGGCAGGCTTGGGGCTTTGGGGGTCGGCCAGCCGCTAGCGAGCCTGATAATCGAGGCAAGTTGTAAGAAAGTTTAAGGATTAGCAAAAGTTTCCCGATTGGCTCGACGATAAGGGCTGTAACGGAATTTTCGTAGCAAGGTGCAACCTAGGTTGCGCTTTGCAGCGGAGGTTTTTGGAACTGGGGGGTTCCTGGCAAGGAAATTTGCCATTCGTTTTCGCGGCTGCTGCGAGCCGCGAAACGTTTTTTACACATCACAGGACACGGATCCTATGAGACTTATCCCCTTAGCCAACTTTATTCTGTGCTCCATCGTGGTCGCCCTTGTGACCGGATGCTCACCGACTAAACCGATTTACCTGAACGACACCGGGTCACTCAATCATTACGTCGATCAAGCGACGACGATCGATTACCCCGATATCGAGACACAGAGCCTTGAAGAGGTGATTCAGTCTCGACCGCCGATAACGGTGATCGAACCTGACTTTGATAACTACGTGGACCTCTCTCTTGAATCCGCGATTCATTACGCCCTTCAAAATGGAAAGCTGTTTCGAGGGTACGGTACACCGGCTTTGCAGGGGACTCGTGTTCTTCCCGGGCAGGACACCATCATCAATGCTCCTAACGCTGTTGGAACGGTTTACAACGTCGCGATCCGCGAGTCGGAGCCCGGAGTCATTGGCGTTCCGGGGCAAATTGGTGCACCGGCCGGCCTCCTGACCAACACCCAGTTGGACAGCAACCAGGGAGTCGAAGCCGCCTTGTCACAGTTCGATGCCCAGTTGACGAGCAGTTTCAACTTTACCAAATCGGACGAGCCTCGGAACACCGTCGCGACCAACCCGAACCAGCCGTTGGTATTCCAGCAGGATCAGGTTCAATGGCAGACCCAGATCGCCAAAGACACAGCCAGCGGTACTCAGCTGTTTTTCCGAAACGTGACATCGTATACCGCCAACTCAAACCCGGTCGATGACCCAGCGACACCTCCACCGGTTACGGAAGGTTTCCAAGTGTTGGACAGTTTTTACCGCGTCGCACTCGAAGCCGAGATTCGGCAGCCACTGCTGCGAGGCCGAGGTGCGTTTATTAACCGCATGCCCGTGGTGATCTCAAGGATCAATACCGACCAGGAGATCGCCAACCTTGAGGCACAGCTACAGAACTTTGTCACCAATATCGAAATTCGTTACTGGGACCTGTACGCTGCCTACCGTTCACTTCAGGCCGCCAAAAACGGTCGCGACGCAGCCCTGAAGACGTTTCGAATTGTAAAAGACCAGTTCGACGAGCGGTCGGATGTTAACAAACAACAGGTCGCTCAATCGAGCGAGCAGTATCACTTCTTCGACGCACAGGTTGCAGAAGCCTATAACACGCTCCTGAATGCCGAAGGACAACTTCGATTCCTGCTGGGTTGGGCTGCCAACGATGGCAACATGATTCGTCCGATCGACGAACCAGTGTTTGCACCGGTTGAATTTGACTACTACACGACGCTTTGCGAAGCCCTGACGTACCGTCCGGAACTGAGAACCCTTCGCTGGGAAATTCGCAAGCGAGAGCTCGCTGTGGCGTACTCGAAAAACGGTTTGCTTCCCGAGTTGAACCTGACATCGCTGTACCGCTTCCTTGGGCTGGGTAACCGGCTTGGCACATCTGATTCTGGAACACCTTTCCCCGACCAGGGTAGTGGAGCCCTGAATGAGCTGTACGACGGCACTTACCAGGAGCTATCGTTTTCATTGAACTTTGGTTTGCCGGTTGGCTTTCGGGCAGAATTGGCGAACGTGAGAAACGCACAATTGAAACTCGCTCGCGAGATGGCTCGACTTGAAGAGGCAGAGTTGGATGTTAACAAAGAGATTCACGAAAACATTCAGCTGTTGGCGACCAACCTGAAAACTGCAACGTCGCACTTCAATCGCTGGAGAATGTCGCTGATCGAAAAAGACGTCTTTGACGAACTGAAAAACGCCGGAGCAGAAACACTTGATGTTGCTTTGGATGCTCAGCGTCGACTATCCCAAGCCGAAATCGCGTTTTACCAATCGGTTACTGAATACAACAAAGGGCTGGCGTTGTTGCATCGCCGTAAAGGAACAATATTGGCTTATTGCGGCATCGGGTTCGAAGAAGGCCCGTGGGCTGGAAAGGCATACCTTGATGCCGCAGAGCATTCGCGTCGCCGCGGTGCCAGCAGGGAATTGGTTTACGGATGGTCGCGTCCGGAGGTCATCAGTCGCGGTGAAGACTGGCCGTCAAGCCAGAACATTGGAACCAAGACTGGCGAGCGTTCAGAATTTTCACCAGTGAACGACGGCGGGATTCCTGCCGAATTGCCCCCTGTTGAAATTTTCAACCCGGGACCGGCATTGAATGCACCTACTCCTGCGAATGCTCCCGCTGGTGGGTCAACCACAAAGAACCACTATGACGGTAGTGTTCGTCAGGTCAGCTATGAGTCTGACTCGCAACCGGCTGCCGGGGGACAGCGCGTGTCTCAACCGACAGCCAAAGTGACAGCCAAGCCGAGAGCACGAAGGCTTGCTCGAAAACTAAACGCGTCGACCGCACGAAAGGCTGCTCCTCGCGACACTGCAAGAGCAAAGCTGCAAATCAAAAACAGAGCTAACCCTGTTCGCCCGGCAACGCCAACTGCTCCTGCTGCGGCAGAACAAAGGCAGCAATCAACGGTACGAATCAAACTGAGAAACCAAGGCTGATCTTGAGATCAGGCCTTAAACGGGAATCCGATATGTTTAGCCAAATTTACAAAGTAGCTTTTGGGCTTGTTGCGGCAGCCTGTATCGCAACAGCAGGATGCAGTATGTGCTGCGGGCCTTTTGACTACGACTACCCGACTTTCGGCGGCAAGCATCCACGTGCCGATCGCCGCTACGGTCGCGTGGGATCGCCACTTTCGGATCCGGCAGGAACCTTCCCGGGTCCTTCTGCTGACTCCAATCTTACACCTGTTGAACCGGCTCCGGATCTCAATTTGAACGGCGACTCTGAGGATGGCCTTGAAAGCGGTCTGGATAGAGAATTTGACTTGCCCGATGATAGGGGAGATCCTTCAGGAATCGGCGAGGAACTGGAATCCATCGTACCAGAGTCCTTGCGGGAGGATGTGATGTTACCGGATTCGGGGCAAACCGCTGGCAAGACCAGCACTGCCCGCAGTCTGTGGCGTCCATCACCCCTTCGCTAGAGTTACCGTTAGCTTTGTCGGTAAAGCGGAGCCAGTTGCGTACGCATTTTCACTTTTGCCCCGGTTTTACAGGGCGTCTACCGTTTAAAGAAAAATATCAAAGTGGTGTATTTCTAATTTTTCTGAATCGAGTTATGATGTTGGCTACTCCAAGTCAAATAACAAAATGGTTCAGGAACATGGCAAAACGAAAAGTGAACAAGTCGCAGGAGATTCGTGATTACGTAATTGCGAATCCGACGGCAAAACTCAAAGATGTTGTCGCCGCGATGAAGAAGAAAAACCTCATCGTTTCGATCGCGACGGTCGCTAATGTCAAATCGAAAGCGGGACTCACGCGGCGGCGGAAAAAGTCAAAAGGTAAAGTGGGTCGCCCAAGCACGGTCAAGGTTGCTCGTACTAACGATGTCACACTCGACGCGTTGGTTGATGCAAAGCGTTTGGTCGCCAAAGCCGGCTCGACGCAGCGGGCAATCGAAATGATCCGTGCCATTGAAAAACTGGATTCGATCGCGGGTTAGTGCACCCGGGCTGCGATTGTTTCGATCAACCTCCAGTTTGGGAGGGTCGGCAGGTCGCCGCCGAGGAAGGTTGCGGTGCGGCGCAGTTTTTTACGCCTTTTGGAGGCGTGATGCTCAGTGCTACTTACCGGGGCGTTACCGGGGCAGTAATCGCAACGATTAGCTCACGCCAGCGTGAGCTGCTGAAACTCGGTCGAGCCACCCCGACAGTGTGCCCGCGAACAAACCTAAATGCTATCGCGTGCCGGTAGCGTTCCAGTTCTAGTCTACGAGGACCGCCGTAAATGGCGGTCCTTTTTCTTTGTGGCATCTTTTGTCGCTTTTTGTCTAAACCCGGCATTGCGGAAAGCGTGGCAGAGTTTGCCGGTCGCGTTAAGTGGCTTTAACGAGCTTCTTCGGCAGCACCGATACAAAACGTCGTAACGATACCGCCCACGTTCTACGCTAGCCCCCGCCTGGCAAAGTTCGTGACTCGACCCAAGGCCGACGTCCTATGCCAAACCAAAAGTGCCCAAAGTGGTTGCCTTTCCTGCTCAGCCTTGGAGTGTTTGTAACTTCGATTGAGACCATCAACGCGCAAAGCCCTGCCGACCGGCGGCGCACCGCTCTGGTGGATGCCATCGACGGATGCAGTATGTCAGTGGTCAACCTTCGCGGCCGCAAAACTGTACCGGCCGATTCTGGTAGTGACACCAAGCAGGTTAATGGCATGGGTACCGGAGTCATCATCGATCCCCAGGGATATGTGTTGACGAACTACCATGTCGTTCAGGGTGTCAAAAAGATCGAAGTCACAACCAGTGACCGCCAAAAGACTGTCGCCAAAGTGCTCGCCCACGACCCGGGAACGGATCTTGCCATTCTCAAGATCGACCTTGGTGCACCGTTGCCGACTATCAAAGTGGGTTCGTCTTCGGACCTGATGCTGGCCGAGACCGTTGCCGCGGTTGGCAACGCGTACGGATACGAACACACCGTCACCGTGGGCATCGTCAGCCAGTTGGGACGCACCGTCCAGGTCAACGAGGACCAGGTTTATCGAAACCTGATCCAGACAGACGCTTCGATCAATCCGGGAAATTCTGGTGGGCCACTCCTGAATCTCAATGGCGAAATGATCGGAATCAACGTGGCGGTCCGGATTGGTGCCCAGGGAATTGCGTTTGCGATTCCCGTCAACGATGCCATGGAAGTCGCTGCCGACCTGATGGGGAAGCTTTCACGGCAAAAGTTACAGCATGGATTGTCCGTTAAAACTGTCTACGTCGATGATCAACCTCAGCTTTACGTTGATTCAGTATTGCCATCGTCTCCAGCATCACGGACGGGAATTGGCAAAGGCGACCGGATTCTTTCTGTTGGCGACCGACCCATGTCGAACCGTCTGGACTTTGAATGTGCTCTGGTTTCTGCCGGTGGTTCAGCCCCCGTTGTTCTGAACGTGGAGCACGGTAAGAGCGTCATGAAAGTCGAACTGGCGATCGACAAAGTGAACCACGAAGTGAGCGATATCGCCTGGGATGCTTTGGGCATGAAGCTGATTCAGGCCACCGAAGTTGAAATGCTCAACCGTCACCCGATGTACGACAAAGGCCTTCGCGTGGTCGAAGTTTTACCGGGCAGTCCCGCTGACGACGAAGGCATCTTGCCGGGCGACGTGTTGGTCGCGATGGCTGGATTCAAAACCGAATCAACTGAAAATCTTCAGTGGGTGCTGTCTCAGGACAAGTTTGGCAAAAAGGCACCGTTTAAATTCTACATTCTTCGCGATACAGAACCGTTCTGGGGTCAAATGCGAGTGGCGTCCCGCAACTACGCCACCAGCAAGTAGGCTGCTGCGGTCTCGAGAGCCTGCGGACACGACCCGGCGATAGCCAGTGCCTAGGTGCCTCGACCCGACCCCATTACGGCAACACGCCGCCTTCCCGCTTGGAAGGCGGCGTTTTTCATTTATAACACGGTCATGGAACAGGAAATAATCAGGCTGTTCAAAGCCAGTCAGGGATCGGAGTCACGCGATGAAGTTCAGATCGGTATCGGTGACGACGGTGCGATTCTAAATGTCAGCCAGCGCGAGACGGTGTGGGTCACCGACACGATCACCGAAGGCGTCCATTTTGACCTTGATGATGGCACCTTGCAGCAGGTGGGTCGCAAAGCGTTGGCGGTCAACCTGAGCGACATTGCAGCGATGGGAGCCAGGCCCGTGGCGGCGTTGGTGACTTTGGTGCTACCCAAATCCATGACGATGGGTGAAATCAAAAAGTTGGCTCAGGGCATGTGCAAGATGGCGAGTGCTTTTGATGTTGCGATCGTGGGGGGAGACACCAACCGTCACGACGGCCCGTTGGTCGTTGGCGTCGCGATTTCGGGAACCGTCGATGTGGCCAAAGCATGGAGGCTCGACGGCGCTCGTGCGGGAGACTCGCTGCTGGTTACCGGCAAGCTTGGCGGAAGTATTCTTGGTCGGCATCTGGACTTTCAGCCGCGGACAAGCCTCGCGAGTTATGTTGCGTCGAACTACGAAGTGCATGCTGCGACCGATATCAGCGATTCACTGGCAGTTGATTTGGGCCATATGGTTCAATGCAGCGGCGTTTCGGCAGTGCTGTTGACCGACAGGGTTCCCATTTCCAGTGACGCGGAAAAGCTGTCCATGACCTCGCAGCGGTCTGCATTGGATCACGCGTTGTTCGACGGTGAAGATTTCGAGTTGTTGCTTTCGATGTCGGCGGATGCGGCGAGTGAGTTGGTGGCAGATCAGCAAGCCCGCGAGTTGTCTGGTGGCGGGATTGTTGTGATCGGGCGAGTTGAATCCGGTAGCAAGGGAGCCATCGTTGATCAGGACGGGATTGCGATCGCGGCGCTGGGTTACGAGCATTAGCAAAGTAGTAGGCACACTCCGTGCGCCGTTTTTATGCGCTGATTGTCGCTGTTTTTGCCACTGATTGTCGATGTGATGGTCGCAGACGCACTCGCTAGTTGTGCCGCCTTTATGCGCTCAGCGGCACACCGAGAGTGCCTGCTACGATGGCCTCACCTGCCCTGCCCCGAGAACGCGATAGTTGAAACTTGTAAGCTGCTCGACGCCGACGGGGCCTCTGGCGTGCATCTTTCCGGTGGCGATTCCAATTTCGGCGCCCATCCCAAACTCTCCACCGTCGGCAAACTGCGTTGAAGCGTTATGCATCACGATGGCTGAATCGATTTCTGACATGAACCGTGCGACGGCCTTGGCATCATTGGAAATGATGGCTTCGGTGTGGCCCGAAGAATAACGTTGGATATGGCTGATGGCTTCACCCACATCGGCAACCAGGCGAACCGAGATAATCGCGTCAAGGTATTCCGTGGACCAGTCGTTTTGCGTGGCAGCGATACAATCAAAGCGGGCACCGATCGCTTCGTCCGAGCGAACTTCGCAACCGGAATCCCGTAGTCGCTCGAGGATGGGAAGAAGGTGGCTTGCGGCGGCGTCCTGTTGTACCAACAGCGTTTCGGTTGCGCCGCAAATTCCGGTTCGACGCATCTTGGCGTTATGGACGACTTCCACTGCCATCGCTATTTCAGAAGTCGCATCGACGTAGGTGTGGCAGATGCCTTCGAGGTGGGCAAAAACGGGAACGCGACATTCGGCCTGCACGCGAGCGACCAGGCTTTTTCCCCCGCGTGGAACGATCACGTCGATATTGCCATCGAGCCCCTGGAGCATTTCGCCGACGGCGCTTCGGTCAGTTGTGGTAACCAGTTGGACAGATTCCACCGGAAGTCCTGCTGTTTTCAATCCTTCGACAAGACACTGATGGATGGCGGTCGAGCTGCAAATCGAATCGCTGCCGCCACGCAGGATCACCGCGTTGCCAGCGAGTAAACAGAGTGCCCCGGCGTCGGCGGTCACATTGGGGCGGCTTTCGTAGATCACGCCGATGACGCCCAGCGGCGTGCGGACGCGTTGGATCTGCAAACCGTTGGGCCGATCCCATTTCGCCATCACGGTTCCAACGGGATCCTCAAGGTTGGCGACCTGACAAAGTCCCTTGGCGATGCTTTCGATTCGCGAACGGTCCAGTCGAAGCCGATCCACCATCGCGGGGCTCAATCCGTTTTCGCTGGCGCGATTCAGGTCCAGTTGATTTTGCTCGACCAGATACGTTGCCTTTGATTCGATCGCCCTCGCCGCAGCAAGAATCGCGGTCCGTTTGGCTTGCGTGTTGGCGATCGCAAGGACTTTGGCGGCCTGGCGCGCGCTGCGTCCCAGCTTTTGCATGTAGGGTTTTGTATCGGTGGTCGCCATGCGATTCGGATTTACCAAGGGTTGAGCGAAGGGGAGATGAAAGTTATCGTGCCCGGAGATTGTCCATTGGTCCATAGTAAAGAGACACGGAGCACCCGGTGAAAAAATTTAAGCTACATGACGGCCACTTCATTCCCGCAATCGGGCTGGGAACGTGGAAAATGGAAGACGGATCGGCCAAAGATGCCGTCGCGACAGCCCTCGAATTGGGCTACCGCCATATTGACTGTGCTGCAATTTACCAGAACGAATCGGATGTCGGAGCTGCTTTTGCGGATGCATTTGCAGGTGGTCTTTCGCGGGACGATGTTTTTATCACGTCCAAGCTTTGGAATGACAGTCATCGTCCCGAGCACGTTCGCCCTGCTCTCGAAGCGACACTTTTACGGCTTGGACTGGATCATCTGGATCTTTACCTGATCCACTGGCCGGTGGCGATCAAGCATGGCAAGTGGTTGCCTGAGAGCGGTGAAGACTTTGTGGCGATCGAAGAGGTGCCGCTGATTGAAACGTGGCAGGCGATGGAAGAGTGTCACAAATCGGGACTGTGTGTAAACCTTGGCGTGTCCAATTTCAGCATCCGTCGGCTGGAAGATTTGCTTGAGAACGGTTCGGTGCCTGTTGCCGCCAACCAGGTCGAATGCCATCCGTTTCTTCCGCAGCGAGAGCTTCAGGAGTATTGCCAAAGTAACAGCGTGCAGTTGGTGGCTTACTCGCCGCTGGGATCGGGTGACCGTCCGGAGCGAATGCGTGGTGATGCCGATCCGGTGCTATTTAACCAAGAAGTCGTAGCCGCGATCGCGGAAAAACACTCGATGAGTAAAGGCCAGATCCTGCTGTCGTGGGCGACGACACGCGGCACCGTCGCGATTCCCAAATCAACCAACCGCCAGCGACTGGCGGACAACCTTGCTGCGGGCGAATTTGAGCTTCCCGCAGAAGACCTTGCCGCCATTAACAACATCGGAATCGACCATCGCTTCGTTCACGGAAAGTTCTTTGAACTGCCAGGCAGCCCGTACAAGGCGGAGGACTTGTGGCGCTAAATCGCTAAATCTGTTTTCCCACGGTCAACTACACCGCGTCGCGAAGCTTCAAGGCCGGCGGTTGGAAGTCCGCCATCTCGCGCACCAACTGCCGCCACTGGTGTGGGCGTCCGGGCGAAATCCTGCCGAGGATTCGTTGCTGATTCGCGCCGGTGAGCGAGGGAAGATTGGCAGGAATTTGATCAATGTGCAGCAGGCCCAGCAGTGCGGCGACGAGGCTTTCATGGTTTGAAGAGGCTTCCACGGAGTCCGGCAAGTTGGACGAAGCGGAGGAAGCCAAACCAAGGTCCGTTCGGATTTTGAAACCGTTGTTGCCAAGCATCGCTCCAAGGCTGTCGCGAATCGGGGCTTCGGCGTCCAGGAAAACCAGCGGCACGTGGCTGAAGTTCGGTTTGTAGTCGAATCGCGTCACCGGTTGCGATTTACGTTGTGACTCAAGCCGACGTTGGTCCGCCTGAAATTGGCTCTCCAGATCCTGCAGTCCCTGTTTAATATTCTGTTCGCAGGTCACAAACAGCCACTTGGAGAATGTGGAAAAAAGCTGTTCCGAGCTGACGCCTTGTTCAATCGCCGCGCGGGCTGCCCGGTGCATCGAATCCAGGTCTCCGTTTGTGATTTTCAGCCAGGCGTCCAACAGTGACTTGCTGTGGATTCCTGAAACTAGCAACCGGCGGATCTGTTCCGGGCCCGGCGGTGATCGAAACGAAAGTTGTACCAGTGCGTGAATCAGATTCATGCCAGACGTTTGAAACCGAATCACGTCGGGAACCGTTGCGTCGAGTCCATCGGAAGGAGCGAACAGAATAATCGAAGTCTCGTTACCGACACGAATTAGGCCGTTAACGGACTCGGACACCGGAAAGCTGCGGTCGGCCAGCAGCAGCCACCATGGCAACAGATCCAGCGGCCCGCCCTGCCCTCCGACTTCCAGGTCTCGCGATGGAAACGCGTCGATCACATTCAGCCCGGTGCTTTCAGCGATACGACCCGGGTCCGAGATCGGCAGGTAGAGCGGCTTGCCGTCAAAGTCGTTGATCCACAGCCCCGGATCGATGACCGACACGGCCAAAATCCGATCGACGTAGCGGGCGGCTTTTCTTTGAAGTTCACCAACGACCTGGCGTTGAACATCGGCCAATTCCAGACCACAGGCTTTCAGCGTGCCGCTGGACGGATCAGTAGACGCTTGAAGATCAAGGCAACTTTCGCGAAGCGGACCGGGCAACGGGATGCTTACGCGGTCGTGAAAAAGGACTCGGCAGAACTTGCCACGGCCTTTGGCGACAACCAGCGAGCCACTGGCGGAATCAAATTTGGAATCCACCGCGACGCCGGCAATCAGCCGCCGCGATCGGTCGTCAATGGTACGTTCAATTCGCTCGGACGAATCGGATGCCCTGCGTGGGTTCCAGATTTCACTGAACGGAAAAAGTTTCATGGGTTGAATGTTGGGTGCGGTGGCCTTACCAGGTACGCGGCGAGGTTAGGAGGCGACACCTGTCAATACAAGACCGATGATTGTCGATGGGCGTTTACATTTTGGGCAAACATGCTTCAATGGAACCTGAAAGTGCAAGCATTTCTGCCCTCGGTCAAAATAAATGGCAAACAGTGATATCTCCGTCGCGATCGTGATGGGTAGCCAGTCCGATTGGCCAACGATGAAGTTGGCTTTTGAGGTTCTTCAGGAGCTGTCCGTGGCGGCCCACTGCGAAGTCGTGTCGGCTCATCGAACACCCGAAAAGATGTTTGACTTTGCTCGTGGCGCAGCGGACAGCGGCTACAAAGTCATCATCGCAGGCGCCGGTGGTGCGGCCCACCTTCCCGGGATGATTGCGTCGATGACGACGCTGCCGGTGCTTGGTGTGCCGATCAAAAGCCGCTCGCTTAACGGGATCGATTCATTGTTGTCGATCGCCCAGATGCCAGGCGGAGTTCCCGTGGGGACGTTGGCGATCGGTGAATCGGGAGCCAAAAATGCGGGCTTGCTCGCGGCAAGAATTTTGGCGATTTCTGACACGGAATTGGCCGCCCGTTTGGCGGGGTACGCGGACAGGCAAACTGCCGCTGTCCAGGCAAGCAGCAAGATTGTTCACTGAATCAAGGGTTGCCACCAAATGGAAATATGCGTGCTGGAAAAAGACAAAATGGTTGGCGTAGTCGGCGGCGGGCAGCTGGGTATGTTCTTTACTCAGTCCGCACAAAGCCTTGGCTATCGCGTCTGCTGTTTCTGTAACCAACCCGACGAGCCCGCTGCAAGGTATGCTGACGAAGTCATCACCGGTTCGTTCGATGACGCTGCGTGTATCGATCGGCTTACTCGCATGTGCGAGGTGGTGACGTACGAGTTTGAGTCCATTCCGGCGGCGACTTTGGCGGCGATCGCGGACAAAGTCCAACTGCGGCCGTCACTGTCGGTGGTTCAGACGACCCAGAACCGGGCTTTGGAAAAGCAGTTCCTTGCCGACAACGGTATCCCGACGTCTCCTTTTGCGATTGTTGATTCGTTGGAAACTCTCGTGGCGGGAGTCAGGCAGTTGGACGGTGCAGCCGTTTTGAAAACGGCAACCGACGGGTACGACGGCAAAGGCCAGTGGAAGATCGATTCCGGCGCCGATCGTTCGCGTTTGGAAGCGATCCACCAGGAGGTCGCCGGGCGAACCTGCACACTCGAAAAGTTCGTCGATCTTGCCTTTGAAGTTTCCATGCTCGTCGCCGGGGATGTCGCGGGAGACTTTGTGACGATCGGTCCGATGCGCAATCGACACGTGAATCATATCCTCGATACTTCGTGGGTGGCTAATGATGTTGACCCTCAGGTCGAGGCAACGGTTCGCGAATTGGCAACGCGGGTTGCCAGGGACTTTGCTCTGGTGGGGATCTTTTGTGTAGAATTCTTTGTTGGCAAAACGGGCGAAGTGCTTGTCAACGAAATCGCGCCCCGGCCTCATAACTCGGGCCACCTGACGATCGATTCCTTTTCTCAGTCCCAGTTTGATTTGCAGGCCCTGGCGGTTACCAGCCACGAACTGCCGCAGCCCAAGCAGGCGCGGCCGGCGGTGATGGTGAATCTGCTTGGTGATCTTTGGGCCGAAGGTGAACCGGAATTTGAATCGATTGGCGATTCGCTGCCGGGAACTCAAATGCGTCTTCATCTGTACGGCAAGGCAACGGCGCGGCCCGGGCGAAAGATGGGTCACGCGACATTTATCGGAGACGACCTGCAAACCGTCATCCGTAACGCCGACCAGTTTCGCGCCCAATTGGGCATGGAAGCACCCACAGAATTGAATCAGGTTTGATATGTCGACGCGATCAGAGATTCCGATGAGCCGCTCGTATGCGGTTCAGGAAAATATTGTCTTGCCTGGCGATACCAACATGCACAACACGCTCTTTGGCGGGTTGCTGATGAAGCGGATTGACGAATGCGCCGCAATTTCCGCGCGGCGGCACTGCAAGTCGGCCGTGGTGACGGCATCCAATGACGGAGTTCACTTTCACAAGCCAATTCAGAACGACGACATCGTGCGGTTGGAGTCATTTGTCTGTTCGGTTGGCCGTACTTCGATGGA
>CALFWR010000071.1 GCA_937928555.1 uncultured Pirellulaceae bacterium
GACGACGGGCGTTGATCCTACGTCTGGCCAACAGAAGCAACGGAAAAGCTGAACTTCAACAAGAAATGTGAATCGTCCAGTAGATGAAAACCACAGCGATCGTTTGACCGCATCAGAGTCGCGGATCACTGTCGGAACTGATTCTGACGCCCACGCCTCGCGAATAATCCGGGGTCATTCACAAAAATAAAAGGGTGTCAGCGTATTGCTGACACCCTTTTTGCTTTGGCTACTGGATGAATTCCGATGGACATCGATTAGGATGCCAAAGTCGATTGTTTGAAATGCCTGAAACTTAAGCTCGGCGACGACGGACCACCATCAGTCCGCCAACGAGTGCCAGAGTAATCAGAGACGAGGGCTCTGGGACTGCAACGGCGTTCTGAAATCCGCGCAGTTCCACATCGTCGATTCGATGATTCGAAGGTCCGCTGTCGACATCGTCTGAAAATACAATTCGGAAAGTGGCAACCGTGCCCGGACCAAGTTGCTGAAAAGCTTGGTTGAACGCCGGATTGGTATGCAGGTTGTTGAAGCTGACGGTCTGAATCGGGGGATTTTGGTTGGTATGCTGAAACTGGAATGTTCCCAGCTCGTCTCCTGGAGCGTATCCAACGAGATCCGAATAAACCGTCGTGCGGAAAACGGAATTGTCACCCGCATTTGTACCATTCACCCAGTACTGGTAGTGAATCGAGTCAATCGTCCACGTTCCATTGTCAATTTGGACCGAGAACTCGTGATAAGCGTTGTTCGAAAGACTATCGATCGTATTGGTTGTTTGCGACGGCCTGGCGAATGCATGGTCATCCAGTTGAGGAGAAGCGACACCGCCCAAACTGGGACCGACAACCTGATTAGCGTCAATGTTGGTGCGGGTGTTGTAGGCCCTGGCGGTCACATCCGCGTTGTTGTCCCGGGACGTATTCCGCTGAAAGTTATTTGCGTCAACGAAGACATCGTTGTCTGCCGCTGTCGGTCCCTGGTCAAACTCGTAGAGAGCGAGAATGTCGGCGCTGACTACGTTGGGCATCAAGAAAAGGCCGAAAATACAGAGAAATAGGGGGATCTTTTTCATGGGGGGTTCCTGTCCGTGGAAACATCAGATTTCATCCGGGCGAGAATATGGATGATGCCGCCGTTTCGACCAAGACGACTTTAGCCAAAATTCAGACAAAATGATTTTGCTGCCAGTTGCCCGCTAGCAATGGCCAGAGTATCCCGGATGAGTTTCCGTTTTGTCCGATCCATACCGGCTCCGTAAAGACAAACGCATTTGCTTTTTCGACGACTCATTCGTCTTGTGAGCGACATGCCGATCGTAAGGCAACGGTTTGAGATTGAAGCGCCGTTTGCACCAGTTTCAATGGCTGTGCCAAATCCACCAGACGATGTGACACGTGAGTGTTGGACGGGGCCGTGAGCCGTTTGTGATTTTTCGGAATCGTCCTGATGCCATGCTTGTCTTGCCTGAGGTCATCATGAAATACATTAGTCTGCTTTCCCTATTCCAGCGTCGAACTTGCCTGTCGCTCATTGTGGCAGGAGCCTGTAGTTCGAGCTTGCTCGTTGGAAGCGCGTTCGCTCAAACGGCACCCGGAGGCGGCGTCTTTCAGGATACGATCCTCCAGCAAGGTGGCTCGGTCCCGAGCTCGCTTGTGCCAGCGACGGGTTCCGGCAGTAGAGTTCCTTTTCCCGGTTCCGGTACGAGAGCTCCTTTGCAGAGTGGGCTATCGCAAGGTTCACTGCAAGCGCCGACTCCAGCGACAGTTGGGGTGCAATCTGTAACTGGACAATTGGCTCCCATTTCCGGTGCGGTCATCGAATCCACGAGTGCTCCATCGTTAAACAAGGTTCTTGGGCAGCCTGCAGCGATACCGACAGCACCTGCAACACCGGGATGGTCTTCGCCGGTTCCGATGGGCTCATCGTTTCAGTCGCATCATACGCCAGGCGACGGAAGTCTGGTTTCCGGTCAGCCAGTGACCAGTTATGGGTATGCCGACACAACCATCGACGGGACTTTCATCGAAAGCCCTGTGCAGATTGGTTCTGCGGAAAACTTTGACGTGAGCGAGTACACGGGCTGCGCTTCGTGCGAGGGTGTCGGTGAAAGCACACCGGCAGCGTTCGCGACTTCGGTACAGAGCGACGAAGTGTTTCAGCCAGCGGTTACGGCGGGAAGAGGCGCAAACAATCTGTTTGGAATTTCGGGTTTGGCGTTCGGCATCAATGACGGAGACTCTGACCGTTTGTTGACCAGAAACAATTCGCGCCAGTTGGGGACCAACTCCGTTGATCAGGATGACTTGGACGGCGTTGAAGCGGTGTTTGCCCGTCGTAAGAGCAACGGAAGTGGATTTGAATTACGGTACTTCAACCTGAGCGCCGACAACTCGGATTTCCTTGTGGATAATCCAAGCGTCGCGTATGCGGGCTCTGGTTTCGTTGGAAATGTTATTCTGCCATCCAAGGGCCTTTCCGGGATTGGGTTTGGTGGTGTTCCGGCTGAAACGGTCTTCAACGATGCGGCTTCCCACACCGTTAGCCGCGACACGAACATCAACAACTTTGAGATTAACTGGCTGCGGCGCGGTCGTAGCAGCGGGCGACGATCTGTGGAGTATTTGGTGGGATTCCGGTACTTCCAGTTCGAGGACTCCCTCGGATTTGCCGCCAACGATATCGGACAGAGCTCAATACCGGGTCACGTGAATCCGACTTTTGCTAACTACGTCAGCGATGTCGAAAACGACCTGTACGGTATTCAGTTGGGCCGACGAATGCAGATTTCACTTGTGAATCGGGTCAGTTTGTTCTTTGGTGTGACCGGGGGCGTGTTCAACAATCGAGTCACTAGTCACCAGAACGCGAGGTACATTTTCGCGGACGGTTCTTCGGTAATCCCACAAGCATTACAGGGTCGCGATGCCGGAACGCCAATTAGCTTCGAAACGGAATCGGATCATATTGCGCTTCTGGGCGAAGTCGACCTTGGGCTGGTCTACCAGATCTCCAGTCGAATGCGAGCCCGGATCGGCTACCGCGGGATCGGAGTCAGCGATGTGGCCTTTGCCGGCGACCAACTGCAAGATCATGTCTTTGACACGAAAAGCTTTCAGAACATCGACAAAGACGCGAACTTGATCCTCAATGGTGGCTATGCAGGGATCGAGTTTGCCTGGTAGCCTTCAATTGGCCAACCCAATTCGGTAACATCTGGCGAAAGCTGTCCTTGGGATGGCTTTCGCTTTTTTTGTTTCACCTCAGGCACAACCATGGAAGCCGGAATCGTCGGGCTGCCCAACGTCGGCAAAAGCACGCTGTTCAATGCTCTCACTGAATCGAAATCCGCTCAGTCGGAGAATTATCCTTTCTGCACGATCGAACCCAACGAAGGCATGATCACGGTCCCCGATGATCGTCTGGACACGATCGTCCAATACATCACGCCGCAAAAGACCATCCCGGCGGTGGTCAAGCTTGTCGATATCGCGGGCATCGTCAAAGGTGCCAGCGAAGGCGAAGGCCTTGGCAACAAGTTCCTCAGCCACATCCGTGCTGTCGATGCGATCCTTCAGGTCGTCCGCTGCTTTGAAGACCCCGACGTGATCCACGTCAGCGGGCAAGTCGATCCGATGTCTGATATCGAAACGATCGAAATGGAGTTGATGTTGGCCGACATCGAGATGTTGCAGAACTCACTCGACAAAGCCAAGCGTGCGGCTCGAAGTGGCGACAAGGAAGCCCAGCTTCGCGTTGAAGCGATCAACAAATGTTTGGCTCATCTGGAATCCGAATCACCGCTGCGAAATTGCGAGCTGACCGAACTGGAAGACAAATCGCTCAAGAGCTACGGTTTGCTCACACGCAAGCCGTTGCTTTACGTGGCCAATGTTGACGAAGGCGATGTCGAAGGAAAATCGGAATTGGCGGAAAAGGTCCGCAGTTATGCCGCTGAAGTTGGTGCCGGGTTTGTTTGCGTCTGTGCGCGGATCGAATCGGAGTTGGCCGAGATCGACCCGTCGGAGCGTGGCGAGATGTTGGACGCTTATGGGCTCAAAGAGCCGGCTCTCAATGTGTTGGCTCGTGAAGCCTACGCGACCCTCGGGCTGCAGAGTTACTTTACCGCAGGTGAAAAGGAAGTCCGCGCGTGGACGATCCCCGTGGGCGCAGTTGCCCCGCAAGCCGCCGGGGTGATTCATACCGATTTTGAGAAAGGTTTCATTCGTGTGAATGTTTACACGGTCGAAGATCTTGTAGAACATCAAAGCGAAAACGAAATCAAGAACGCCGGAAAGATGCGTGTCGAAGGCAAAAACTACGTTGTCCAGGACGGCGACATCTGCCACTTCCTGTGCAATTGACCGGAACGTTCACGGCATGGCCGTCGGTTAGGGCTTATTACTTCGCCGCAAAAAGTGAGCCGCTGGCCGTGAGGCCTCGGGTCCGAAGATACTTTCGCAGTGTCGCTTTTTCGAACACCCTCCTGTCTCGGAGAGTCGGCGGTTCGCTGCCGGGGAAGGTTGCGCGACTGGCATTGCCAGAGGAACAGGAACAGGAACAGCAATAGCATTGCAATAAAATCACAGCTTCTCCGGGTCAAGCTTTCACACCTCGGAGAGGCGAGCTACTTGGCCCGGAGTTATCGTCCGGAATTATTCACGACGACGGGCGTTGATTGGGTTGAACCACACGAAAGCTAACGTGACACCGGGTTCGCTTCGGAAATTCCGGTTCACCTCGCCGATGATGTGGACCAAAGCGGTTTTACCCAGACTGAGACGACGTTCATTGACTGAACTGAAAGTCACGCCCACGCCTCGTGAATAATCCGGGATCGTGATGCGACCCGAAGATTTGCTTGACGATGTGCATGACCGTGACTCTTTTATCGCGTTCGTCCGATGCCTCGCCGAAGAACGATCTCGCGCACAAAGTATTGAAGCCGATTCGCCCAAGTCGTACATCGTGGACGGTGCACTTGGTTGGGTTAACGGCGACATCCCCGGTTATCTCCTCGCCTGCCTCGAATACTTCTCTGAGGGTCCACTCCGCCAGCCGCCGGCAACCGATGCGTCATGGCGCGCTTTTGCTGACTTCCTTTACTGTGGCAAAATCATCGAGTAGCTCGTCGGTTGCGCAACATGGTTTTGACGCATGGTTTCGGGTTCCTTGCTGGAGCACTTGTTTTTGTTTGCCAAGCCGCATGCATCGCGTCTTTGGCAACCTGATTTCTTTTTGGTAAACTGTGTGGTGTTGTGATGCTTGAACCCGGAGACGCCGTGAAGATTTTTCTTTCCCTGATTTTACTTGCTCTGATCACGAGCATCGCTCTGGCAGGCGAACCTTACGACGTCTGGTTCGGCACCGGCGGCAACAACGCGAACGTTCCGGCCGGCATCTATCACGCGACTTTCGATGCTGAAAAAGGAGAACTCTCGGCGTCGACGCTTGCCATGGAACTTCCGGGCGCGGGCTGGGTTACCCTTCACCCGACGCTTCCGGTTTTGTACTCCGCCGGTTATGCCGCCAACAAGCCTGTCCTCGCAGTATTCAAAATTGGTGATGGTGAATCTCTGACGAAAATTTCCGAAACACCCATCGTTGCCAATTCGTGTTTCCTTGGCGTTGACCCGACAGGAAAAGTTCTGGCCAGCGCACAGTATGGCGGCGGCAACGCGATCTCGGTCGCATTGAATGAAGACGGTTCTTTCGCCGGTGAGCCAACGGTTTATCAGCACTCCGGTGGCTCGAAAGTCGTCAAAGGCCGCCAGAACTCGCCGCACCCGCACTACTGCGGGTTTAGCCCGGATAACAAATTCGTTTTCGTTCCGGATCTGGGTCTGGATCAAATGGTACGATATCGGCTTGACGGCAATTCGCTTGTCGCAGACGGGGCAGTCGAGTGTATCGCCGGCGGCGGTCCGCGTCACATGAAATTTCACACCAGCGGCAAGTTTGCTTTTCTGCTGAACGAACTTGAGCTTTCGGTTTCCGTGTTCGAATACGCCGACGGTGAGATGAAGTTGCATTCCACCGTTGCGGCCCTGGATCAGGTTCACAAGGACGGCGAAGTGTTCAACAGTTCGTCGGAGGTCCGGGTGCATCCTTCGGGAAAGTTTATCTACACAGGAAACCGCGGCCACGATTCGATTTCGGTTTTCTCTTTTGACGAACAATCCGGAAAGCTCGAACGGATCCAGATTGTCTCTGTTCACGGTGCCTGGCCGCGGAACTTTAATTTGACGCCTTGCGGCAAGTGGCTGATCGCCGCAGGGCAGCATACCAATTCGGCGACTGTGTTTGCGGTTGATGAATCGACTGGCCAGCTGAAGTATCAAAAGCAAAGCGTGTTCGTGCCGGGCCCTATTTGCGTGGTGATCCGGTAGTTAGCAGTTTTGCGAGCCAGTCGTTTGTGTGCAAAATTGAGCCGCTGGCCGTAAAGCCGTAAGGTAAGGCCTCGGGTGGAAACGCGGTTCGATTGAACAAAGTGTTTTCGTGTGGGTAAGCGTAAAATGCCGCGTCTACAGTGCGAAAACGGTGGTTGTTGGGGCCGTTTGGATCGTTGGTTTGATCGTTGGTTTGATCGTTGGCAGAGGGAAATCTTTTGGAGCTGCAATCCCGAGGGCTTGCGGCGCCTTACGGCCAGCGGTTCATCCACCCGAGGCCTTGCCGCCAGCGGCTCACTGGCGACTGCCCGCAGGAAACCACGGCGTCCAGTTAACCGATCTTGTCCTTGCCCATAATCGGCCGCAGTACTTCGGGAATCGTTACGCTTCGATCGGCGTTCTGATGATTCTCCAAAATCGCAATCAAGGCACGGCTCAGCGCGAACGCTGTGCCGTTGAGCGTGTGAACAAAATGCGTGCCTTTTTTGCCTTCGTTCTTGAATCGAATGTTCAGGCGTCGTGACTGGTAGTCGGTACAGTTCGAGGTACTGGTGACTTCACCGTACTCGCCCGCGTCGCCGCGGCCGGGCATCCAGGCTTCGAGGTCGTACTTGCGGTAGGCCGGTCCGCCAAGGTCACCCGTTGCGGTGTCGACGACGCGGTAGGGGACTTCGATCGCGTCGAAAAGATCGCATTCAATCTGACGAAGGTCTTCGTGCATCGCGTCGCTTTGGTCCGGTTTGGTAAACGCAAACATTTCGATTTTCGTGAACTGGTGGACGCGGTACAAGCCACGAGACGCCCGCCCGGCCGCGCCGGCTTCGGTTCGATAGCAGTGGCTGATGCCGCAGAGCTTGATCGGAAGTTCCTGGTCGGTGACGGTGACGCCCGAATAAAGCCCACCCAGAGTAATTTCGGCGGTGCCGATCAGCGACACGTCCATTTCTTCGATGCTGTAAATCTGTGTTTCGGGGCCGCGCGGGTTGAAACCGATGCCTTCAAGCACACTGTCGCGGGCAAGATCCGGAGTGATCGTCGGGGTAAATCCGCGTTTGGAAAGCTCGCTTACGGCGAACTGCTGCAGCGCCAGGTCAAGCAACACGAGATCGCCTTTGAGGAAGTAAAATCCGGCACCGGTTGTTCGCGCGCCGCCCTCAAAGTCAATCCAACCGTGGTGCTGCCCAAGTTCTAGGTGGTCCATGACCTCGAAATCGAACTTCCGTGGATCATGCTTGCCGGTCGCGATCTGCAAGTTGGCTTTGTCGTCCTCGCCGACCGGTGCGTCCGGATGAGCCATATTGGGGACAAGCTTTTGCAGCGCGAGAACTTCCTCGTCCAGGCGATCGTGTTCGGCCTGGGCTTCGCTTTTCTTTTCTCGAATCGCCCGAGCCTCTTCTTTGAGCTTTTCCCGCTCGGCATCGTCGGCAGCTTTGCCGATCAGCTTCGAAGCGTCATTTGCCTGCTTGTTGAGTGCTTCGGACTCCTGAAGCTTTGCCCGCCGCGCCGTCTCGAGGTCTACAAATGAATCGAGGTTCAGGTCGAGGTTGCGATTGCGACAGTTGGTTTTGACTTCTTCGATATGTTCAAAGATAAATTTTCGATCGAGCATTGGAGTTTTGGTTGAAGATTGAACTGATTTCCCCCAGTTTACCGCCATGGTGGCTGTGGCAAAGACGTGACCGGGAGGCTTTGGGATTTGAGCTGCTTTTCTAACGCTAACGCAAAATCCAAGCACGCAGGATATGAGCCACGGCGACCGCACGTCGATTCATTGGATCAATAATTGCTTGAATTAGTTCTCCGTCAAGTCAGCAGTATTTTGCTGGCGTATTTTTCACGGAGGTTGATTGATGGCGACGATGAGCAATGAAATTCTTACAAACTTT
>CALFWR010000072.1 GCA_937928555.1 uncultured Pirellulaceae bacterium
GATCCTGTAGGTGTTCGATGATTGCTCTTTTGGCGGCCGGAATCCCGCGCAAGTAATTCAGGAACAGTCCAAGATTGGAGAAATCTTCTTCCAGTCGATCACCTGGCAAGTCAGCAGATTGCGGACTTCGAAAAACGGATGTTCGTCCAAATGACCATTCACGATACAAACGAATGTCATTGTAGGAGTTGGCAAGCTGTGTCAGAATAAAGGTGTCAAGTACCGTTTTGTTAATCCAAACGCATCAAAGCGAAGCATTTTGCGCGAAGCCAAACGTATTGACGAACTTCTTGGTAGCCGCTGAACGTCGTCAAGGACGTTTTGAAAAATAAGTAAGTGAGGAAACTATTGTTTCACTACACCAGTCGCCGGTTGCCCGCTCAACGAAATGCTCCCAGTTTCGGATACCCCGAATCACATCTTTTGGGGCAGGTTCGGCCTCTGAATACCAGTCTGCGTGAATGAATTTGAGAAAGGCAAGAGTCGCCGCGAATTGGCCGCGATCAAACGTGGAAGCAAACCGCAGATAGTCTGGCGGTGCGGATTTGGAAACGGGCTCGCCGAGCATCGTCACGAAGTTCCAGCAAAGATCGTCATCGGCGTCATCACAAAGGCAGTTACGAACCAACTGAGGCATCAAGTACCGCACGGCATCAGGTGACAGCAGTGGGAGTTTCCAGGCCAGTCCCGGAGGCAGCGTGTCGTCGCATGACTGAAACGAGAGATTTACATCAGCACATTCTGGGCAAGAGCAGGCGGACGCAAAGTCCTCAGGGCGAGGCGCACTCGCAAAAGCGACAGACACTAACTGTTGGATTTTGGCGGATGTCAACATTTGGCTCCAGCGGACAGAGGCTTCCGCAGCACCGCCCCAAACGCCAGGCGAGCGACATCTGCATTTTGGCAAGATTGTACCGACGCCAACCCGCGTCGCCAAATTTGGAAGGCCGGCAACACGTGTTTGCGCGACACCGTGTCGTACAAACACGACTACTTCGATAGATTATAAACAAAGTTGTCCGTGTGACCAACAAACACAACGACAGGTGACCCTCGCAAACTGGAGAGTCCAATGGCAGGAAAAAGGGATAAAGATCTTCAACAGCAGAAGCGTAAATCTGGCGAGGGGCAGGGGCGCAATACAGAGCGGCGTTCATCGGTGGTCACCCAGGGTGCACCGGACCGCGTTGTGATGGCTTGCGACGGGGTCGCGTTCCTGGCGACGCGTGGACATGGGATTGCATGAGAAGTGCGGTTTTCAATTTAGTCTATGCCATTGGCATCACCATTGTTGCCCCGTGGCTGCTGTGGAGATTCCTGTTTCGTGGTCGCTATCGGCGCGGGCTGAAAGAAAAACTGTTGGGACTTGTTTCGCCCCAAGTCGAAGAACGCGAAAACGAAACACGAATTTGGCTGCACGCCGTGAGTGTCGGCGAAGTTCATTTGCTCAAAACCCTGATTGACCAACTGCGGACGCGGTTTCCCGAGAGCCGCATCTTTATTTCGACAACAACGGAATCGGGATACGACCGGGCGAGGGAGCTTTTTGCAGAGCAACATCAGGTTTTCTTTTGGCCCACCGATTTCTCGTGGGCGGTGAAGAACTCGCTTTCCCGAATTCGCCCCGACTTGGTCGTCCTGATGGAGTTGGAACTGTGGCCAAACTTCCTGGGCATTTGCAGAGCCAGGAAGATTCCCGTTGCGGTCGTCAATGGTCGGCTGAGCGAAAACAGCCACGCAGGCTACCAAAAGATCAGGCTGCTTGTGAGTCGCTCATTTCAAGGCCTGTCGCTGGTGTTGGCTCAGAACCAAACCTATGCGACGCGGTTCAGACAATTGGGCTGTCCCGATGATTGCGTTCGAGTAACGGGCAACATCAAATTTGACTCGCTGGTTGAATCACTTGATTCGATCCGCGAATCCGGACTACAACAGCAGGCCGCCACAGGGTTCGCGCCGGAGCATCGACTGTTCGTTGCCGGTAGCACGCAGATCGAAGACGAACGAGCAGCGGTTTTGGCATACCGCGAGTTGGGGAAAACGCGACCGAACTTGCGATTGATTCTGGTTCCCAGGCACCCTCAACGGCGCGACGAAGTTTTGACGCTTCTTCAGGGCAAAGGGCTTCGCGGGGTCCTGTTTTCAGAGCAGCAAAAATTGGACAACGCGGGTCCTGACGATGTGTTGGTGATCGATGCGATCGGAGAACTGACGAAGTGGTGGTCGGTGGCAAAAGTGGCGTTTGTGGGTGGAGCCATGGGTTCTCGTGGCGGGCAAAACATGATTGAACCAGCCGCGTTTGGGGCTCCGGTTTGCTTTGGTCCCAACACGAGGAACTTTCGCGAGACGGTCGCATCGCTGCTAAGCGTTGATGCGTCGAAGGTCGTTCATGACGCAAACGAACTTGAGGCGTTTGTTGACTGGGCGTTGGACGACGTCGAGGCCGCCAGGGCGATGGGGGCTCGGGCTCGCCAAGTTGTGGTCGCCAATCAGGGAGCGACGAAGCGAACGGTCGAGCAATTGGCGGAGCTGTTGGGGAAATGACGTTGCTGGAAATGCGCGAGCGACGGGGCGGCGATCGGGTCGGTTTTGTGGGGTTTTTCCAGAGCCTAAACAACGTGGCTGCAAATCACAACGACAAAAACGGGCGTTAGCCGGGGCGTTTGAAATCCAACGGTCACCTGCCCCCGGATCATTTACGAGGCGTGGGCGTCAGAACCAGTTCTGGCAGTGATCCGCGACTCTGATGCGATGAAATGATCGCTATGGTTTTCATCTGCCGGATGATTCAAATTTCTTGTTGAAATTTTGCTTTTCCCTTGCTCCCGTTGGCCAGACGTAGAATCAACGCCCGTCGTCCGGGCTGACGAGTCACCTTTTTTGCTTGATTAACGGACGTATTTTAGCGGCTTGGCCCAGCCGATGCGGCCCGTTGAATAGGCGTCGGACCAAAATCATGTCTGGAAAGCAGGGAATGAATGGTTATGATTTGTGTTCGAAATACAAATAAATTGCGGATCTGCCCTGTGGAATCTTTGGGAGATTCCAGCGGCGTTTAGCTTTCAGGAGAGTTTTGTGGCTTCAGGTAAATATCTTTTCACAAGTGAATCTGTCAGTATGGGTCACCCCGACAAGTTGGCTGACCAGATTTCTGACGCGGTGCTTGACGCCATGCTTGATCAGGATCCGGCCAGCCGAGTTGCTTGTGAGACGATGGTCTCCACGGAGATGGTTGTGATTGCTGGCGAGATTACTTCGAGTGCCAAAGTTGACATCGAGAAGCTTGCCCGCGACGTCATCCGCGACGTTGGTTACACCGATGCTTCGATCGGAATCGGTTGTGACAGCTGCGAAGTCAGCGTGAAGCTTGACCAGCAAAGCCCTGACATTGCGATGGGTGTTGATGCTGATGGTGCCGGAGACCAGGGCCTGATGTTTGGCTTTGCTTGCGACGACACCGAAGAGTTGATGCCGCTTCCGATTTCTCTTTCGCACAAGATCCTTGATCGCCTGAACAAAGCACGCTTTGACAAGGAAGTGGATTGGC
The DNA here is from genome assembly GCA_937928555.1 of uncultured Pirellulaceae bacterium. GTDB lineage: Bacteria > Planctomycetota > Planctomycetia > Pirellulales > Pirellulaceae > Mariniblastus. Next base: position 3,548 of record CALFWR010000072.1, read on the forward strand.
TTCGTCCGGACAGCAAGAGCCAGGTGACGGTGGAGTACGATGGCTTCAAGCCGGTCCGCATCGACACCGTTGTCGTTTCGACACAGCACGGACCCGATGTCGACAACGAGGCCATTCAAAAGTTCGTTCGCGAGCAAATCGTCGAACCTTTGCTTCCTGCCGAACTCAACAAAGGTGACATCAAGTATCACATCAACCCGACCGGAAAGTTCGTCATCGGCGGACCGCATGGAGACTGTGGTTTGACCGGTCGCAAGATCATCGTTGACACCTACGGAGGCTGGGGCCGTCACGGAGGCGGTGCCTTCAGCGGCAAGGACTCCACCAAAGTCGACCGCAGTGCAGCTTATATGGCTCGCCACGTTGCCAAGAACATTGTGGCCGCCGGATTGGCCAAGCGATGCGAAGTCCAGTTGGCTTATGCGATTGGCGTTGCCGAACCGGTCAGCGTTCACGTCGATACCCAGGGCACCGGGTCGGTTCCTGATGAGCGAATTTGCGACATCGTGAAAGAGCAGTATCCGCTTTCGACTCAGGGTATCATCAACTACCTTCAGTTGCGTCGTCCGATCTTCCGCAAGACTGCCGCCGGGGGTCACTTTGGCCGCAGCGATGCGGACTTCTCGTGGGAAGACACGTCCTCGGCCGCCAAGCTGGCCGAAAAGGCATCTGCGGCGGTCTAACGGGGCAGGCCCGGCCAGCAATCAATACCCGTTCATATTAGGGCGACTGCTCCGGCAGTCGCCTTTTTTCGTTCCCTCAGGCCATCGCCGGAGTCAAGGCCCAAATCTGCGTTCGATTGGAACTCAAATTCTGCTAAAAAGCGGGCATGCAAACGGACCCCATAAAACCCGAATCCGAATCCGAGTCTCCCGCGTGCGATGGAATCCGTTCCGCCGACATCGAGGCTCGCCTGGCGGCGTTGTCGTCCAAGGTCGAGCAGGAGGTGGCAGAGGAAAACCACGGCAACGAAATTGATCTGCTGGAGCGGTTTCTGTCTGACGATACCCAATCCCAGCTTCTGGTCAGGGAAATCAAACAGGACTCGACTGGCGAAACCGAGACCGCGACGAGTCTGCAGAAGATTCGCTTTGCTGTGCAACAGCAACGCCACGTGCTGCATTTGGCTTTTGAGCCAGACCTGTGCCAAACGCCCCAGGTTCAGGCTCGAATCGTTATCGGCGGCGGTCGCATCAAAGTCACCCACGCCGAGAAATTCGGTGTGCGACTGGAAGTCATTTTGCCGACTCCCTCTGATGACTTGAATGAAGTTGTCATCGAAATCGTCTGCACCGCCAGCTACAATCCCTGCTAGTTTCCTTTCCTTCCCAATCATCGCATGAATACATCAATCGACACCCCGACGCTGGAATCCATCAAATCCAAACTTGAACAGCACGGCCAGGCGCATGCACTCCAATTCTGGGAGGAACTTGATCTGCAGCAACAGCAATCACTGTTCTCGCAACTGGACAAAATTGACTTTGACCAACTGGCATCATTATTTGCATCGGTTGCCGAAGACAACAAATGGGCAGAGCTTGCCGCCAAAGCCGAGGCACCGCCAGCGATCACGTTGGAAGATTTCGCCAATGCTGCAACCCGTGACGCCGCCCGCGAGTTGGGCCTCAAAGCGCTCCGCGACGGAAAGCTTGCCATGATCGTTGTGGCCGGAGGGCAGGGCAGTCGATTGGGCTTCGATCACCCCAAGGGCATGTATCCCATCGGTCCGCTGAGCAACCGAACGCTGTTTCAGATCTTTATCGATACGATTCGCGCTCGCGCCGCACAGGCAGGGGCGGCGATCCCCTTGTACATCATGACCAGCCCGCCCACGCATGATGAAACGATCCGGTTCCTGACCGAAAACAAATGGTTTGGCGCAGACGAAAACGACATCAAGGTATTTTGCCAGGGAACGATGCCGGCTGTCGACGCGAACGGAAAAATCCTGTTGGAAACAAAGAGCAAAGTCTTCGAAAGTCCCGACGGTCACGGCGGCACGATCAAGGCCCTTGAGGTCAGCGGGTGCATCGCGGACATGAAAGCTCGCGGGGTCGAGCATGTCTTTTACGGCCAGATTGACAACCCGCTGGTCCAGATTTGCGATCCGACACTGGTTGGATTCCATATCCAGAAACAATCCGAACTGACCAGCCAAGTGGTCCGCAAAACCGAGCCCATGCAAAAGGTCGGCAACGTCGTGCAGGTTGATGGCGTGGTCCAGATCATCGAATACAGTGACTTGACTGAAGAACCCGCGTCGCAAACACGCGACGATGGCTCGCTCAAATTATGGGCCGGCAGCATCGCGGTTCACATTTTCAAATTCGATTTCCTGACACGTTCTCTGGCCGATGCGGATTCGCTCCCCTTCCATCGGGCACACAAAAAGGTGCCTTTCCTTGATGCCGCCGGGAATCGCATCGATCCCGAATCGCCCAATGCTTACAAATTTGAGAAATTCATTTTTGATTTGCTTCCTGCGGCCAAAAACGCCATCGTCTGCGAAGTCGATCCGGCGGAAGGATTCTGCGCCGTGAAAAACGCACCACCCGCCAAAGCTGAAACGCCCGATCACGTCAAAGCCGCGATCACCGCACTGCATCGCAAGTGGCTCCACCAAGCCGGAGCCGAAATTGCAGAGGGTGTCACGATCGAGATTGATCCCATGTTTGCCGTAGACCGTGAGATGGTCGCTGAAAAAGTCGCAGCAGGAACAAAGTTTGACACTGATACATTTTTACAAGCCCAGTGAAACGAGACAGCTTAGAACTACAGTTGGCAACTACGTAGCTCAATCCTCGGAGGCTGTGATTTTTTCGGTCACCATCCTCCCACCCTTCGATCACCATCCTCCCACTCGGGAGGGTCGGCTGCTCACTGCGGGGAAGGGTTGCCAAAGCGGCGAATCATACAACAGCAGCTTGTGACTTCGTCTACTGTAAAACGAAAACTCCATGACCGAATTGAAAACTCCCTGACCAAGTTGGCTTGGTCGAAGCCATCTACTGATACGTTCACTCAACCAAAATTTCTTCATGCACGTCACCATCATGGCCGGCGGAGCCGGTACTCGGTTCTGGCCAGCAAGCCGCAACCAAAATCCAAAGCAACTTTTGAATCTGACCGGCGAGCGGTCGATGATTCAGTCGACCGTCGATCGTCTGGGCGACTTGTGCGATCCCCAAAACATTCTGGTTGTTACCAACGAGTTGCTGGTTGACGCCATCCGCGAGCAGCTTCCCGGTGTTCCCGCCGAATCGATTATCGGTGAACCGGCCAAACGTGACACAGCCCCCTGCGTCGGCTTGGCGGCCGCATGGATCATGTCTGCTGACCCTGATGCGACCATGGTCGTGATGCCTGCCGATCATGTGATTTCGCCAGACAGTGTTTTTCAGGACGCCCTGCGTCATGCTGAATCGGTTGTCGATGCCGACCCTTCAGCGATCGTTACCTTTGGAATCCAGCCCAACTACCCGGCGGAAGTGTTCGGCTACATCGAGCGCGGCGATGCGATCTCCGACCAGGCCTTGCCAACTTTCGACGTTGTCCGATTTCGGGAAAAGCCCGACGCAGAAACGGCCAAACAGTTTCTCGAAGCGGGAACTTTTTACTGGAACTCCGGGATCTTTGTCTGGAAAGCCAAAACCATCTGGGAAGCTCTGCAAAAACACCAGCCGGAGATGTGCGGTCACCTGTCAGCAATCGCCGATGCGATCGGCAGCGATTCGTTTGCTGAAGTTCTTCGCAAAGAATTCACTGCCATCAAAGGCACGTCAATCGACTACGCCGTCATGGAGCGTTACGAAAACGTGAAAGTCATCGAAGCTCCGTACCGCTGGGACGACCTGGGCAACTGGACAGCCGTACCGCGGCAACGTGGCGTTGACGACCAGGGAAACACCGTCGATGCCGAAAGAACGATCACCCTGGACACAAGCAATACCATCATCCGCTCTGACGACGATCATTTGATTGTCACTCTGGGAATGGAAGACTGTATCATTGTGCGTACCGCCGACGCGACACTGATTGCCAATCGCAACAACGAAGCCGCAATCAAACAGGTGGTCAAAGAGTTGGAAGATCGCGGCTGGAATGAGTACCTGTAAGACGACAGTGAAAAATGCCAGGCCAATCATCGAGCATCAAAGTGAAACGTAAGTCTCATCGACGGAAGTCTGACGTTTGTCGCACCGCCTTCTGGCAGAAACGGTGGAATCATACCCGGCGGGCTCAAGCTCGGGCAACGAACACCAATCGTCACCCACTGGCTTTCGTTGTTGGGCTGCGGGCATGCATCGCGGCGGTCCTGTTAATGACACAGTGTCTTTGCGTCAGCGGTCAGGAAACGAAACTCAAAGACACCATCGACAGCGCGGAGGAAGTCAAACAAAAGTCCGGCACGCTGGGTGGAACCCAATTTTGGACTGACAAACGGGTCATCGGAGGCTGGCGGATTCAGCAGAACAGCTACTTTGGTCAGTTCCGCTTGCTGGACGAAAGCAACAATCGGCACACCTGGGGCAGTGAGAAAGCCTGCGGGGAATTGCTAGACGAAAAAGTGAAATCCGGCGAGGCAAAACCACTTTCGGGCAAAGTCGTCATCCTGCTGCATGGTTTGATGCGATCCTACAACTCGATGCAACCGATGGCCGAACACCTGGAGCAACAAGGGTACCAGTGTGTTCTGTTCCGCTATGCGAGTTCCCGCAAAAACGTTGCCAGCCACGCTGAATTTCTCCACCACGTCATCGGGGGACTGGGCGAGGGCGTGACCGAGATCAACTTTGTGGGCCATTCGTTGGGCAATATTGTTGTGCGGCATTATGTGGATGACTGCCAGCGGAAGGCGGCACGAGAGGTCGATCCACGGATCAAACGAATGGTGATGCTGGGGCCGCCCAATCAGGGCTCACGGATGGCACGTTTGCTGCGTGGCAGCGTCACCTTCAAACTGGTCGCCGGAGCGTCGGGCTTGCAGTTGTCGCGGGGGTGGAAAGAACTGGAGTCCAAACTCGCAACACCTCCATTCGAATTCGGGATCATCGCTGGCGGACAATCCGGAGAAGGGTGGACGTTCAACAACTACCTGCTCCCGGGCAAGGATGACTTTACGGTTTCGGTGGCGGAAACGAAACTCGTCGGGGCAAGGGACTTCCACGTCGAAGATCTGATTCATTCGACGATGATGAAGCAGCAAAGCGTCTTCAACAAAACAACCCGCTTTTTCAAAAACGGGTACTTCGTTTCCGAATTCAAACGCAGCCCGATCAAGACACTGAAATCTGAACCGCCAACATCTGAACCGCCAACCCAAGCCACAACCGAGGGCATCGTTGAACAAAAGTGAACCAACGAGACGGGAGCCGGTTTCAGATCAAATTCCGCATCAGGGTCGGGTGCTGGGCATCGATTACGGGACGGTGCGCATCGGATTGGCGATCTGCGATCCGGGTCAGTCCATCGCCAGCCCTTTGGATACGTATCATTCCAAAACCCGCGAGAAGGATGCCAAGTGGTTTCGAGGCGTGGTCGAGTCAGAATCCGCGGTTGGTTTTGTGGTCGGTTTGCCGGTACACATGAGCGGCGACGCGAGCCAAAAGTCACGCGAGGCGGTTGCGTTTGGCGTCTGGCTGCGTACCGCGACCGGCTTGCCGGTGGCGTGGGTCGACGAGCGATACAGTACCGCGATGGCCAAAGAGATCTGCGCTCACATGGGGCTAAAAGGTGACAAAAGAAAAAAACACCTGGACCGGATTGCGGCCCAGGTGATTTTGTCGGCATGGATTGAGAACGGCCGAACCGGAGAGGATCAGCCGAAAAGCCTCTGAATTCATCGCAGGGATGAATTAGTAGCTTCGTCCCTTTTTGAGTGCTTCAATTTTTCGTTTAAGCTTGTTGATCTCCACTTGGGCTTCCTTGTTTTTCGCCTTAAGTTGGCGTCTGGTTTTGGAGAAGCCTTCGCGTTCCTTGTACAGCTCATTGATCCGCTCGGACGTTTCGGTTTTGAGTTTTTCCAGTTCCAGAGCCTGGGCTTGGTAAATTTTCTCAATCCGCTGCGCGACGTCCTTTCGCATCCGCTCGAGTTCCTGAATCCTCGCCGACTGAGAGTCGTAATCGCGTGTGCTTTTGTCGAGACTTTTTGCATCTTTCGCAAGCGACCGGGTCAACTTTTTCAGGTCTGTTTCGGCGTACTTGATGCGATCGGCGTAAACCGCAACCGGCGAAAACTCACCTGTCTTGAGTTTATCGATAACCGCCAGGACCAGTGAAGTCGGAATAGCGAGGCTCGAAACGCGGCCTTCGCGGGCGATGTTGATACCCACAATTCGGCCTTCGATATCAACGACAGGGCCGCCGCACTGGTTGGCCTGGAGCGCTGTGTCGTGCTGAAAGGCCATCGGAAAGTCCTTGGCTCGTCGGCTTAATTCACTTCCCATCCGGTTCTGAATTCGGCTACGGCCTCCCATTGGGCCAACCCGATTTCGGTCTTCGAGCGTAAGCAGGAACTCCATCTCTTCGTCGCCGCGGAGAACCTTCAGAGTGATGCGATTTTCGGGGCTGTACTTACCAATCGATTCTCGCAACGATTCAATGTCATCAATCACATCGTCGTCAAGCTTGAGAATGATATCGCCTGCGCGGAGACGGGCTTTGGCGGCAGGCAGGCCAGGAATGACGGTGACAATCTCCACACCCTCCTCGGAGTCCTGCATATTGATACCGATGAAAGCACCGCCTCGCGGAATCTCCCGTTCGTTAACGGCGACAACGCCAATGGCAATTTTTCCTTTTTCGTCTATCGGCGTGACCAGCCACGAACCTCGCAGCGGAGAGTCTTCATCGGCCAGCGGCGCCACGGCAAGGCCATCAGCGTCCACTTTCAAAAGAGCCAAATCGTGCTGGGTATCGATCCCGATGACTTCCGCTGCTAGGACTTCGCCATCGGCAAGGCGGCACTTGAGTTGCCCACGAAGCTCACTGGCTTTGGTCATGACAATCCCGTCGCTTCCCACAACCGTGCCCACGGCAATTTGCCGCGAACCGCTCATCACGCGAACGGTGGACTCCGAAGCAGAAATGGCAACCGGCTTGAATACCGAAAGCAACGACGAATCGGCTCGCGTGACAGACCGACCCGAACGAAAACGCCGTTTTCGTGTTTTCTTTTTGGTTTCGGTCGCTTCCGAATTCGCGGGCTCGGCTTTGTTTTCAGCCGCTTCAGCTTTGGTATCCGCCTCGGCTTTGGTTTGTGCGAAAGAGGCTGGAACCTGTCCAAAAAGAACCAATCCCAAACAGACCAGGAAGATAGACGAGTATCGCTTCATGGAACATATCCTTGTTTTATTCAAGATGACTTTCATTATCGACCTCGCGCCACCGATGATGGTTTGCGGCCGACGGTGACGACAAAGGTTTTCTTTTCGCCCTTTCTGAGCACCTCAAATTCCACTTCCTGAGAAGGCTTGAGTGTGCCGATGGCTTCTTTGAATTGCCAGTAATCAAAAACTTCCTTGTCATCAATACGAATGATTCGGTCTTTGAGTTGCAATCCCGCACGTCTCGCGGCGGAGGATCTGCCAAAGCCAGAAACAAGATTCGTTCGCTTTTCGAGTTGCAGACCCAGCAGAGGTTCCCGGTCGATGACAACAGGTTCCTTCAGTTCATCCCACTGGTTGACGAACTGGTTCGAAGGAACATGAAAATTGTCGCGAAGCTCTCCGCCAATGCGGCTATGAATCCCGACCACACGACCGAACATGTCGATCAGCGGGCCACCGGAGTCACCGCCGACGAGCGTGCAGTCGGTTCGGATCACAGTCGGTTTAGCAGACCCAATCCTACCGACGCGTAGAACCAGACCACGTTCCTTGTTGATACCACCGGGGTGTCCAATCGCGATCACCCACTGACCGGTGGACAGGTCATTGGAATCGGCGATGTCGAGGTAAGGAAACTCCGGCAAATCGGGATCGACTTTGAACAAGTCCGAACGACGCCGCGGTCTGGTGGTGTCTTTTTCTTCTTCTGCATCTTTCTCGTCGGCATCGTCTTCTTCTGTTTTCTGCTTTTGAGAGTCGTCGTCTTCCTGTTTCGTTTCCTCTCTGGACCTTCTTCGATTTTTCTTTTTTTCCATACGGATGATTCGCAGGATGCCCGCATCAACGCCGACTGCCAAACCCAGCGTCTGAGCTTTGGCCTTGGTGCCATCAGGGAACGTAATATCCGCCATCAGATTCGGCGTCGAGATCACGTGGGCGGCGGTGAGAATGTAACCATCGCGCGAGATGACGACCCCGCTACCTTGTCCCATCCCGTTGTTGATATTGACAACCGCCGGTTCGACTTTTTCGTACAGGGCCTGAACATGGGCCTGCATCGCTTTGAGTTCTTCCAACGATTCGGGCGCTTCGCCGGTCGAGGTAAACTTAAGATCCTCGATCGCGTCCGGTTCGACCAGGTACTCGAGCTGATCGAGTTCCAAACTCTTGAACTGCTCGTAGATCGAATCGGTCAGACTGTCATCGTCGACCTGAGCCGCAGTGGAAGAAAGTCCTGCGACGCTGAAGGTCAAGACCAGGAAAAATAGCGTTTTGCCGAAACGGATCATTTGAATTTTGCCAATCGAAGGGAAACGGCTTTTCATCGTTTTAACTGTATAAGTGTACGTCACATTTATGTACGCCACACCCAATTAAGACTGCACGGATATCGTGTATCATACTGGGAATCCCAAAATTACGTAATTTACCGGCGTTTATCTTGAAAAGACTTGTCATTGGATGCGGATTTCTGGGCAAACCACTGGCTCAACACTGGCTTTACGGTGGAGATCATGTGTACGTCACAACACGTTTCGAGGATCGTTTAGCGGACTTGCAACGGCTTGGACTTTCACCCATCGTAGCCGATATCACGATCCGCGGCTCGCTTGAAGCCCTTGGCAAAACGCAAGTCGAATCGCCACTGGACACGATCGTTGTGGCGGTAGGGATGGATCGCACCCGTTACGACAGTGTTCATTCTGTTTACGTCGATGGGCTAAGAAACGTTCTTCATGTCCTGGAAGATTCCACTCCGGATTCCCATCGCCCGCACTTGATCTACGTCAGTTCAACCGGCGTGTACGGAGACTTCGCAGGAGCATGGGTCGATGAAGACTCCCACACGGAGCCCCAACGCGAAGGCGGCCAAGCCTGCCTTGCGGCGGAGCAACTGCTGCAGGAAAGTTCGTTCGCAGATCAAACGACGATTCTCAGAATGGCGGGACTGTATGGTGGAGAGCGGGTTCCGACACTGGCAAAGATCAAATCCGGCAACTGGGAGAAACTTTCCCCGGATGGCTTTTTGAATCTCATCCACCGTGACGATGCCGTTGCCGCGATCGCCGCGATTGCAGAAAAGAGGCTGACGGGCGAAACCTTTTGCGTTGTCGATTCGCACCCGACGTTACGGCGAGATTACTATCAATACATTGCTGACCAGATGGGGCTGGGACCGATCCAATGGCCCCGGCAATCAAACGTGGACCCCAATTCGCGTTCATCGAGCAGCAAACGGATTCGCAACGACAAGCTGTTTGCTGCGACGGGATTGGCTCTCAAGCATCCGGATTTTCGCAGCGGCCTGGCAGAGTGTTTTGCCGGCCCACAAAGCTGATAGCATCGCTGCCCGCAGAGTTTACCCAGCCCTCAGTTGCCTGGCTGGCCAGAAATTACTCGCGTAAACTTCTTCGATTGTGCCAGCGGCTTCGGATATTCGTCTCAATCCCGTTGTCCGATTTCGCCGAAGCATACTTCCACGGAAGCACTTTGCTTTTCGCGCTTTAACAAAGTTGACCCAGTCCAGGCGGCGCTGCCGTCCCAACGGAGGAACTCTCCATGTTTCGTCGAATTTGCACAATCGTAGTCTGTGCTGTCGCCATCGCGATGACCAGCGGTGAAGAATTGCAGGCTCAGCAAAAGGCTTATGGCGCCAACTGGGGTGCACGACAGACCTCAAGCAACCTGAGCCGCTTTTACCATTACCCTTATGTAACATACCCGCACAACTATTGGGGCAGCGAGTACTTCCGCAGCGCGGACAACCTGTACCATCGCTATCCACCCGAAATGCGCGTCCCGGTTTACAATCGCTCGTGGCAAAACTTTTACCCGCAACCCCGACGTTACCACTGGGGTCACCACTTCATCCTCGACGTGTTCTAAACCCGAATTATTCACGACGACGGGCGTTGATTCGCGTTGAACCACACGGACACGAAGGCCAAAGCTTGATTGTCGCCCCGATTTCGGTTCACCTCGTTGACGAAGTCCAGACCAGAGACTCTTTTCCAACCGGTGCGATGTTCATTGGCTAAACTGAAAGTTACGCCCACGCCTCGTGAATAATCCGGGCTAAAGAGGAACGGCGGGATAAATGAGAACGCTCAAAGCGACGGTTGCGATGCCGTCGCTTTTTTCGTTTGGCATCGGCGAAACAAATGAGTGTCGCATTGGATTTCACCCGCAATCCCCCGGTTGCAGCGAATTCTGGCGAATCCCACTCCCGAATCGGACATGTTCTTCGATTGATTAGCCTTCGTTTCTCTTGTCGTACACGGCACTCAGAAACGCATCCACGTCCTTGAATTTCTTTTTCTCGACAAGGACTTCGTCGACCATCTTGCGGGCTTCCTGATCGGCGTGGCCAAAGGAAACCAGAATCTGCAAGACTTCTTCGGCAATCGACGGCGCGGTCATCGGCGAGTCTCCTTCGGCTCCGTCTGCGGGTATCAACAGGGCGAACCGAGCCATCTTGCGGCGAAGTTCGGCAACGATTTTCTCGGCCATCTTGGGACCGATTCCGGGAAGCGTCGTCAGTCCCTTGACGTCCTGGCTTTCGATCGTGCGGGCGACTTCGGGGACAGGGCGGACCATCGCGCGGAGCGCTTTTTTGACACCAAGGCCACCAACGGAACAGAAAGCTTCAAAGAACTGCTTTTCTGCGATCGACGTAAAACCGATCAGCCGCGGAGTCATGCGGCCGCCTTTTTGGACGTTGCCGTCAATGTACTGAATCGTATGCAGCGAGATCTTTTCGTGCAGGTTCAGCTGAATCTGCCGACGTGTGAACTCGGGAACGAGGACTTCGTATTCAAAAGGCGCCACTTCGATCGTTGCGCATTGTTCGGAAAGCTCCAGCAAGACGCCGGAAATTTTGGTGATCATAAAAGTGCACCTGGCCGTGAAGCCATAAAGTGATGACAAATAGCGATTGCAGCAGCGTCGGCCACGTCGGCCGGCTCGGGAACTGATTCGAGTTGAAGCTGATTGGCGACGGCGAACTGCACCTGGTCTTTGGGCGCCCGACCGTTACCGGTCATGACTTTTTTGACTTGCGTCGCGGCGTAAGAGTGCACCGGAACATTCTGATTCGCACACGCTAGACAAATCACGCCCCTTGCATGCCCCATGATGATCGCCGTTTTTGCCCGCTCATAGTGACTGTAAAGTTCTTCCAGACCGACAACGTGTGGCTTGAACCGATCCACAACTTCGGTGACGCCGTCGTAGATATCCTTGAGACGATCCTGCAATGAGTCGCGCCGGTTGCTGCGGACGATGCCGCCTTCTTCGAGCCGAAACTGGCCACCGTCAACGGACAGGACACAGTAGCCGGTAATGTTCAGGCCTGGGTCGATACCAAGAATCCTTGTGGGCTGTTGCATGTGATTTTCTCCGTCGGTGCCGAGCGAATATCTGAGAAGTTGGGTTGGAATTGAGAGCAAGCTTCCGCAGCGTGACGACTACGGCCAGTGATGAAAGTCAGTTTTCTTTCCGCAGAAGCAATGCGACGCACTGGGCTTGCATGATTTTCCCGGTTCCGACATCGCCAATGCCTTCGCCTGTTTTGGCTTTGATGCCAACGGTGTCCGGGGAGACCTCCAAAATCTGGCCAACCCGGATGGCCATCGCACGTTTGTACTGGGAAAGCTTGGGCCGCTGCGCGAACACGATGCAGTCCATATTGGCCAATGTGTAGCCCTGTTGTTGAACTTCGACCCACGCCTTCTGAAGCATCTGAGCCGAATCGCGATTGAGATTTTCCGCAGCGGTGTCGGGAAACATCTCGCCGATATCACCCATCGCCGCGGCACCGAGAATCGCGTCAGTGATCGCGTGCAGCAACACGTCGGCGTCGCTGTGACCGGCCAGATGAGAATCAAAGTCAATCGTCACGCCGCCAAGCCGCAACGGACCGCCCGGTTCGAGGCGGTGCGTGTCATGCCCAATTCCAATCCTGAAGTCCATCCGTGGCCTGTTGCTGTAATCGCCGTTGCTGTGATCGTCGACGAAAATTATAGCGAGACCCGAGCATTAACCACAGTCCCGACGGTTGGCTCCTGTTGCGCGATGCAGATCGATCTATAATCCGGGTTTGCACTCTTTTCAGGCGCCCGATGGCTGTCATCGAAATCGACAATTTGTCCAAGTCGTACCGTGTGTACCAGAAAAAAGAAGGAGTTCTGGCATCCCTGAAAGGTCTTTTTCACCGCGAGTACAAGGAGATTCATGCCGTTCAGGGAATCGACCTGCGCGTCGAGCGGGGAGAGTTCGTGGCCTTTTTGGGGCCCAATGGTGCCGGCAAAACGACAACGCTGAAGCTGCTTTCGGGGGTCATCAATCCGACCGGCGGAACGTGCCGCGTGATGGGCTTTGTTCCCTGGGAACGCCAAAACGAATACCGCCGTCGGTTTGCACTGGTGATGGGGCAAAAGAACCAACTGTGGTGGGATTTACCGGCGATGGAATCCTTTCGCCTGAACCAACACATCTATGGCGTTCCCGCAGAAGAGTTCGATCGCACCCGCGACGAGTTGACCGACATGCTGGACGTGACCCGATTGCTGTCGCAGCCAGTCCGCGAGCTTTCGCTTGGCGAACGAATGAAGATGGAGCTGATCGCGGCGTTGCTTCACAAGCCCGATGTGCTGTTCCTGGACGAACCGACGATCGGCCTAGACGTCGTGGCTCAGCACAAGATCCAGCAGTTCCTCAAGCACTACCAGGAAGAACGCAAAAACACGATCCTGCTGACCAGCCACTACATGAAAGACATCGCGGCACTTTGCAAACGCGTTGTCATCATTGCGGCCGGTTCGATCTATCATGACGGATCATTGGAGGAGATTGTCGATCGCTTCAGCAAAGACAAAATCGTGACGTTGCAAATGGAAAAGAAAGAGTCACTCGAAGGCCTGAAGGATCTTCCCAACGTGATTTCGGTAGAAGCCCCCCGCATCAAGTTCCGCGTCGATCGCGAAGACGTCGGCCAGACGCTTTCTGAAATTCTCAGTATTCACGAAGTGGACGACATCGTGGTCGAAGACCCGCCGCTCGAAGAAGTGATCTCCAACGCGTTCTCTGACGCCGAAGCGCAACGCAACGCCGAAAAGATCGCTCCGACCAATGCGTGACCGCCCGCTAACCCTGGGCAACCTTGTGCCCCAGGGCTTTGGCGCAATCTGGAACGGTGAATCGGTATTCTGCGACGCGGAATCCGCGCTGACAACGCGCCCGCGATCTGTCGCGGTTGTTCGCAACCGACAGCCGACCGTGCGAGCCAAATGGGTTACCGATCAGGATTCGGTATCCAGTGGAATACGCTCCAGAATCGAATCGCCAAACACGGCGTCCATCTTGAGCTCTTTCAGGTGAACGTAACCAATGTGACATCCGCAGGTTGCGTTGGTGCAAAGCCGCGGTTTAAGGACTTGGTTCAGGTCGTCCACGTACAAGTTACCAATGATCGATTTGATGAAATGGCATCGTCGAATACTGCCGTCGCCATCAACCGAAATCGTGGTGTGCCCTGTGTTGCATGGCTTGCCATCGCTGGGGTGGCGAAAGTTGTTGACCGGGAACAAAGGATCAATGCCGGTAAACTGTTCGATCAATCCCGAGTCGTAGTAGTTGGCTTCTCGCTTGAACGCGTTGATCCACAGGTAGACGTTCCGATCAAGCTCTGCACGCAAGGCAACGATCTCATCGCGGTGTTCCTTCAGTCCCACTGTCCCGACGCTGTAACGGATCTTCATCGCATCCAACTGGCGACACTGGGCAACAAAGTCCGCACGTGAAACTTCGTCGGGGTGATAGGTACACCAAAGTGCCAGGGCCTTCCGTTCTGCTTTGTCCAGCCATTGAAGCGGCGCCGAAAGGTTCGTCTGAACCGCAACTCTAACAACGTGCTGCATGTGACTGAGCCCAACCATGGCATCGCGATACCAACGCCGCGTCAAGGCTTCGCCCCAAGGCGTGAACAGCACACCAACCTCTCGCTGATCGTTCGCTGCAACCCAATCCACAAACCGGTCCAGGCATTCGCGGTCCACACGCAGTTCTGCAGCCGTTTCATGCTTTTTCGCGAAAGGACAATAATGGCAGCGGTAATTGCAGCTCGACAACGGTCCGCGATACAGAATGTTCAGGCGCTGTCCCAAGAGTAGCCCTCCATTCTCTGACGAACTTCCGCACCATACAGCCACGGACCAATGGAATCCGACCAGGCGATTCCTTTTTGCGTCAGCGTCAACCGATCATCGGTCCGCACTGCGAAACCCAACTCCAGCAACTGCGACAACTGCGGAAAATCGTCCAGCACACTTTGGCCGAATCGTTGCTGGTACTCCTGTTCGCACATTCCTTCTGTGAGAAACAGCGAAAGAATCAAATGGCGGCGACGGATTTCATTTTCATCCAACTCGATCCCAAACTCAACGTTCGCAAGCTCATCCTCAGACTGCCCGACGTAATGCTGCACAATTGCAGAGATCGCCCGCTGACGAACTCCGTACCGGGAACCATAGTGCAGTTTGCCAGTATAAGACCGCGATCCACACCCCAGCCCAACCATTGCGTCCTCCTGGCATCGATAGTCCGACTTGTGCGAACTCGACGGCAAGGGCTTGCGAAACATCCGCATCGAAACCTGCTGGTACCCTCGCTGCAGCAACCGGTCTCGCCCGGCATGATACAAATCCAGACGGTGCCGGTCCTGAACCGGTGACGCTTTGCGGCGGCGGGAAAGCCCCGTCAGTTCGCGAACGTAGAGCGGATAGAGATAGACTTCTTCCGGATCACAGTCGATCGTTCGTTCCACCGAATCCAGCCACGAGTCGGCAGTCTGCCCGGAAGCGCCGTAAATCAAATCCAGATTCATGATCGGGAAGTCCAGCTTTTTGATCTGCTCGATTGAACCCATCACCGTCGCAAGATCCTGTGGCCTTCCCATTGCTCCAACGTCTTTGCCATCGAAACTTTGCACGCCCATGCTCACGCGATCAACGCCAAAATCCTTCATCTGTTTTAGCTTTGCCGCATCCACCGTCGCGGGAGACACTTCCATCGAAACCGGCAATCTCTGACCGCTAACACGTAGCACTTCATTCAGCGTCGTAAAAAGCGATTCCAGCTCCGAGCCATTCAAATAAGTCGGCGTTCCCCCGCCGATCGCGATTTGGCCGAAGCTTGCATCCGGCAACTGCTCGCGCAACACCGTCGCTTCACGCTGGAACGCAGCCAACCAATCACGAGGTAGATCCGCATCGGGTTGCGAGAGCGTAAACAGGTTACAGAACCCGCAGCGGAACTCACAAAATGGAACGTGAACGTAGAGAAACAAAGAGTCCTGCGGTTCGTCGCGCCAAACATCCTCAAGTGATCGAGCGGGCAAATTTCGGTACGCCGTCTTGTGCGGATACGAGTAACAGTAGCCAACGTACGGCCCTTGCTGCAGAAACGTTTCCAGATCGCGATCGACCCGGTGAGTCACCTGGCTGTTGGGGCTGTTGGGAGCGGTCAAGTCGCGTCCTCCGAATTTGAACTGCCTGCAACAACAAAATCCGCATAAGGAACATCGCCGATCACCGGATGATTCCAGCGATGGCCGACTCTGCCCTGTTCGCCGTACGCGGTACCGTGATCGCTACACGCAATCACAAACCACGGATCGCTTCCTGTGATAACAGCAAACAAATTTGCCAGTGCGCCATCGACGACTGCCAACGCTGCCGCCTGGCTTTCAATAGAATCCTCCGTCGCGCCGGGCAGGTAAAAGTGGTTCGGTTGGTGAAGCGCAGAGAAGTTGATAAAGACAAAAAGCCGTTGGCCAGGCTTTCGGTCTTGCACGATCTTCATCGCCAACTCGACCTGGTTGGTGGCGGACTGGGGACACGTCACCCCGAGACTTTGTTCCCAGTAACTGTGTTGAAAAAGACCCGGCAGCACCTTTCCCAGAGCCGTTGCCTTGTTGAAAAAACCGACGCCGCCAATGCAATGCGTTTGGTAGCCACGATTCGCCAGACCTTCGACAATGGTTGCTTCTTCGAAAACGCAGGTGTTCTGACCGGTCGTTTCGCTTCCCGGAAACGCCGTCGCAAAAAGCCGCATCTGGTTTTCAGGGTCGAGCGAGGTTGGCAAAAAGCCCGCGAAAAACGCATGATGGGCCGCGTAGGTAAAATTTGCTGGCGAATGCCGCCGCTCCCAACCGCCAGGACCGATTAGCCGCGACAGCGTCGGGGTGCTTCCGGCTTTCGCTGCCCGCTGGGCCACATCAAATCGGAGCGTATCGAAGGTAAGCATCAATACGTCATGCGTCCCGATCACTTGGTTCATTGAACGACTTTGGGACATCGAAAGCTTTTAGCGGACAACGAGCACGAAACGACAGCTTGGATTTGATATACTTTCACCAGCCACAATTCAAGGTTGCAAGGTAACAAATGTTGTATCGACACGGCGATGTGCTGGTTCAAAAAGTTGACGAAATCCCCCAGACGGCGAAGAAGGCCAGGCACGTGACGTTGGCCGAAGGAGAAGTGACCGGTCACAGCCACCGCATCAAGGAACCCGGTGCCGCCGAGTTGTTCGTGCACAACAAGGGCCGAGCGGACGAACTGAGGTACCTTTCGGTCAACCATGAAATCGCCACCTTGATCCATCAGGAGCACGGCGCGATCGAATTGCCGGGCGGCATCTACAAGGTTTGGCGGCAACGGGAGTACACGCCCGAGCGGATCATCACCGTCAGAGATTGACTTCCACGAGAACGTTTTCCGCTTTGACAGGAGCTTGAGTTTGCCCGCAGACAAAAAAGTTACACCCGCCGTTGCCAAAGCAATGATCGCCGAGGGTTCCGCGCCCGATGGACTGGCGGTGTCGGGAACGTTGGACCTTTCGGACCTCGACAAACCGTTTCAGCTTCCCAGCGGACTCACCTGCTTTGAGCTTATTGCCAGTGGGACGCAGATTGAAAAACTGCCCAATATAAACGTCGAATTCGCCATTACGCTCGACAACTGCCATCTTCTGACATCGCTTCCGCAAGGGCTCAAAACCGGAACGCTCAGCATTCGCAACTGCGGTTCGCTTACGGCGCTGCCGGAGGGACTGGACGTCTGGTACCTCGACGCGTCGGGTTGCTCTGCGCTCTCAACGCTTCCCAACACGGGAACCCTTGGCAGGGGCGACGTCAACTTTTCGGGCTGCTCGAACCTGACACAATTTCCCAATTCGATGGGGCCCGTTTCCACATTGAACCTCAGTGACTGCTCTGGCATAGTCGGACTGCCGGAGAAACTTCGCATCAACCTATGGATCGATATCGGTGGCAGCGGCCTGGTGTCACTGTCAGAATCACAGCGACAAATCGGGCTGCGATGGCGAGGCGTTCCACTGGACTATGAAACCGCGTTTCACCCAAAATCGATTCGTGTTGAAAAGGTCTTACAAGAAAGCAACACTGAAAAACGTCGTGTGCTGATCGAGCGGATGGGCTACGACCGGTTCATGACCGAAGCCAAAGCCGAGAGGCTGGACAAAGACACCGACCCCGGAGGCGAGCGCGAACTCCTGAAGGTCAAACTTACAGGCGACGAGGACATGGTTTGCCTTTCGTGCTTTTGCCCTTCGACGCAGCGGCACTATTTCCTGCGTGTTCCTCCGGCGACCCAAACCTGCCACCAGGCTGCGGCGTGGATGGCGGGCTTTGACGATCCTGCCAAATACAAACCCGTTATCGAGACTTGATCAGTTTTTTTAAGGAGACATTTCATGGCAGCCAGAAAGTTTGAATACTCTGACAGCAAGTCCCACAAGTTTTGGCACATCGAAATATCGGGAAACCTGATCACGACGACTTACGGTCGGATTGGAACCGACGGACAAAGCAAAACCAAAGAACTCGCTGACGATGCGGCAGCCCAAAAAGAGTACGACAAGCTGATCAAACAAAAGACCAGCAAGGGCTACGAAGAAGTTGGCTCCGGGGCGGACCAGGGCGATTCCGCTGACGGATTGAAGTCGATGATGTTTTCAACGACCAGCGACGGGAACTTCGAACACCTGAAAACCTTTATCGGCCACCGCGTGATCGATTACAAATCGGAAAAATCGATCAAAAAAGGAGATCAGGTCTACGCGATTCGAATGTCCTGGGATGACGAAGACGTCAGCTTTGACGAACTGTTCAGCTCCTATCTCCAGTCCGATGGTCCGGCCAATACAGTCGGGCTGGTGATCGGCAACTGGTCGCTGGAGGAGCCCACCAATCCCGTCGAGATCGTGAACAAACTGTGCGCCAATAAAGACAAATTCGGAAAGCTCGTGGCGATCTTTTTCGGCGACATCGAGATGGAAGAGAGCGAAGTTTCTTGGATCGAACAGTGCAGCCTGACGCCGATACTGGATGCATTTCCGAATCTGGAAATGCTTCGCGTCCGAGGTGCCAACGGCCTTGGATTCCCCAAAGCCAAACACAAAAAACTCAGAGCGTTTGCAATCGAATCAGGCGGCATGGGCAGTGAACTGGCCAAACAGGTTTGCCAAGCCGATTTCCCCAATCTCGAACATCTGGAACTCTGGCTGGGCACGCCGAACTACGGCGGGGACTGTCGGCCCAATGACCTTCAACCGATCCTCGCAGCAAAGGCATTTCCAAAACTGAAGTACCTTGGTTTGCGGAATTCGGAGATTGCGGATGATATCGCCGGTGTGATCGTGAACAGTCCTCTGCTGAAGAAACTCGATACGTTCGATCTTTCGCTGGGGACGCTTTCTGATGAAGGCGGCAACGCGCTGCTTTCACTCACCGACAGCATCAACCTGAAGCGTTTGAATCTGAATCATCATTTCCTTTCCAATGACATGGTCAAGAAAGTGAAGAAGCTTCCGTTCACCATCAGCGTATCGGACAAACAGGAACCCGAGGATTGGGGCGACGGCGAATTCAGGTTCGTGGCAATCAGTGAATAGACGCTGCCTGAAACACATTTTGCTTTGCAATCCGGAGAACCGCCGCGCAAGCCTGTTTCAGAACGCACTCGCGTCTCAATCGGCCGACCCGGCGGCGGTTGTGTCGTGGCGGGACTATTTACACAGCCCTCGACGGTTAACGGATTTGGTTGACGACCGATCGAATCAGGTTTTGCGCATCGATTCGCCGGGTGAAAACCATCACGTTGATTGCGAATTGATTGCCCGAGGGGCTCAAGGCCGTGAGAATGGGGCAGCATCTGATGTCGCGATCACAGCCAACGAAGCGCGGCAGCTACCGTTTGATCGCGGTAGAATTCGGTATCTTGGGCAGTGGTATCGGGGTTTGCAGCACGTACTCCTTGAACTGGAAAAGCAATTGCCGTCGTGTCGTTTTTACAACCACCCGGCAGACATCGCGCTGATGTTCGACAAAATCGCCTGCCATGCGGCATTGCAAGAACTGGGTCTACCGGTGGTAGAGTCCATCGGCGCAGTTGGAAACCTGGCCGAAATTCTCGCAGCGATGGAAGCTCGAAACTGGAAGCGGGTTTTCATCAAGCCGGCTCACGGTTCGTCGGCATCGGGAGTTATTGCCCTGAAGGTATCTGACACTGGTCTTTCGGCGCTGACCACCGTCGAACTGGACAGCGATCCACGGCGTGGCCCGTCTTTTTACAACAACTTGAAATTACGAAACTATTCGAACCATCCGGACGTCCAACAGGTTGTTAACTTTATCTGCCAGCAACGTGCTTACGTAGAAAAATGGCTTCCCAAGGCGTCACAGGACGGCAGGAACTTTGATCTGCGAGTCATGGTGATTGATGGCCAGGCACGTCATACGGTCGTCCGCAGCAGCAAACATCCGATCACCAACTTGCATCTCGGGAATCGACGTGGCGACCTGGAGCGACTGGTCCAGCAGATGGGTGAACAAAACTGGCATCGCGCGAAACAGGTTGCCGAAGAATCGGTTCGGGTCGTCCCCCGGTCGCACGCTGTGGGCGTGGACCTGTTGCTCTTGCCGGGCAGCTTCGAACCGAAGATTGTGGAACTCAACGCCTTCGGCGACCTTTTGCCAAACGTGTTTCATGACGGGCTGGACGTCTGGGAATCGCAGATCGCGACAATGGTTTCTAAGTATCGCCCGTGAGCCGTTGGCCGTGCCGGAACGTGCAAAGTCGCTCCAAATCGGGTGATCAGCTTCACGACCGCGTCAGTGGCATTGTATTTTCCCGGGTTCAGCCAACAATCCTGCTCTGAACTTTGCCCAAGACAATCGATGAGCACTGCCACTACACAACCAGAAACCAGGCTTTCACTCTCCCGACGCGGTCGTGTGTGGTGGACTTTTTTTCAGGTCGCCATCAATGAACGCTTGGTCTATCGCGGCGATTTCATGATCGGGACGCTGATGCGATTCCTGCCGACGTTGACGCAGATCTTTCTCTGGTGGGCAATTTACGACGTGGTGGCGAACAAAGGATCAAATTCGATTGCCAGCTATCGCTACGGTGACATGGTGGCCTATTACCTGATGGTCACAATCAGCCGGGCGTTTTCCAGCATGCCAGGACTGACTCGGGGAATCGCCACCCAGGTTCGTAGCGGCGAAATCAAAAAGTTTCTCATTCAGCCAATCGACATGGTGGGTTGCCTGCTGGTCCAGCGCGTCGCGCACAAACTGGTTTACTACCTGATCGCCACGCTACCGTTTGCGTTGGTGTTTTTCCTCTGTCGGCAGTTTTTCATCGAAGGCTGGCCTTCGGGCGAAGTGTTGCTGGTGTTTTTCGCCTCGCTGGTTCTGGCGTTTTTGCTGGGCTTCTTTTTGGAAGCCGCCATCGGGATGGTGTCGTTCTGGTTCCTGGAAGTAACCGCCCTGACGTTCATCTACATGCTGATGAGCTTTTTTCTCTCGGGGCACATGTTTCCGCTTGAACTGCTGCCCGAATCGCCGGTGAATGTTCGAGCGATCGTCGAGTTTTTTCCGTTCAAGTACCTGGCCTATTTTCCTGCTGCGGTCTTTTTGGGGAAAGTCGAAGGCGCCGACCTGTATCGCGGCCTGGCGATTGAAACCGCGTGGGTGGTGTTCTTCATCGTGCTTACCCGGGTGATGTGGTGGCGTGGCGTGAAGCGGTACAGCGGTTACGGAGGATAACGCCAACGATGCACTCGCCGTCCTACTTGAAAGTCTTCCTCACGTTCGCCCGCAATTCGCTGGTCCGCGACATGTCGTTCCGGCTGAACTTTATTTTGCAGTGCCTCTCGTCGCTGTCGTGGGCGATGATGAACTTCCTGCTGTTCAAAATCATCTACCAGCACACCGAATCGATCGGCAACGGAACCGGCTGGTTCGAGAACGAGTTCTTTGTGTTTCTGGGAACGATCTGGATCATCAATTCCTTTATCCAGACGTTTTTTATGCTCAACGCGGAAGAGTTTTCGGAACTGATCCGCACCGGCAACCTCGACTTTGCCTTGCTCAAGCCAATCGACACGCAGTTTTTGGTGTCTTTCCCAAAAGTCAACTGGGCGCAGATCCCCAACGGCCTGCTGGGTCTGGGGCTGGTGATCTATTCCGTTGGCCAGCTAATGACAACACGAGGCATTTCGATTGGTCCGTGGGAGATTTTCCTGTACGGATTCTTTTTGCTGTGCGGCGTGGCGGTGATGTACAGCGTGATGATTATCCTTGCATCGACCAGCATTTGGCTGGGACGCAACCAGAACCTGTACACATTCTGGTTCTACATTACGAACTTTTACCGCTACCCGATGGAGATCTATCAGCGCAGTGGAATCGGGATGGCGCTCTGGGGCACGTTTACGTTTGTGGTACCGATCCTGGTGGTCTCCAACGTCCCAGCCCGGGTGTTGGCTCAGCCGCTCGAAAGGGGATGGTTTCACTGGCAGTCGGCGTACGCGATCGTTGCCGCGGTGGGTTCGGTGATGGCCAGCCGCTGGGTCTTCAAGAAGGCACTGCTCAGCTACCGCAGCGCGAGTTCTTAGTCCGCAGAGCCACCCTTGCGATAAACATCACCTTCCTTACCTCCGAGAGGGCCGAGAGGGTGTTCAGGGGTATTCAGAGCGTTCTCTTTGTCGTGAGAAGATTCGCATTCGCAACCGTTTTGGGGTGGCATGAGCGGGGGTGAAGCCGGCGTGGGCTTGACCTAAATTCCGGATCTGCGGGTATTCAGGGATAGAAGGCTTTCCAACTGTCCGGCTGTACTGATGTCCGATTACCGGTTGGATTAGCTTGCAAATTGCGTCGAAAAGTTCCGAGTAAGCCCAATTCCAGCGGATGCCATGCAGTGGGTCTGTCCCTCACGGCGGGACCGCAAACTTGCTTTGGCGTTGTTTTCGAGCAAAATTGGTTGAAAACGCGGGCGAAAAAGTGGGATTCGAGGCTGGCAAGTTATACTGCATTGACGAACTCTGCTGGTGGGAGAAAGTCTCGGGTCTCAAAATGGCCCGGCGTTCACCCGTTGAGGACACAACTGGATCACACTACGCGATAACTCGCCTGATTGGGCAATCGACACGGAGCTACACACGATGTCAAAACTGATTCCGATGGAACAAGCCGCCACCATGTTGGGCATGTCTGTGGACAAGCTGAACGAGCTGCGGACGAACCAGGAAATCTTTGGATACAAAGACGGGGGAACCTGGAAGTTCAAAGTCACCGAGCTTGAACGCGTCGCCGACACCATGGGAATCTCGCTTGGCGGGGCCGGAGAGATGGCCGGAGGCGTAATGGACAAAGCCAAAGGTCTTGCAGATGACTTTGGGTTGGAGTTGGGCGATTCCGAAGAACTGCTGATCGATGACGATTCCAGCAGCGACTCTCTCGAACTGGACATCGAAGATTCTTCGGTTGAGCTTCTTCAAAGCGGCCGCAAGCCGAGCTCGGACATTCTTGGCGGCGATGACGTAGGCGTCACCCTTGAAGACAGTGGGATCGTGGGCAACGGGACGTCCAAGGATCTGGCCGCCGAGGACGATCTGGTGATTGACAGCGGATCGATCAAACTTAGTGACAGTGGTTCTCTCAAGCTCAGCGACAGCGGCGAGTTACTTGCCGATTTAGGGGAGAGTGCAAAAATCAAAGCCGGCGACAGCGCGTTGGATCTTGGCGAAAGCGGCGAATTGAACCTCAGCGGGTCCGGCGTGCTCGATGACGACGACGAACAGCTTTCGTTCGGCACCAGCGACATTAACCTGGCGTCCGATAGCAGCAAGAAACTCACCGGCAACGATACCGGTTCGGACGTCCTGGACGAAGACATTGAAAAGAAAGAAAACTCTTCGGACACCGGCAAGATGCTGGGCGAAAGCAACGATGACGACCTGCTGTTGGCCGAAGACGACTTGTTCGACGACGACCTGATCCTTCAGGACAGCGCTTCCTTCGAAGACAGCTCCGACCTTGGCAGCGATTTTGAGGAAAGTGATCTGATCCTGGAAGACAGCGACTCCAGCTCCGAGCTGGCCCTGGAAGCCAACAAAAGCGGCATTTCGCTCAGCCCCAACGAAAGCGGAATCTCGCTGGGCGATGAACCGCTGGAACTGGGCGGTTCAGACATCGACGAACTGGAGCTTCCCGAGGGCGATGACATGATCATCCTCGAAGACGCTGCCGATCCCGACGCCGCGACCATGATGCCTGAAGATGACTTCAACCTGACGCCGCTGGAGCAATCGCTCGACGGCGAAGATTCAAGCTCGTCGTCTCAGGTGATCGCACTAGAAGATTCCGAGATCTACGCGGATGAGTCTTCGGCAACGATTCTTGGTGACAGCGTCGGCGACTTTGGGGCTCAACCGGCTCTGGTCGATGACGGCATGGGATTTCAGCAAGGTGGCTACGATGACGGAGGCGCTTTGATCGCTCCGGGCATGGACCCCGGCATGCAAGGTACCGCTCCTGCGGGTCCAGCAGAGGCACCTTATACGCTCTGGAACATTATCAGCTTGGCCGTCTGTGCGTTGATTCTTGGTCTGGCGACCTTGCTGACGTATGACATGTGTCGCAACATGTGGATTGGCGATCAGGCCGTTGTTTCCAGCGGACCCCTGAACATCCTGATCGACGCATTGGGAATGAAGAACTGATAACCCGCCTGTTGGCGGACCAAAATCTAGGAATTCGCAAGGATTCACGAGGGAACGATTCACAGGAGAACGAGAAATTCGTTCTCTTTTTTTATGCGCTTGTCCAAATTGCCCCATGCTTATCTGCGGCACCGCGGGTTACATGTACTGGGCTTTTTTGTATTCTCCTGCAAAGCCCAATGCATATTTGTCGCATACTGCGATATAGTTGGGAGCGACTCGCGGTTTTATAATTAGCTCATGATTCAATTTTCGCCCAATTTTCGCACACGATGCGCCCATCTTCGAACCGGCGCATTGGGCGTTGTCGTACTGGTTGCTACTTTGTTTGTCGGTTGCAAGGAAGCTCCAAAAATCAATCAGTACGAAATCCCAAAGTCTCAATCGGACATGGGCATTTACACGATCATTGATTCGGCACCTGCCAAACCCGACTGGCCGGTGCCCGCAGGATGGACCTTCGAGGGCGAAGGCAGCTTTGGCGTCATTCACAAAATCTCAAAGGACGTCGACGGCGAAACGGCACTCGTTTCGGTTGCCAAACTTCAAATCGCGGCGGCAGACTGGCCCGCCAATGTCGATCGCTGGGCAGGTGGCCAACTGGGCGTCAAACTGGATGTCGAAACGATTGAGAAACGTACTGAGGAAGTCACCGTCGATGGGAAACCCGGCAAGCTGATCGTGCTCGACGACGAGGGGGCCACCGATGGAAAAGCCACCATCGCCGCGATGGTCGTCCGGGACAAAGAGGTCTGGGTGTTCAAGAGTACCGGCGACGCGGCTGCGGTGAAGGCCACCGAGTCCGAGTTTCGGGACTATATGACAACGTTCAAATTCAAGCAATAAACGTTCAAATTCAAGTAAAAAAGGCAACACGCCATGGCAACGGAATCGATTCAACCCGGTGCACTCCAAGGTCACTCTGCCTCCGAGCGTTCCACGCCCGCGTTGGGGATTGGCGATATCGTCACTGCGATCATGACGCCGTTGGCCTCCATCAAGCTGACCGTGTTTTTGCTTTTGTTGGCCACGATCGTTGTCTTTATCGCGACAGTGCAGCAGTCCTGGATGGACATGTGGTCGGTCAAACGTATGCACTACGACAGCTGGATCATTGGCATTCCTTACCAGCACCTGTTCGTGGAACGTTGGTTTCCGTCGATGCAAAACGTGCCCGGCAAGTTTTACATCCCTTCCGGTAAAGCAATCATCTATGCGCTGCTGGTCAACCTGTGCTGCGCTCACATGCTACGGTATCGAATCAAAGCCACCGGCGTGAAACTGTGGTTGGGCGCCGCTACCGCGGTGGCAGCAGGATTGGTCACATGGCTGATTACTTTCAACACACTCTCGTCGGATGGCTTTCAAAAGGAACCGCCGATCAGCTACCGGCAAATGTGGCAGATGATGCAAATTGTCCTGCTGGGACTCTCGCTGTCCTGTGTCGCGGGAATCTTCCTGAGCAAGAAAGGCGACCGCATTCGCAAGTCCGTGTTTGCAGCCTGTGCTTTTGTAGGTTTTGCCATGCTGGGCACCATCGTTGGCTTGGGTGAAAAGTCATTCATTGGCAACGAAGGCATGCGGATCCTCTGGCAACTGGCACAGGCCACCATTGCGGCCTGTGTTGGCTGGCTGGCCTGCGTGTTGCTGTTCCATCGCAAAGCCGGCATCGTTTTGCTGCACTTTGGTGTCGCGGGCCTGATGCTCAACGAGCTGTACGTGACGTACACCAATGACGAAAACCGCATCCAGTTTAGCGAGGGGCAGACAACCAGCCGCGCTTACGACACGCGCGATACTGAATTTTTCATTGTCGATCGTTCGGATCCGGAGTCTGACAAAATCTCTGTGATTCCCGAGTCAATTCTCAAATCAGGCGAATGGGTCAAGGGCGAAGGCTTGCCCTTCCAGGTTCGCTGCGTCGAGTTTATGGACAACTCGACCCCGGTTTCGTCACGGGGAGCCAATGAAGGATTCACTGGCATCGGCAAATTTCGCAAGGCAAGCGACATTGATCCCTTCAATGACGATCGCGTCGACGTTGCCGCAGCAGTCATCGAACTGCAAACCAATGATGGCCAGCCGTTGGGCAAACAGTGGCTCGCCTCGCAGTGGTACACCGACCTTGGTTTCGTCTTTGAACAGGAGCAATACATGATCGATGCCGTCGAAGTCGACGGAAAGCAAATGGCATTTGGCCTGCGATATCGATCCGAATACAAGCCATACGAGCTTGGGCTAAAGGATGTCCGCGCTGAATACTATCCGGGAACAAAAGAGCCAAAGTGGTTTTCGTCGAACATTACTTTGACGGACCTGGAAAGTAAAACGCAGACCAGCCATGAAATCTACATGAATAATCCGCTGCGATACGGCGGCGAGACGTTTTACCAATCCAACTATCGTGACCTTGGTGAAGGTACCGAGCAATCGGTCCTGCAGGTGGTCCGCAACCATGGCTGGATGATTCCTTACATTTGCTGCATGTTCACGGTCGTCGGATTGGCCGCGCAGTTCTGCAGTTCGCTGGTCGCACACCTGGAGAAGAACCAGAAAAAACGCGACGCGGAAATCTCGAAGCTAAAACTCGATGACGCCGCGATTGCACCGGGACAAGATCGAGCCAAATCGCGGGTCGCTGCGATGCTTTCGCTCAAGACTATGAGGCTCCCCGGGATTCTGGCTTTTGTCGCTCTTGGGCTCTACGCACTTTCCGGGTTGATGAAAGCCAATCGCCCAGTGGAGACGACCGAAGGGATGCGACTGGACCCGTTTGGACAAATTCCGATCCTGAGCGAGGGCCGCGTCCAACCGCTGGATTCCTTTGCCCGCAACACGGCTCGTCAATTCTCGAAGCGTGAGTTCGTCTACGACGGCGACCTTGAGAAACAACCGGCGATCAAGTGGCTTGCCGACACGATGTTCCAGGCCCCTGGCCACGACAAGTACAAGCTCTTCCGCATCGAAGACCTCGAGGTTCTGCAATCGCTCGAACTTCCTGCCGAAGCAACAGCCGGCGAACCCAAGGGAGCTCGCTTTCGCTACAGCCTTGAGCAACTGGTGCCACATTCGGCAAAGATCCGTAGCATCGTCCCGGACCCGGAACAGGTGCCTCCTGAAACGTGGACAGCATTTCAAAAACGAATTAATCAGGTTCGGATTCGGAAGCTGATCACACAATTTCTGGGAGTCGTGGTTGAACAGAAACCGGTCTCGGAAGTCGGCTTTGGCGACGTCATGGCTCGCGGCAGGTTGCCCTCAAACACCATTCGCCTAATCCCGGACGCCAAGGGCTCCGATACCTGGCATCCGCTTTCCAAAGGACAAAACCTGCAGTGGATTCAACACAAAGCCAAAGAGTTGAACGTCAAGACGGTGAGTGCCCTGTTGGGCAAACTTGCAGAGGACAGCGAATCGGAGTTTTCCAGGTTTCGCCAAATGCAAATTGTTGACGGATTTTTCGAAATGCCCGAATTCAGGGCCGACATGGACAAGAGTGGCATTGAGGAAGTGCTCAGTTCGCAGAAGTGGCGTTCTGTATTGCGGAGATTCGAGGGTGCGGTGGACGGCGGCATGCACGCAATGCTGACCGAATTCAACAGCGGCGAACATGACATCGATACCTCTGGCGAAAACGACGTTCTGGGCACCAAACTGGCAGGGCTGTTCGCGCAGATGGGCGAGGCATGGCGAAGCAACAACGCGGAGCAATTCAACGAATTAACCGGCCAGTACCTGGCGGCCGTCAATGCACATCCCAAATCTTCCAGCCAAAGCGGAAAACTGGCCGTCGAAGGCCTCTACAACGGCTGGTCGCCTTTTTACATCGCCATGGTTCTGTACCTGTTTGGCTTTGCCGCTGTCCTTGCCGGCTGGTCCTGTTTTGGATTCAGCGAGGCGATGGGCAAGAACTTTTTCGCGATTGCCGTGGGCATTATGGTCGTCGCGGTCCTGGTTCAGTTCACCGGCCTGGTAATGCGAGTTTACATCTCAGGAAGACCGCCGACAACGAACCTCTATTCATCAGCCATTACCGTTTCCGCAATCTTCGTTTTGGTCATGCTGCTTATCGAGTACGTCACCAAACTTGGCATTGGTTCAGCAATGGGCTGTATCGGTGCTTTCGCAGCTCTGATGTGGGCCTGGACGATGTCGATTGTCGACGGCGACACATTTACAGTTCTGGTCGCAGTCCTGGACACGCAGTTCTGGCTTTCGACGCACGTTGTTTGCATCACCATTGGCTACGCGGTTACCTTTGCCGCGGGAGTCCTTGGGGTGGCCTATATTCTGGCCACGATGTTTACGCCGGTGCTCGACAAACAACGACGACGACTGTTTGCGAATCTGATTTACGGCGTGAGCTGCTGTGCATTGTTCTTCAGCTTCTTTGGCACCGTTCTGGGCGGCCTCTGGGGCGACGATTCCTGGGGCCGATTCTGGGGTTGGGATCCGAAAGAGAACGGAGCCCTCATGATCGTGCTGTGGAGTGCCTTGCTGCTGCACGCTCGCTGGGGCGGCGTCGTCAAGGAACGCGGCCTGGCCATCATCGCGGCTCTTGGCAACGTGGTTGTTCTCTGGTCATGGAAAGGCGTTAACTCAATGGGGGTCGGCTTGCACGCCTACGCTGGCACGTCGGATGACCTTTCGCTGACCTACATCGTAATTGTTGCTTTGGTTCACGTTGCGATTGTGTTGCTTGCCTGTGTCCCCACAAAGTTCTGGTACAGCCACATTCGACACGTGAACTGATCGACAAGTTGAACACTGGAACTCGCAAGGACGAAAATTGGCTAAACTGTCCTGCGTCGCTGCTATTGGTATTGTTTAGCGGATTACCAACAGCTGTTTATTCTTCTGAATCCTGTTTGAACCAGACGCTACAGCCCTAAACTTCGTGCGACCTTCAATCAGGATGGAGGAAATTCCACTGTTCGCACGCGAGGGCCAGATATGCTTGATGTTACTAGGATCGGAAACAATGTTGCTTCATTGTGGAACTCGCGGCGGAAAGCAAATCACAGTCAGAAAAATCGAAACCGACGGTCCCAACACAATTACGGCACGCTGGAAAGCAAAGAGCTTCTGGCAGGGATTGTCTTTCTCCCACAAACCGGCGAAGTCCTGATCGGCGGCACAACCGGCGCAGACGTCGCTCAGGTCGTCCAAAATGGAAGCCAAATCACCGTCTCCCACCAGGGCTTTGGTTCGGAGACTTTTGCTGTCGCCGACGTCAACCAGATTCGTTTCGTCGGGCTTGCGGGCGATGATCGATTTGAAAATCAGAGTTCGATTCGCTCGCTGGCTTTCGGTCAGGCCGGCAATGACACCCTGATCGGAGGTACAGGTGACGACCGACTCGTTGGCAACAACGGCAACGACCAGATCGCAGGCAACGCAGGCAATGATGTTCTGATTGCCGGAATCGGCGACGACATTGTCTTTGCAGGGGACGGAAATGACAGGGTGCTGGGTGTTAACGGCATCAACCAAATCAATGGCGGGGCAGGAGACGACACGCTCTTCGGTGGTCAGGGGGATGACACCATTGTCGATCCTTCGGGCACCAACACCATCGCCGGTTCACTGGGCAACGATGAAATCCGGGGCGGAAGCGGTGTCGATCGCATCTTTGCGGGACCGGGAAATGATCTGGTGTTTGCCGGCGGCGGCGACGATTTTGTCTTCGGTCAACTTGGCAACGATACGCTTGTCGGCGACGCCGGAGCGGATGTGCTCAACGGCAACGACGGTGACGATTTGATTCAGGGTCGGATTGGCGATGACCGTCTTGTGGGAGGCCCCGGCCAAGACCGCGCTGCCTTTTCCGGCAACACGTCTGAATACCGAGTAGAAAGCCTAGGAGTCAACTTCAGCATTACCGACCTACGCGGTTCACAGTTTGGTGGCACCGATCGGTTGTTCGCCCTTGAGCAACTGGATTTCTCGGACGGTTCGCATGCCCCAGAAGACCTGGTCAACAATCAGGGAGGCAGTGCCGAGCGAATTTTTGTGCAACCCATCATCGCGGCCAACACCGATGGTTCGAATGTGGCCGAGTTCTTTGGTAACGCAAGCCAGCAAGCCGACATCATGGATCGCATCGATGCGATCTTTGCACAAGCGAATGTCGATGTGGAATTTCTGCCGGCCAGGCGATGGAATAATACCTCGGTGAATGTTGGTTCAGGATCGGGGACACGATCGCAAAGTGATCTCGGCACGATCGTTCGCGGCGGTGATGCTGCCGGTTTCGGAAGCCGCGACCCCCGCGTCGTTGACATTTACTTTGTCGAACGGGTTCCGGCGTTTGGCGATGTTGCGGAAAACGTCGCCAATGGACTGGCGTTTGTTGGTGCCAGTGGAATCGCCATGCAAACTGGAGACCTGTTGGTCAACTCCAGTTCCGGTCGCGCGGTCGTAGCCCGGGTTGCCGCTCATGAGATTGCCCACAATCTGGGACTGGAGCATACCGAAAACAGTGGCAATCTCTTGTCCAGCAACAGCCGTGCGACTCAGTTGACGCCAAGTCAGATCGAAATCATCCTGGCCAGCCAAATCACTCAACCGATCTAGCCCGATCTAGCCCGATCTAGCAAATCGGCTTGCATCGGCTTGCGACCGATGAAACGATAATAAGGCGTCTTCAAAAGCGGCACGTAGGGCATCCGAAACCGGTCTTCGAGCAGATCGACCTGCTCGAACCGGCCAAGCAAAAACGGCAGGTGGTCCGGTGACGGAAAAACATTGTCCGTCGCGAACCACGGTCCCCAGAGGTTCCGGGCCAGCCAACGGTGTTGCTTGAGACCCTCAATCGGCCACTTTCTGCCAACATAAAAGTCAACCACCCCGATAAGGCCTCCGGGCTTGAGCATTCGCATCGCGTTTTCGATTGCGCCGAACCAGTCTGGAATCATGGTCAACGAATACGAAAAAGTCACCACGTCTGCTTGGCCTTCCGGTGGCTGCCACTTCGTTGCGTCCGCACATACGGTTTCGGCATTGCTCCAACGGTGTTGCCGGAATCGATCATCGGCGACCTTCAGCAGCGATTCCGACAGGTCCACGACGTAGACTTTTCCCAGTTGGTCAATTTCCCCGGCAAGGTTTTCGATATTGGCACCGGTTCCGCCTCCCATATCGACCCAGACACCCCCAGAAGGTTTGTCGATCTTCTGGTAAAGCTCTTCACGGCCTCGCAGCAACCGGCGTCGAAAGTCGTCGTAGTTCTTCGCCTGACCCCCGTAAAAGCTTTCCATCCGCTGCGCGTGATCCTCCCCGCGCACAGGCTTGAACAGCATGTGGTAGAGGATCTTCATGTCCGAAAGAAAAGGCATTCTTCTCACGTATGTGGGTTCAGTGTGTTGAGCGATACTTGTGCCCGCAGTGTCGAAACCAACGGGCGCTGCGGCGATTTGCCTACCGTCGGCGACTTCCCGCAATTGCGAGGTTGCGAGCAAACGCAAATCAACCCCGCCGCAACGGTGCCATGTTCCCTACGTGGCAAGGTTGGCAATGTAGAAACTGCCATACGTATGCACGCGGTCTTTCTCGTGCAACTCGTCGGCCAGATCATCACGGTAGGTCAACATCTCGGACACCGATTGAAGCTGCCCGTTACGTGTGACTTGCACCTGATCAATAAAGTCCGTTCGCAGTCCACCACTACGCCAAATCAAGCGGGCGTCGGGCGCGGCACGATCAACAATCGCCTGCCACTCTGATTCCAACAGCGGAAAGAACTGGTCGCTAAGCCAATCCATGTGATCGAGCAGAATGTAGCGGGAGATCTGGCCGTCATGCTTTTCAAGGAACCCCTGGACCGAATCCGTATGCGTCGTAACGCGATCCACAAGGCCACCTTTGAGCGACTGAAAGTTGTCTTCCTTGAGATATTCGGGACAACATTCGCGCGTGTAGCTTCCGTTGAGATACACCCGCCAAAAGTAGTTATCGTGGATCGGCAATTCTGCAAAAACGCTTTGCACGCAGTCCTGAATGAACTTGACCAACCCACCGGGATACTGGGTTTCGATTTGTCGGCGTTGGGCCTTGGGAACGCCCAGCATGGACATGGTTGTGTCACGCCCCATCGCGAACTTCATCAGCCCCGACCAGAATTTTTCGTGCAGATGTTTGTCGTAGATTTCGCGTTGCTCTTGGACCGAAGAGGCATCAAGAATCGCGTTGATGTGAGGTCGGACCCGAATCACCCGATCGGTGTACGCTTTCACCATCCGGGCAAAAGAACCACTGGTGCCCCGAAAGTAAAATGTTTTCTTTGGGTGGTCGAACCATTTGATCCGCTTGTCCCAGAACTGCTGCGACCACGCGGGGAGGTCGGCACGCAGTTTGTCAGCGTAGACGTCTTTGACACCCTTGAGCCGACCTTCACCGAAGAGCTGGAAAAACTGATCAAACTCCAGATTGCGGATTCCGGACTTCTTCAGGTCCAACAATGCATTTTGACGCGGGTTCATATCGACCGCATAAATATGTGCCGGACCGGCGAGTGAATAATCCAAGGCGTTGCAGCCGGCTGAAGTGATAACCACAACATGGTCATTGGGTCCAAAATCAAGGGCTGTGCGGTCAAGCCGGGGATCTTCCCAGCAGGTGTTGTAGACCAGGTTGTTACCGTGGACGGTCTGAAAAACCCTCCGACTGATCCAATCAAGCAGTAGCATCTTTTTGAGTTCCCATTTCTGTTTCTGCGAAGCCTAGGATTGTATCACCGTCCAGGAAAGATTCCATGATCTGAGGTCTGCGGGTTGTAACGGAAGTCGGAATTGAAACGGAAACGGAAGTGCCAATATTCGCCGATTCTTATTTTTTTCCCCTTTGAAGCCTCGCGCAACAAGCTAGGGGGTATTTTTCTTCGCAGCACACGGCTGCAATTTGATCAACGAGAAGAGGTTCCAGATGTTCAAGTATGTTTTTGCGGCAATCGCTTGCCTTGCAATTTCCTTTCCCGCAGCAGCTCCAGCCCAAGATTGTGGTTGTGAGCCCGCTCCGGCTCCATGCGTCAAAATGCGCAAACGACTCAAGCTGGTCGACGTTCAACATCAAGTTTGTCGTCCAAAAATGGTTTGTGGCACTGACGCCTGTGGCTGCTCAAAGCGACAGGTCGTCCATCAGCACCAAATGGTGACTCGCAAGAGATTGACGGTTGTCGAAGAAGCAGTCGATCCATGCGGATGCAAAGCCGGCCCCATGAAGAAACTCATTAAAGGTCTCGATCGGATGAAGTGCCGACTGGGCATCAACCCTGCCAAGCACTGCTCAGACGGTGGTTGTGGCGGTGCTGCTCCTGCTTGCGGTTGTGCCGCGCCCGCCCCAGCTCCATGTGGCTGCAGCGCTCCGGCCCCCGCACAATCATGTTGTGATGGTGGCGAATTTACACCCATCGAGGGCGTTATTGTGACCGGTCCATCAACGGCAGCACCCGCCGTTGCAGCTCCTGTGATGGCAGATTCAGTGACGACGGAAGCTGCTCCCATGTTCGAAGCTCCTGCAGGAAGCTCAATCCTCGAAGGTGCCAAGTAGCTTTAAGTAGTACGCCCCCCGGGGCGTTGAAATTCGACTCGGAGCGTCGAGCTACATAACTGGCAACGGTAACAGTTATCTTTCTCGGTGCACCAGGCATTTTTCAGCAAGGCTCGACTGAGCAATCTATCTATGTCAAAGGCCAGGTACGAAGCCGTGCCTGGCCTTTTCCTTTCGCTCCTTTGGCATGGCACAAGCTGACACAAGCCAGCACCGATTCAGCGTCCATCATGTGAAACACTAATTCACAACCTTCGCGTTTTTCATTCGAAAGATTGCTAGGACCAACCCGTCCAGCTCGTATTCCTTCAGATAAAACGTGCCCGACACCCGGATCGGCCTGACGCTCCACGAGGTCGCGGTGCCCTTCTTCAGCTTGACCAACACGCAGTCGTAAATCGCCGCTTGCGGGCCAAAGCAACATTCTTTGTTATCGCGAACAAAGATAAATGACTCCAAGCCATCCTGCTTGTAAGTGGGACGAATGAACCCGCCCAGAGTAATCTGCTTCCCATCAAGGGCCTTGAGCTCTTCGGTCAGCAAGCTTCTTTCAAAAGGATCTCCGACTTCGATGTCGAATTTGAGGTCGTCAAAAGTCAGATCCTGTGGCTTCCCGTCGGCCACGATTTGTCTTTTGTGTTCGCGCTGCGGATCGCGATACTCTTCTGGCGTCGACATTGCGGGGTTAGGCGGCGAAGCATCCGCGACATCGCCTCGCGGATCGTCTGCGGATGTAGCCTCGACATCGGCTGAAGTATCCGCCACCGTATCACTCGGCGTCGGATCCACTTTCGAAACAGACGCTCCACCGTCGCAACCCGCCATAACGATCATCAATGTTGCGGCGAGGGCTATCGAAGCACCAGCAAACGGAACGTTTCGTCTAGCGTACGTAGTCTGCTTCGATTTCATAATAGACACCCGGAATTTCCTTTTCATCTGCAGGCATTGCGTTGGGATTAAGTTTGAAAACCCCCCCAATTCGACGCAATCCGTAGCCGTAGTTGACAGTATCGTCCGAGTTGATCTTCACTGCAATCAAATCAGTCGCCGCGGGATCACCACCAAAACAGCAATCGCCAAAGTCACCCACCATGATGAAACTCTTCAGATTGTTCTTCTTGCCGCTCGGTGGGCGCACGTAACCTTTTACGAATACCTGCTGGCCATCAAAATCGAGGGCTCGTTCGGGAGGTCGATTGACCGACGTTCGACTGGGCTTGAGTTCCGCAAAGGAAATTCTTCGGTAGCCATCGGGAACTTCGGTGGCGTAAATAAAGCTGTGCATTGCGATACTGCTCACCAGGCAGAGCAAGCCAACAACAAGCCCAAACTTTGCCGCCCCTTTTCCGACCAACTCGTCGGGATACTTCCGGATCGCCGCAAGCGCCATGATGCCAAACACAATCGCCATCGCGGGCACGACGACAAACAACTGGGCCAAAAAAGCAGTCAGCCCAAGAACGGCGAAAATGACCGAAGTGACCGCTGTCTTGCAAACCGTCTTGTAAGCTTCGACTTCGCTAAAGCCCGGTTCGGCGCGGAAGGCTTCATCGACCGACTGTTTTTCGTTTTCGAGAGGTGTCATGGTTCAGGTGGGCAAGGCTATGTGACTTTTCCCAGAATAGCATCCAAAGCAGGCAGCCCCCGGAAAGGATGACGAGGGTCAAAAAATCAGTCGCTCAAATCGACCGCTCATGACCGACCAAAGCAACACAAACAACAAAACCGAAACCATCGCCGGAATAAACACGACATGCCACGTGATCCTCGCTTGAGCCACCGGCGGTTGCGGTTGTTGAGGCAGCGGAGGCTCCGGAGCGACAACGACCGGGCTACTTGAACCCGTTGAAGTCGCTACGGCAGCGGCCGACGTTTGGTTCGCCAAAGTTTCACTTTCAGCCGTTACGATGTCTCCAGCAACAGCGGCAGGATCCAATTCGGTGCCCATGTCCACTTTTCTGACTTTGTGAATCGTTGTTTGTTCAGCGGCCGCCGAAGCCTGACTCGCCGGTGCCGCCGGTGCGGATACGTACCGCAGCGGTGAATCAGGGAACCGTCCAGAAGTTTCCGGATCGGGCTTGGAAGCCTCGGCTTTTTCCTGCTCGCTTTTCCCGCTGCCTGTATCGTTTAGGTCTTCTTTGGGGTCTTCGTCGTCCTCGTCGTCGTCTTCGTCATCGAAATCAAAGTCACCACTGAGATACTTCGCTCTGGCAACGGCATCGGGATCGATTTTGGCAAGCTCTTGAATGTAGTCTTTTGCTTTTGGTAGCGGACAGGCAAACAGGTAGGAGATGATCGGGATCCGCACCCAACTGTCATCGTCATCGCTATCGCGGAAAATCTGAACTAGCTTTTCCATCACCGTCCAGTCTTTCCAGCGTGCCAAATCCGCGATCACCATGTCGCGAACTTCGTCGCGATCGAGCACCGTGCGGACCGCTTCGATCAGGCGTTGTTTTGGAATCACCTTGCCTTCGGAAGCATGAAAGCGAACCGCCTGTAGCGCCAACATCGAATCGGTAAACTCACACTGGTCGTTCGCCAAAAAGGTCTCCTGAACCAGATCCACACCGGCCTCACCTTTGAGACTCAGGTAACACGCCACCAATGCCTCCAAGCCCCGCGTCTGCTTGCGGCTACCGGACAGCATCATCTCTTCAAGCATCGGCACATCCTCTGGCTGACCGCAAATACCGAGCATCGTGAAGTACAACCGTCGTCGATTCGTTGCCGTTTTCTCGTCTTTGATCAAAGCAATCAACTTCTCACGTTCCATCCGATCCTTGAGATCGATCATGTCCGCATAGTCGGCTTTGGCAAATTCGTCGTAAGCATCGAAGGCCATATCGGGCTCTTCGTCTTCGAAGTACTGCTGAAAGAACGCCAATCGATCGGCACCCTTTTCCGGCAGCTTTTCCAGGGCAGCAAAGTACTCCATCAGCCGATCGCTGGCCTTCATGGGCGTTGCCCAGTTGATGTTTGGTGGATTGACACCCATCACAACAAAATCTTGCCCAACCGGATAACGCCCGACAAGCACGGACTCAAACTTCATTCCCGCCCGGACGAGCTTTTTCCCGCGAAAGACTCGCGTGATCTCAAATTTTGAACGAGGCAACTCCTGGTCGCCTTCTTTCATTTTCGGTGCACGCTCGACCAACCTGGCCGCAACGACGACGTCTTTGGATTTCATCTGGTCGGTAAACGTCAAACCGACAGCGTTGCAAAAAGGACAAGCCTCCAGCACCGCAAGCGACGCTACGACTCCGAAAAGGATCAAAACCGCGGTGACCAGAAAGTTTTTGGTTGTCAACAATTTACTCATGGACGGGTTATCCGTGCCCGGGAAAAACAGGCCCAGATTATATCGCATTGGCTTCAAACCCCAGCCCCGAAACCGGCTTTTTTTTGTGACCGGAAGGTCAGGAATTTACGGTTAGCCCACAATTATTGTTCACAACAGACCAAAATTGGATCGCCCCTTATCTGGGCCTATTTACCCAGCGATGCCGACACGTCAGTGCGATAAGCAGAAATCGCCGGGTAGATCCCGACCAAGATCGCCAGCAAGACCAAACCGGGCACCACCAGCAACTCCGGAGAAACCGTGACCGCAGAAAGCCAACCCGGCAATGTGCTACCACCAGGAAGAAAGGCCAATGGAATCGAAGGGGCCAGATCAAAGAATCCAACCTGGATGCCGGTTCGGTCTTCAATCATCGGCGCCATCATCGCGTTCAAGCCATGTCCGGCGACCCAACCGATGATTCCCGCCGCGATCGCCATCAACACCGACTCGCAAAGCATAATCATCAGGACTTTGCTGCGGCTGGCTCCCAACGCTCGCATGACCGCAATTTCGTGACGACGCTGCGTCATCGAGTTGTAGATCCCAACCAGAATGCTGATCGAAGACACCACGCAAATCAACAACGTCAACGCCAACAACAGCTTTTGAATCGGATCAACGAAAACCGAAAACAGGCGAAAGACCTCGGACACGGGATTGACCGCCATCGCAGCATCCTGGGATCGCTCTGGCGTGAACGGAGTCCAGTTCAAGGTCGTCTTCAAATCACCCTGTTCGATTTGCTTGGGCAGGAACTCTCCAACCACGTCGGCTTCACCTTCGCGGACTTCGCCACGAATCAATAGCGATGTGATCTCCCGCCTTTCGACCGGCAGGCGGGCAGGCACTGCGGTCGCGATGTTCAGCTCTGCATCGGAAACCGGTTCGTCCGCGTCAACGACTTCTCCGGCAGCCCTGGCTTCCCTGTCTTCTCTCACCCGTTTGGCAATTCCACGCGGCGAATCGTCCTTGATTGGCTTGGTGTGGTCTTCCATCAAAAAGAAGCCTTCCATGTTCAGAAACAGAACACGGTCGTTGGGCGTCCCGCTGGGTTCCAGAATCCCGACGATGTAAAAGTCCGTTTCATGCAGATGAGAACCGGAACTGTTGGGGTCACCGTGGGTCGGCTGAATCGTGTCGCCAATCTTCAACCCGCTTTGACTGGCGACCACCGAACCAATGACGACT
The DNA here is from genome assembly GCA_937928555.1 of uncultured Pirellulaceae bacterium. Taxonomy (GTDB): domain Bacteria; phylum Planctomycetota; class Planctomycetia; order Pirellulales; family Pirellulaceae; genus Mariniblastus. The sequence goes on from CALFWR010000072.1 coordinate 42,056, forward strand.
TCGTTGAACCCGTGCTCACGGTTGTATTCTTCGAACGGGCGGCCGTCGGCGAACTCGAGTTTTCTTTCGGTATCGACATCCAGAACCAATTCGGTAAAGAACGATGGCTTGGTTGCGACGCAGCGAAACTGCTGCGTCATGTCTTCGTTGACCCAAAAATCGCCCAGCCCAATCGGCACCACCGTGTGAACCCAACTGTCAAACAGACCGCCTTCATTGATCTGCATCTTTTCCAGTTGCTGAAAATCAAGCGAGGCTTTTGCCAGCTGACCGCCGAGCGCACCGACGCCCCCCAGCGGACCGGCCAACTGCGACTGAATCGCCAACAGTTCCTGCTCCTGCTGATGTACGACGTTGACCAACGAGTGCTGCATTTCTTGCTGGCGTTGCTCTTTTTCTGCAAAAGCCAGATAGAACTCGTAAGGAATATTTTCAACCGGCGGCGCGAGGTAGAAAACGCTGCTCATCGTCAACTGCACCGCACCACCGCGAGCACCAACAAGAACGTTGTACCCAAAAGTACTGTTACTCTGAAACGTTTTGGAAACGATCCCGTGAATGGAAATCACAGAGATCACCATCATGATCCCGAGGGCCATCGAGAGAATCGTCAAAAACGATCCCAAGCCGCGATGCTGAATGCTACGCCAAGCAATTTTGAATACGTTCATTTGTCGCCTCCCGCTGCTGCGGCTTGCCGAGCCCGGGCGACGACCCGATTCAGCTCCTCAAGTTCCACCACGCGGTCGAATTGCGATGACACTTCTATCGAGTGCGTCACCATCAGCATTGCGATGTTTTCGCTGCGGCACGTTTCGCGGATCAGGTCCACAACCTGCTGCTGATTCTGCGGATCCACGTTCGCCGTTGGCTCGTCGGCAAGCAACAGGGCAGGGCGGTTGGCCACCGCGCGGGCGACCGCCACACGCTGCTTTTCTCCGACCGACATCTGGTGCGGCTTGTTGTTCAAGCGATGACCAAGCCCAACTTTTTCCAGCAGCTCTTTGGCCCGCGCCGGCGACGAGCGTTTCGCACCAAAACTGATTCCCAGCAGCACGTTTTCCATCGCCGAAAACCCGTCCAGCAAGTTAAACGTCTGAAAAACGTAGCCGATTTTGTCCGCTCGAATTCGATCGCGTGTCGATTCACTGAACTTCGTCAGCTCCACTGCGTCTAGGATTACTTTGCCGCTGTCGGGTTTTGTGATGCCCGAGATGATGTGCAGCAATGTTGTCTTGCCGCAGCCCGAAGGCCCCACCAAAACCACTTGCTCGCCAGCGGGAATTTCGAAAGTGGGCACGTCAAGGATCGGAACCCGCTCGCCGTCTGGCTGGACGAAACTTTTTTTGATGTCTTCCAGTTTGAGCATAAAAAATTGGAGAGTCCGTAGAAGTGCAAACGCCGGAGATCAGTTGACTACCGTAACCGATTTCCTTGCTACGAAAAGTACGCTGCGGGGTTCGGGACTTTCAAAAAGCCATCCACCGCTGGACCGGCGGCATCAAAGTCTCATGCCCGGCGCTGTCTTTGAGCGTAACGACAATGTCGCCGGAAATCGAAATCCTCGGCTGATCCGTCAGGTTGGGGGCAGTCGAATGCAACGTCCTGGACGGAAACACCAGAATCTCGTCCTCAACCGGTTCGACGTAAATCCGATTAAGCGTCCTTGGGCCGGGAGTCTTCAGGATCCCCAGCGATTCTTTGGCCAGCGTAAAGAGCCCCGCAGCGAATTCGTTGGGGTGCGTCGCGACACTAAAGTAAATCCCGCCCCCTTCGGTGGGCTTTTGCAGGTAGTAGGCAAACGACAAGTGCGACTGAAGGTGAGCGTGCTCGAAAATTCGCTCGCCTTCGTGGCTGATCGTGGCCCAAGAACGCTGGAACCAAAATGCCAATTGCTCCGTGTCGAGCCCCAACCCGGCCACGTAACTGCGAACCGAAACACCAATCGCTGCAAACAGATCTGCAAACGCTTCGTGCGAGAAAAGAAACTCGGATCCCGAAACGTCGCCCAGCCACGCCTCTTCTTCGCCCCGGGAACGCTTGTCGTTCTTTTCCAGATCGAGAATCAATTCGGCAAGCTGGCGTCGCTGTTGGTCTGCCACAGCCAATCGCTGGCGAAACACCGAAAGCGCAAACAAGTCCAAAAATTCGCCTTGTTCCTCGCCCATTAGAATCTGTTTCTGTTCTGGTTGCCGATGCAATTGAAACGATGGAACTACCGTCGTGCGGCTTTCATTTGTCGGTCGATCTGCCGCTTCGCATCCTGCTTCCGCAATGTCTCGCGTTTGTCATGCGTCTTCTTACCGCGAGCGACAGCAATCATCAGCTTCGCGATGCCGCGCTCATTAAAGTAAGCCTTCAGCGGGACGATCGTCAGCCCGCCGGAAGTTGCCTTGATTCCAAGCCGCTCAAGTTCTTTCTTTTTCACTAACAGTTTGCGGCGGCGTTTCGGGTCGTGGTTCCAAAGATTCGCCTGGCGGAACTCGCCGATGTCGGCCCCCACAAGCCATAGCTCATCGCCCTGGTAGCGGACGTAAGCCTCTTCGAGGGAAAGCTTCCCATCGCGGAGGGCTTTGACTTCGCTGCCATGCAGTACGATGCCGCATTCGAGCTTTTCCAGCAACTCATAATTGTGCCGAGCCTTGCGGTTCTCTGCGATCTGCTTGTTCCTGCTGGCCGCGGCACCCTTCTTTTTGGCGGGTTTGTTTTGCGAGGTCGGCTTGGATCCGGATTTTTTCTTCTTCTTTGACATTGTTTTCATCATAACGCACAGCCAGCCAGATCCAACGGATATAGAAATTCGTGAACTCAGCGGATAAACTAAAATCTGTTATTTGGCAAATCACCGCTGTATTGAGCGTCCGACGGCAACAACGGCAGGCTTTGGATGTGCGTCAGCCCGCATGGGCGGCCTCAAAACTGGAGAATTCATGTCTCAACTCCCAATCGTCAACCCCTCGGAAGAATCTCCGTCCGCTGGCAGCAGCGGTGGCGGAGGTGCCTGCGGCGGAGCAAGCTTTCCCGATCAGGCCGAAATGAGCCCCACCGGTCGCCTGCCGAAATGGCTTAAACGCCAGGTCCCCAAAGGCAACCACGTCAACCATACCGCCAAACTTCTGGACGAACTTCGACTGGAGACAGTCTGCGACAACGCCCGCTGCCCCAACCGAATGGAGTGCTACTCCCAGCAAACCGCGACGTTTATGGTCTTGGGCAACACCTGCACGAGGCCCTGCGGTTTTTGTGCCGTCAAACGCGGACGCCCCGAAGCCCTCGAATTGGACGAACCGCAGCGCCTCGCCGAAGCCGCCGTTCGACTTGGGCTCAAACACGTGGTCATCACATCGGTGACCCGCGATGACCTGCCCGATGGCGGCGCCGAGCACTTCTATCAATGCATCAAAGCCGTCCGCGAGAGATGCGATGCGTCTGTCGAAGTCCTCACGCCGGACTTTCTCAACAATCCTGAGGCACTGATGCGGGTCGTCGAAGCCAAACCCGAGGTCTTCAATCACAACACCGAAACCGTACCGAGACTTTACCGCCGTGTCCGCGGCCCAAAAAGCGATTACAAATGGACCCTGGAAATGCTTCGTCTGGTCAAGCAAGCCGATCCCGAAATTCGCACCAAAAGCGGCCTGATGCTGGGGCTGGGCGAGACCCGTGACGAGCTTCTCGATGTGCTGGCGGATCTGCGTGGAATCGACTGCGATTTTTTGACCCTCGGCCAGTATCTTCAACCGTCCACCGACCGCTATTTGCCGGTAGTTCGCTACGTAACTCCGGAAGAATTTGACGAACTGGGCCAATCCGCCAAAATGCTTGGGTTCCGCAAAGTTGCCAGCGGGCCGTTTGTGCGAAGCAGCTTCCACGCCCGCGACATGGTTGAAAACGGCTAAATTCAATGAGCGAAATCGAAGTTCCGCAAATTGAGGTTTGGGTCAATGGCGAAATCAGCCACGTCGCCGCTGGCTGGACCATTGAACAACTTTTGCTTGAGCGGAGAAAACAGAAAGGCCAGCCAGAAAGCTTCAAAGCTCTGGCGGTCGAAATAAACGGAGAATTGCTGCCTTGTTCGCAGTACGCATCCACCAAACTTTGCGACGCAGACCAAATCGAAGTCGTCACTCTCGTTGGCGGTGGATAAACTCTGTAGATGCCCCAAACGAAGCCCAATTTGCAAACCGCGCAAACCGTTCCAGACCAAAGCCTGACGATCGGAACCCATGTGCTCAACAGCCGCCTGATTCTCGGAACAGGCCTGTTTGACTCATTCGAAACCATGCAGGCAGCCATCGACGCCAGCGGCACAAACTGCGTGACCATCGCAATTCGCCGCGAAAGGCTCAACGATAGCGACACCCGGAACATTCTTGATTTTATTGATCACCAAAAAATCACCCTCCTTCCCAACACCGCCGGCAGCTACGACGCAACCACCGCAGTTCGCTACGCTCGCATGGGTCGCGCGATCCTCGAAAATCTGGAGAACCCCGGCCACAACTGGGTCAAACTCGAAGTGCTCGGAGACACCCGAACACTGCTGCCGGACCCCTTCGAACTCTTAAAAGCCACGGAAACCTTGGCCTCCGAGGGTTTCGAAGTTCTCTGCTACTCCAATGACGACCCTGTTGTGGCTCGTCGCCTAAAAGATGCCGGTGCCACCGCCGTTATGCCCGCCGGGAGTCCCATCGGGTCGGGCCTTGGACTGGTCAACCAGAACGCCCATCGCCTGATCATTGCCGACCTCAAACGTAATGACCCGGATTATCCGGTAATTCTTGATGCCGGAGTGGGAACAGCAAGCGATGCTACCATTGCCATGGAAATCGGTTTTGACGCTGTGCTACTCAACAGTGCAGTCGCACATGCCCAATCGCCGATTACAATGTCGTCTGCCATGAAATTTTCTGTAATAGCAGGTAAGCTGGCCGCGGATGCCGGACGAATGGTCAAATCCCCCTATGGAGCTGCGAGCACTCCCGAGATTGGGGTCATTTCCGACCATAAACCCAGTTAAAGGCGAATTTTAGGAATAATCTGATTTTAACGGCAGCCCATCGGCCAGACATTAACACCCAACTTACCTAACCTTTCTCAGCCAATTTCCTTGACCACTGATTAGCCAGCGGTTATAAGTTAGAGGTTCAGTGCTTTCCCAAGCGCCGAATTGCTTCATGCTTCAATTTGACAACTTTGAGTGACGTAATGAAAAAACGGAACAAGATTCAATGGGCACTGATGCTCGCTGCTCTCCCCTTTCTGGCAACGGCAGCCGCTTCCGCCCACCAATGGATTTCGGCTAATTCTCCAATCGATGCACCCGTCATCGCTGATGGCAATTTCTCATCGGCTCGCGTGCACAACATCGTGCTCAATCGCAACGGTGGAATCGAAGGCCGAGTAACAAACATCGATGGCGAAGAAGGCCAAGGGCTTGAAAGCCTGAAAGTCTATTTCGTCCGCAACGGCGAAATCGCCAACGAAACAACAACCGATGAAAACGGTAAGTTCCACATCGACAACATGATCGAAGGTGCCTACTCGTTCGTCGCAACGGGTGAAAACGGTTTTGCTGCTTACGGCGTCAACGTCGTGGCTCACGCCCAAGGCGCTTCAACAAACATCATCGAAGCTGCGGCTGTTTCGCCAAGCTTCTCTGTCGTTCAGCGAATCCTTCGAGACAACCTTCCAGCGGAAATCGCTCAGGAAATCATCGAAGGATCTTCCAACATCACTGACAAGATGGTCGGTTCAAACCGCATCAAGCTCAGCAACGGAACTCTGACCGGCCACTTGGTGCCTCTCTTCGGTCAAACTTCTGACGTCGAAGGCACGCACGTTCACATTATCCAAGGCGACAAGCAAATCGCTGAAGTCGAAGCCAATGCTTCGGGTGCATTTTCGGTATCCAATCTCGAGCCTGGCGTTTACGACTTCGTTGCTGCTGGTCCAACCGGAATCGCCGCTGTAAGCTTTCAGGCGATCGATGACGTCATCACGGCTTCATCAATCGACAGTGATGAAATCCCAGTAGCGATCGAGCCTGCCGCTGCGGCAGCGGCTCTTCCTTTCCAGGACGTTGTTAACACTGACATTCCCTTCGATGCTTCTTCATCTCTGGACGTCTGCCTGACTTGCCAGAATGATGCGGGTTTCGTCGGTCAGCAAGCAGGTTTTGCTGGCGATCCAATCGTTAACACTGGCTACGAAGCGGCTCCTATCGAGTACGCCTCTGAGGCCGTTAGCTTGGGCGGTGCCTGTGGCGGAACTTGCGGTGCTGCTGCTGACTTCAGTGGCTTCAGCAGCTGCAATACTTGCAACTCTTGCTGCGGCGGAGCAACTGCAGGTGGCCGAGGTGGAATCGGCGGTCGTCTCTTCGGCGGACGCTTGGGCGGAACCGGACTTCGTCGTCTGGCGCTTCTGGGTGGAATCGCTGGTGCGGTTGTCGCAATCGCAACTGATGACGATGACCAGACTCCTGGTGCTCCTAACTAAGCCAACTTGGCAAAGTTCGAAAACATTGAAGCAACCGCCCCAAATCGGGGCGGTTTTTTCATGCGCAGACTCCGCAGTCCAGCCAGAAACAGATCCACTCTTTCTCGACGACTAATCCCGGATTATTCACGACGACGGGCGTTGATTCGCGTTGAACCTCACTGATACGAAGGTCAAAGCTGGATTGTCGCTCAGATTTCGGTTCACCTCGTTGATGAAGTCTTGGACAGAGACTCTTTTCAAACCCGTGCGATGATCACTGGCTAAACTGAAAGCTACGCCCACGCCTCTTGAATAATCCGGGCTAATGTCAGATGTTTCCGGGGCGTTAAGCCGGCATTGTGCAGCACCACGTGTAATCTGTTGCCTACGCCGCAGACGCCTTTTTTAACTGATTCAGCGGAACGTAGAACTTTCGGTAACAGACGCCGTCACTGTATGCCACGCCTGACGAATCCTTCACAAGGACGGTCGCTCGCTTGGTAATTCGATTTACCAATCCCTGGTATCGCCTGCCATCTCGGTAAAAGCAAACAAAGTCGCCGCAGCGGATCCCCAGCGAACGACTCGCGACGTCGCGGGGCGTCAGCAACTCATGATTCGATTCGACATGGCCGAAGTTTCGTTTCACAAATCGGCGAAACGGCCCCGCTTGGCAATTCGAATCGCCGGTCAGCATCAGTTCCACCAAATGAACCATTTCGTGCTCCACAATCCGTTGCAAAGCCTCCAGCCTTGACCGGCAGGCAAGCCCGCCAACAGTGGATTGGGAATCGACATTGAAGGTCTCGAACAACGGTGTTGTCGCCACCGCGATTTCAAAACGCGTCTCCGACGGCCTCGCCCCGTACTCACGAACCATCGTCGTCATCCCACCCGATATCGTCATTCGTTTTGACAATCGAAAACTCAATGGGCTCGCGTAAGTATGCTCAAAGAAACTGCCTATCTTGCCACCGAAGAAAAACTCATCGGTCGCATGAAAGACGTGACCCAGATCGGCAACTGATATCTGGGCAAAGTTCGGCTTGCGTATGTTGGGCGAATTCAGAAGCACGTGCTCAAACACGTGCCTTTGGTAGCGCCGTACTTCTCGCTGTGCTTGCGTATTTCTGGAAAGAGATGCTTTGAGCTGCGCGCGATTCATCATTGCCCTGCCTGTTGATTCTTTCTTGATTGGATTGGATTTGACACTCATCTTCAAGCGAGTCTTTTGCTTGCATAATTTCGCTAGCGGGAACCACCAGATATTGATCTGAAAAATTTTGCCATTCCGATTTCCACTCGAATTGCCTTATTTCACGTCCAAACTTGGTAAAGATCCCTTCACACCCACCCCACGAGGCACAACATGTGGTGTTGACACGCAAAACAACACCCATATATTGGGGTTCGTCGTGGCGGGAATGAAGAACACTCAAGTTTAGCCACCCTAAACCGCCCAACTGGCAGCCTGAGGCTGCCAGGATCGAACGAACCACAACATGTTGTGTTGAGTTCACGACAAAAAGACCTCGGCCGCGTGACCAGATGTGTCCCAGCAGCGGCGAAAACGAGGCTATGAACGGAACAACTCGGCTCAAGCAAGGATGCGACTCCTATTCTGCTGTCATGCAGTGGATTGGTGAATGCACTTCATTGCCCAATGTCGTGTTTTTGCCAACAGCGGGCATCAAGCCCAAGGAAAAAAGGAGATCAAAGGAATGCCAGAGTCAGGAAACTTCCAACCATCAGGTTCATCCGACCTAACCACCAGTTCTTCACCGGGTGCCGGAGTTATGAACGTTATCAAAAGAGACGGTCGACAGGTTTCGTTTGAACGAAAACTGATCACGCGTGCTTTGGAGAAAGCTTTCTGTGCCGATCTGGATCTGAAAGAGATCGAGTCACTTTCGTCCGAGACCACAGACAGCATCTCATCGGTAGCCGAACGGGTCATGAAGATCATCAGTCCGATCGCGCAAACCGATACCGGAGTATCGGTCGAAAAGATCCAGGATGTCGTCGAAGCAGAGCTGATGCGAAGTGAGCACTTCTCGGTGGCTCGTCGCTACATTCTCTATCGCGCCGAGCACAACAAGATCCGTCAGCTTCGCGCCGAAGAACGCATGGAGAGCGATTCTGCGTTCCCTTCGATCATGGTCAGCCGCGACGGGAAACTTGAGAACCTTGACTTCGAGCGACTGCGTTCGCAAATCGAAGCAGCATGCGAAGGGCTTGAATCCTGCTCTGCGGAAGAGTTGCTGACCGAAGTTCAAAAACAGTTTTTCAACGGCATCACGCCACGCGAGATTGCCCGCTGCATGGTTCTGGCGGCCCGATCGCGGATTGAAAACGATCCTGACTACGACACCGTTGCCGGCCGATTGGTGCTTTACATTATCTATCGCGAGTCGCTCGGCAAGTCTGGCAAAACTTCCCAAATGGTTGAACGTTATCGGGAGAACTTTGCGGACTACGTCGCTGAAGGCATCAAAGCCGAACGTCTGACTCCCGAATTGTCTTCATTCGATCTGGAGCGACTCGCCGAAGTCATCGTTCCCGAGCGCGATGAACTGTTTCCCTATCTTGGGCTACAAACGATCTACGACCGATATCTTTTGCACATTGACGGACGTCGCTTTGAATCACCCCAGTATTTTTGGATGCGGGTTGCGATGGGTCTGTCTTTGAATGAGGACGACAAAAACGCCAGAGCGATCGAGTTCTACAACATCCTCTCTTCATTCCGATTTACTTCGGCAACGCCGACGTTGTTTAATGCGGGCACGCTGCATCCGCAGCTTAGTTCCTGCTACCTCAGCACCGTCACCGATGATCTGGACAGCATCTTCAAAGCCGTCGCTGACAACGCGAAACTTTCCAAATGGGCCGGTGGACTTGGTAACGACTGGACCAACATTCGTGCAACCAATTCCCACATCAAGGGCACCAACGGTCAGAGCCAGGGCGTCATCCCATTCCTCAAGGTCGTCAGCGACACCGCCGTTGCCGTCAACCAGGGTGGCAAGCGAAAAGGGGCTGTCTGCTCGTACCTTGAGTCGTGGCACCTCGATGTCGAGGAGTTCCTTGACCTTCGCAAGAACACCGGTGACGACCGTCGCCGCACGCACGACATGCACACCGCGAACTGGATTCCGGACCTGTTCATGCGTCGCGTGATGGAAGAAAAAGAATGGACGTTGTTCAGTCCTGACGAAGTCCCGGACCTTCACGACCTCTACGGCAAGGCTTTCGAGGATCGCTACGTTCACTACGAGCAGCAGGCCGCCGAAGGCAACATGCGCCTTTCCCGCAAAATTCCAGCAGTTGAACTTTGGCGAAAGATGCTCACGCGGGTCTTTGAAACGGGTCACCCATGGATCACATTCAAGGATCCATCGAACATTCGTTCGCCTCAGGACCACTGCGGCGTGGTTCACAGCAGTAACCTGTGTACCGAAATTCTGCTTAATACCTCCGCCGAAGAAACCGCCGTCTGCAACCTTGGTTCAATCAACCTGCTGAACCATATCACCGAAGGCGAACTCGACCTGACAAAGCTGGAAGAAACCATCAACACAGCCGTCCGCATGTTGGACAACGTGATTGACATTAACTTCTATCCAACGCCCGAAGCAAAGAACGCCAACCAGCGTCATCGGCCTGTTGGGATGGGATTGATGGGATTCCAGGATGCCCTTTCCGCTTGCGGGATCAGCTACGCCAGCGACGAAGGCGTCGAATTCGCGGACCGCAGCATGGAAGCGATCTCGTGGTTCGCCCTGCTGGCGTCCAGCAAACTGGCTGAAGAACGTGGCACGTACTCGTCTTACGAGGGCTCCAAATGGGATCGAGGATTGCTTCCGATCGACACCGTTACTCTCCTCGAAGAAGAACGCGGCGTCCCGGTTGCGATGGACAAATCCACGACCATGGACTGGCAAGTCGTCCGCGACAGCATCGCGAAACACGGCATGCGTAACAGCAACGTCATGGCGATCGCTCCCACGGCCACGATTTCCACGATCATCGGCGTCACCCAGTCGATCGAGCCCACCTACAAGCACCTGTTCGTAAAGAGCAATCTGTCAGGCGAATTCGTTCAGATCAACGTCAAGCTGGTCAACGAACTCAAGGAACGTGACCTTTGGTGCGACGACCTTCTGGAAGCGATCAAATACTACGACGGTTCGCTGGGCGAGATCCCGGGGCTTCCCGACGACATCAAAGGCCGCTACGCAACGGCGTTCGAGATTCAGCCAAAGTGGCTGATCGAATGTGCAAGTCGTCGTCAGAAATGGATCGACATGGGCCAATCGCTAAACCTCTACCTCGGTCAGCCCAGCGGTCGCAAGCTCGACGACATGTACAAGCTTGCCTGGCAAGCCGGTCTCAAGACAACTTACTACCTGCGTTCGCTTGGTGCCACGACGGTCGAAAAGTCCACCGTCGATATCAACAAGTACGGCGTTCAGCCGCGTTGGATGAAGAACGCAAGTTCCTCATCGGAGATCGCGGTCGAACGTCAACCCGAGGTCAAAGCGTGCAGCATTCTTGACCCTGACTGCGAAGCTTGTCAGTAAGCCAACCATTTGTTTTGTCCCAACTTTGCCAACCCGGAGCCGCTACCACGGCGGCTTTTATTAAAAACATTCCCCAGTTTGACTGCTAAAGGAGTCGCAAGAAACATGGCTACGGATATTCGAGAATTAAGCGCAACCGGAGTTTCCGGGCGCGTTGACGCCAGTGAGAAACGTCTGATCAACTGTTCAAAGGTCGACGTCAATCAGCTGATGCCGCTGAAATACAAGTGGGCATGGGAGCATTACGTCAACGGTTGTGCCAACCACTGGATGCCAACCGAAGTCCCGATGAACAAAGACATCGAGATCTGGAAATCGGACACGCTCACCGCCGGCGAACGGCACGTGATCATGCGGAACCTCGGGTTTTTCTCGACCGCAGAAAGTCTTGTCGGAAACAATCTGGTTCTGGCAATCTTCAAGCACATCACCAACGCAGAATGCCGCCAGTATCTGCTGCGTCAGGCGTTCGAAGAAGCAGTCCATTCGCACACGTTTCTGTACGTAGTTGAAAGCCTTGGCCTGGACGAAGGCGAAGTCTTCAACATGTACAACGAAGTCCCGGCGATCGCCCGCAAGGACGCGTTCGAGATGGAACTGACTCGTGAAGTCCTGGATCCGGAATTTACGACCGAGACGTTCGAGGGTGCTCAGGCGTTGCTCAAGAACCTGATCGGATTCTACCTGATCATGGAAGGCATTTTCTTCTACACCGGATTTGTGATGATCCTTTCGTTCCATCGCAGGAACCTGATGAAGGGCATCGGCGAGCAATTTCAGTACATTCTTCGTGACGAGTCGATCCATCTGAACTTTGGCATCGACCTGATCAACGGCATCAAGTCCGAGAATCCAGAACTTTGGACTCCCGAGTTCCAGCAGAAGATGATCGATCGGGTTCGCGAGTCGGTTGAACTGGAAATCGAGTACGCCAAAGACTGCCTTCCCAACGGAGTCCTTGGTCTCAATGCGGACCTGTTCCGCGACTACGTTCAGTTCATTGCTGACCGTCGCCTGGAGCGAATCGGTTTGGCGACGCAGTACGGCAGCCCAAACCCATTCCCATGGATGAGCGAAACCATGGACCTTGCCAAGGAAAAGAACTTTTTCGAAACGCGAGTCACGGAATATCAAACCGGCGGCCAACTGGACTGGGACTAGTCAACCCGGCCGCGCAACAGCGCACCACCAAGCCCGGCGTCTTTGCCGGGCTTTTTTTGTGCGCTCGCAACCGCAGCAATGCCAAAGCCGCCATCAATTACATCGCATGACGGTGGTCGTCCACGCGCGCACGAAACGCAATTCAGTGGATGCCGAAAACTCAACCCGGATTATTCACGAGGCGTGGGCGTCAGAATCAGTTGAGACAGTGATCCGCGACTCAGATACGATGAAACGATCGCTGCGGTTTTCATCTACCGGATGATTTACATTTCTTCCCGGATTATTCACGAGGCGTGGGCGTGACTTTCAGTTCAGCCAATGGACGCCGTGTCAGTCTGGGTAAAATCGCTTTACTGCACTTCATCGGCGAGGTGAACCGAAATTTCCGAGGCGAACCCGGTGTCACGTTTGCTTTTGTGTCGTTCAACCTGATCTACGCCCGTCGTCGTGAATAATTCCGGTTCTTGTTGAATTTCAGTCTTTCCCTTGCTCCCGTTGGCCAGACGTAGAATCAACGCCCGTCGTCGTGAATAATCCGGGCTCAAGGTCGCCCTGCTTCAGCATGAGCCAAACACAATGGCAACCGTTGCGCAAGCGAAGATGGATCGCGGGTTCGGCTTCGGACTCGCTCACGCGTCGGATTACCATTTCGGGCTCACCGTTGCCCGTTGGTAGCGTTTATGACGAAAGTTCATGCTTAACTGCGAGGTACACTTCTGCGACGACAAGGTTCCATTCATCCTCATTCAGGATGACCACAGACAGGCACAACAAGATGATCACTCAGTCCCTCCCCGAGCACACGACCCTCGACCACAGCCAACGATTCGCAGACGTCCTCGAACGACTTCGTGATTGCGAAGGACTCGTCGAGCAGGAACTGTCCCAGTACCGGGCGGCTGGGGCAAAAGAACCGAAAAACGAAACTGAAACGGCAACAGACTGGCTGCTGTCGATTGTCATTCCGGTTTACAACGAAGAAGCCACCGTCGCCCGCGTGGTCAGCCGTGTTGCCGCCCTTCCGATCAACAGCGAAATCGTCATTGTCGATGATTGCAGCACCGACAGGACCCGCGAGATTCTTTCTCGCCTCGAAGGACTGCCCAACGTCAATGTTATCCTGAAAGAGAAAAATGCAGGAAAAGGCGCCGCACTGCGAACCGGATTCGAGCATTTCTCAGGCGACTTTGTCATCGTCCAGGACGCAGACCTCGAATACGATCCACGCGACATCCCCACCCTGGTTCAACCGCTGGTCAACGGAGACGCTGACATCGTTTACGGTTCACGATTCCTTGGCGAAACAGTTCACGACGAGTCCTTCATTCATCGCCTTGGCAATGGAATTCTGACATGGGCTTCGAATATGTTTAGTGGCCTGAAGTTGACCGACATGGAAACCTGCTACAAGGCTTTCACTCGCGAAGCCATCGAAGCGGTCGACATTGAACAGCAAAGATTTGGCATCGAGCCGGAAATCACGGCCAAGCTGGCCCGCCAGGGATTCCGCTTTCTCGAAGTCCCCATCAGCAGCTACGAAAGCCGGGGCTACGACGAAGGCAAGAAAATTGGCGTCCGCGATCTGTTCAATGCTATCTGGTGCATCGGTCGCTACGGCGCCTGCGATTAACGGACATAATCGGTGACGTCACCACGCCCGCGATGGTTCAATTCGACCCGGCATCGCTGTGTCAGAAACGGGATTGACCGGAAACACTCGTGGGGTGGCCCGCCGTTTTTTGGATCTCAGCACTGCACTTCCGAGCCGTTTGGCCTATCCTGACACTGGGCCCACAATTCTACGGATTCAAAAAATGAGCCGAATTTCCACTATTGCGATCTTGGTTTGTGCCTTGACGGTCGGCATTACTTCTTCACCCGATTCCTCTGGACAAAGGTTTCAAAGTCGTAGCCAGCGTCAGTCCGACACGGCCACCAAGCGACTGATCGAGCTCAGGGTCCAGGTCCACCCACGCAGCCCGCTCGGCACCCAGCAAGAGTGGATGCAGGCACTGGCCGAAGTCGGCGCAGAGCAGCTGAAAATCGAGACATCGAAGAAATCCCGACCGTCGTTTGAAGAAATCGGCAGCGGCCCCCGGAAAACGCTGTCAGTAACCGCAATCGTCAATCGAGGCAAACTGCACCTTCCCGGCGGCCAGTTCACCGCGCGGCAAACTGCAGCGATCAAGGCACACTTGGACAAACTGCGCGCCGATGGCGGTGAAGCAACCGTTGCCAAAAAAGTTGCCTTTGGCTTGACTGCTAAACAACTCATCGGCATTCACGAGCAGTTCGAAGCGGTCAAAAGCCCATCCACCAAAGACCAACCTGCTGCCGATGTCGCCCGGTCACTGATAGCCCGTTGCGGCTATAAGGTAACCATCTCCGGTGCCGCCAGCCAAAAACTGGCGACCTCTGAAGAGAACCTTTCATCGGAACTGAATGGATTCACCGCTGGCACCTCACTGGCGTACGCGCTTCGAACGATGGGACTGGTCTTTCGACCCCAGCGCAAAACCGGGCAGCCGATTGAGCTACAAGTTGACGTCGCCAACGCAGAGCAAACGAATTGGCCGGTGGGATGGCCGGTCGAGGAAAAACTGCGTGAGTCGGTGCCAAAAATGTTCACCAAGATCGATCTTCAAGTGCAACAGAACCCGATCCTCGACGTGCTTGGTGCGATCGAATCCCGCGGCGGAACCCCCTTTTTCTACGACGATGCGAGACTGAAACTAAAAAAAATTGACCTAGCAAATCTCAAAGTCGACTACGTCAAAAACAGGACGTCTTACTATTCGGCGGCCGTGGGCGTGCTGAAACAAAGCAAACCGTCACTCAAATTCGATCTTCGTATCGACGAAACGGGGAAACGATTCTTCTGGATTACCCCGGTAAACTAGCCGACACTCCGCATAACTGGCCCTGCGTTTTGTGCAACGTCACAGCTTTCTTGCTGTGCTTTTCAGCTACAATTTACCCATTCGAATTCTGCTGGAACCAAATATGTTGCGATCTGCTTTCGCCCTGATCATTGCGGGCCTGTTCTTTAGCTCTTCAGTCGATGCACAAACCGACTGGCTGAACTTTCGTGGCCACCAGGGCAACGGAGTTTCCTCAACGGCAACTCCGCCGACAACCTGGAGCGACACTGAAAATATCGCCTGGAAAAAGAAGATCCCCGGTCTGGGCTCTTCGTCACCCATCGTTGTCGGCAACCGGGTGATTATCACCGCGGCCGCGCTCAGCGATCCCGATGCCGAACTTCCACGCCGACTGTCCCGCGCTGAACTTCGCAAGAAGTTTGACGAAAACGGTGATGGGCAGATCAGTCGAGCCGAACAAAACAAAGCCCGTGCATTCATGCGGGAACAACAAAAAAAGCGCCTCGTCGAACACAATTTCATGGTGCTGTGCTACGACCGCTCGTCAGGTGACCTGCTGTGGGAAAAGAAAGCCACCACCGGCACGCCCCACGAAGCCCACCATCCGGACCACGGCTATGCTTCGGCGTCGCCAACTTCCGATGGCGAAGTCATCCTTGTCAACTTTGGCTCCCAGGGGCTTTACTGCTTTGATCTGGAAGGCAACCTGCGATGGAAACGCGACGACCTTGGCAAAATGCAAACACGTGGCACATTCGGCGAAGGCAGCTCCGTCGCGATCGACGGCGACAGCGTTGTCCTTCCCTGGGACCACGAAGGACAGTCTCGCATCGAGGTCATCAATCGACTTTCTGGCGAAACCATCTGGTCCAAAGACCGCGACGAGCCATCCAACTGGGTGACACCGCGCATTGCAGAAGTCGCAGGTCGAAAACAGATCGTTCAGGTCGGTCAGAACTTTTCGCGGGGCTACGACCTTGCCACCGGCGAAGAACTCTGGCAGGCCAGCGGCATGTCGCAACGACCGGTCTCCACACCCGCCTTGATGGGCAACATGGCATTCGTTTCGAGTGCACGCGGCGGTGCGATTCTTCAGGCGATTCGCCTAGACCAACAGGGTGACATCACGAAATCCGGAATCGAATGGACCGTCAGCAAGCAAACTCCCGACATCCCGTCGCTGTTGCTTTCGGAGAACCGGCTGTTCTTCGTCGGTTCCAACAGCGGAATCCTCTCATGCGTCGATGCGAAAACCGGCCAGAACCTTTTCGGACCCTCGCGGCTGCCGATCTCGGCCGTTTACTCTTCGCCGGTGGCGGCAAACGGCAACGTCTACATCACCGGGCGTGACGGAAAGACCTTGGTGGTCGGCGACAGCGTGACGTTTGAACGCGTGGCGCTGAACGACATCGGAGAGCCCGTCGATGCCACCCTGGCCCCAGCGGGCAATGAGATTTTCATCCGCGGACGTGACCACCTGTTTTGCGTACGGAACAAGTAAGCCTGCGGAAAACGACGCAAATTCGATCACGTGCAGCGGATTCGTTTCGTTCGCTCAGTCCTGATGCCCTGATCGTCGCTACCGAATTCCGGCGGCAAGCGACGCGACTGGACCTCCCGATTGGAAACCCTGCAAAGCCGACGGCGCCATCGGGTGCAATCGGAACGATGTGTGGTCCTGCGGCTTCGGCCGCGCTACTTCATCTTGACCTTCATCGAAACGCGGGCATCCTTACGCAGCACCCACTGGCCTTCCATCATGCGGTTCTTGACTAGGGCTTTGACCATGTATTCTTCCCCGGAACCCGCATCGTTGGGGGGAATAACTTTGACAATGCCATCAAAGTCCATTTGCTCGTTCTGTGCCAACTCGACACTGACAACCACGGGCTTGTTCAACAACTCGTGAGCGTTGAACTCGGAGTAGCGAATCAGACCTTGGACATACATCTCGTCCATTCTCGCGACCTTGGCGATCGGTTCGCCGGCCTGAACCCACTCGCCGGCGTGCTTGAATAGCTCGACCACGACTCCGTCAAATCGAACAGCCACAAGGTGCCTTGCCAGGCGTTCGCGATACTGGTCCAACTGAGCGGTAACTTCTTCGAATTCAATGCGGGCTTCTTTTTTCTGCTGCTTGGCGGCATCGATTTCCAGTCTGGATCGTTCGTATTGAAACTTCGCGCGATCAAGTTCCGCTGCCGATCGTGCCCCTTTGACGGCAAGCCTTCTGGTTGTTTCGTATTCGTTTTTCGCCAGTTCATATGCTTTGACCTGCGCCAGGATCGTCGTGCGGTCCTCGGCACGCTCGAGGGCAAGCTCCTGACGTTTCAGGATTGTCTGGATTTCAAGCTCTTGCAGTTTGGAGTTGATGCGAGCAATCGCCTTTCCGGTCGGAACTGCGTCACCTTCGTGTACCGTAACCTCCATCAGGTCGCCAATCTCCAGTGCCGGCACATCCACGACCTCAACGAACTCAACGCTACAGCTTCCCACGTCCGCCCAGGGGCCACGACTGTTAGACGGTTCTGCGGTGCCAGCCTGCCGCGATTGCGATGGCGTCGTGTTCGAAGGCAACATCGCCTTGGGAGTGCTCTGTTGTTGGAATCGAGCACGGGGCGGACCTTGTTTGGTCGGATTGGGCGTGTACTGACTGACGCCGGGGGTCTCCCGACTGGACTGGCCGTTTTTGTACGCCGAACCCTGGAACGATTTGCCTTGCGCATTTTGCGCAAACACGCCTTCCACATCCAACGTCATCACGCCAACGGCGACTACGATCAACAGGGCAAAGTTTGATTTCGTTAAAGAGTAATTCATCGAACTCTCAATTCCATTGAAATGGGTTAGTGCCTGCGACCAGCTTTGGCTTGGACAGCAGAAGCACTGGTGTGCGGGTCGAAAAGATGTACGTCACAGGAGAAAAATCGGCATCTGAAAGTCACGCAAAACAGTCAAATTCTGTCCGCTAGCAAACCACCGGCCTCTGACAACTCCAGTTTAGAAGCCAACTGGGATCAAGAAAACCAAAAAGCGGCAGGACGCCAGTGATATTCGCGGTTCTTTTGGCTCAGAACCAAAACTGCCAGCGGGACTTAACTGTCTCGATCAGTTCATAAAACATCGAATAACCGATCGAAGCGGACCCACAGTGAACTTTCGCACGTGCTCGGGTTCCGGATTTGAGCAGTTCTGCGGGCACTTCAGAATTCAGGAACGCAACACGAACGAGAGCACAATTGCCTTCCTCGGAGTAAACGTCCAGCTTCTGATCAACCGAAATCAACTCGCCTTCGAATTCGCGACCGGGCCAGGAGAGCAGGGCGAATGTGACTTTTAATCCGGAATCGGATGCTTTCAACTCGCGGGCCAAATGAGCCAACCTCCGCTCGGGCATCTCAAGCTCCAACAGCCACTGCGTGTCCGGCGGGACCACGGTCATCAGGTGCTGACCAAAACGCACCGGACGCCTCATCAGGTTCTGGCGAACCTGCCAATTGACGACCTGGCCATCGATCGGGGCACGGACTTCAAGCTTGCTCTGTTCCAACAGCAGGTGATCCAGCTCCCGCGTCAGGTTTTTGAAATTTTGTTCGGCTCGGTCATACTGAAACGAATACGCGGCTTTGTCTTCCGGGGTGCGAGCTGTTGCTTTTCGGTGCCCCGAGTCGTCACGTTCCTGTCGTGCCTGACTGATTTGGCCCCGCAGGTTCTCAATTTCCAGATCCAACCTTGAACTGGCCAGTTGAGCCAGCAGGTCGCCTTGCTGCACAACCGTGTTGCCGGCATCGGAAACATTCACGGCAGTCAAAATTCCATCAATCGGCGCGTATATCTCGTGCTTTTGTTCTGGCACCAACGCCCCGTTGGCTCCCAGCGAAAACGGATAGGGAAACAGACACAGAAACGCGACAACTCCCGCCACCGCCGCAGCGACCAACGCGGTGCGAACAAGCTTTCGCCCGCGAAACTGACCAGTGAGCGCACCGATGGCTTTCCAGAGCGGCAAAAGAAAAATGCTCTGATGATCAAGGCAATTGGTCAGCGAAACTTCGGAGTGCTGCACAACCAGTTCCGCACTGGCCTTGAGTTCCCGGGTGGAGTCGGATTCGGCGAGCTGTTCAATGACAATCGCACCGACAGGTTTTCGATTGCGGGAAAGCCCTTCGTCGCCTTCGTCGCCTTCGACCGTTTCGAGCAATGGCAACACAACCAGCATCCGGGCATGCGACCGATCGACGTGATCGTGGACCCGTTTTTCAAGTTGCGGCGGAAGGTCAGCACTCTGCCCATCAAACCAAAGCTCCCGTCGTGTTTTGACCACCGCGGTGGCCAGACGCGAAAGCGTTTTGACTTGCTCGCTACGTCGTTCAATGGAATCCAACCCACTGACGGCTTTGATGTGGCAGCGACTTCCCTGCATCAGCCCTACGCTAACACGATCGCAACCGATCAGACGCCGGCCTTCATTGGCGATCGCGTACGCCGTTTCTGTTGTATCGAGTCCCGCATGAACCGACTGCACAAACTGCTCGAGTCGATGCCAAATCTTTTCCTGTTTTTGGTACGATCGCAATCTAAGGTTCGAAAGAAACTCGCTCGCGATCTCGCTCATCTGCAGCACAAAACGAAGGTACCCGCGCTGCGTCGTCGGACCCGCTCCGGCCCGCTGGAAAACCTCGACCAGCCCCACCACTTCGCCATCGACACGCAGCGGTGCGATCACCAGAAGCTGACTGGTTGGGTTTTCACCGGCCTGGTTCTTGCTGCCGGCCCCCGGTGGAATCAAAGCCGGTTCGCCGGTCTCACATAGCCGACGGACCAGCAGGCTGTGACGATTGCGGGCTTCCTCGTCGTCACCCAGGCTGGTCTGCTTCAGGTTGATGTGTACCTGAAGGTCGATGGCTTTGTTTTCTGCATCAATCGTCCAGATCGCGCCGCCCACCGATGCCAACGCGGTTACGATTCGGGTGAGGAATCCTTCGTAGAATTCCTCGGCATTGACGCTGCCTTTGGAGAGCTGATGGACTTCGTCGACAAGCTCACGGATCTGCGCACGTGTCTTGTCAACCAGCGCGGATTCAGATTGGGTCAGATCAACGCGACGCCTGCTGGATCGCTTGCTGCTGGTTGCCGCCGTCGCCGCGGTTGGCGCGGTTGGCGCATCAGACACCGCTTCACTGCCTGCGTCTGGGTCAGCAGGAAGAATTTGAGGGCTTTGCGGTCCTGTTCCGGGATCGTTGACCATAAAGGGCTATGAAAAATCGCTGTGAAGTGGACAACGTGGGTCGGGATCGGCAATAATCTCCACTGCCGATCGCTGAAGTACCCAAAACGGGGACTTTCGTTGAATCGGTGTGACGTGGCAAGCTTGATTTGGACCAGCGATGCTGGCAATCTCGTCAACTTGCATACCTTCTGGAAGAATGCGAAAGATAGCCAATGAGACTTGTCGGGGAACTGTCCAGCGAAGAACAGGCAAGCAAATTCTCTGCCTGGCTTTTGACGCGTTCAATCGACTCCCACGTCGATCAGGCAGGGGACGTTTTTGAGATCTGGATCAAGGACGAGGATGCCTTTGATGAAGCCCGCGACGAGCTGGTGAAGTTTCGCGAGAACCCGGACTTGGAGCAATACAAGTCCGCGCTCAACACCGCTGCCAAAATCGAAAAGCAGAAACAGGCCAAAGTCCAGCAATACAAAAAGAACGTCAAGCAGGGCGTTCAAAAGCGAAGCATCCTCGAAGTCGCTCCGCTGACGATCGCGCTGCTGGGCATTTCTGCTTTGGTGGCAATCATGACCGATTTTGGATCAATAGAAAAAGCTGATCGGGCCATGTCTAGGGCACTGCAATTCGTGTCAGTCGACTCGCCCAACGAAGATCTTATCCGCGACTACATCATGTCACGGGACAAGTTTTCAGTGCGACTTGCGAGCATCTACCGCGGGGAGTTCTGGCGTGCGGTGTCTCCGATCTTCATTCACTACGGCGCGATGCACATCGTCTTCAACATGGTTTGGCTGATTTATTTTGGTCGCATGATTGAACAGCGATACGGCACGTTGCGGATGTTCATGATCGTCATATTCACGGCAATATTTTCCAACGCCATGCAGGCACTGGTTCCCGAAAGCGTAGGGGGCTCGATACCCTACCTGGCTTCCGAAGGTTCACTTCTGATCACCCGCTTTGGTGGAATGTCGGGTGTTAACTACGGACTCTTTGGCTTTATCTGGATCCGCTTTCTCTACGATCGCGGCTCCGGACTTTTCTTGTCCCAGTCAACGATCCTGCTGATGCTGGGCTGGCTTGTGTTTTGTATTGTCTCGCCTAACATCACGTCACTTGATGGCTCATCGGGATCGGTCGCAAACTGGGCACACGGTGGTGGGCTGGTGATGGGCATGCTGCTGGGGCTTTCGCCACTGGGAAAGGCCTTCATCCGCCGCCGGAAAAAGGACACCAGTTCCTGATTCGTGGATGTAGTTTCCAAGCCATAAACCGCAACCACAAACGTACAACCCGAAACGACAAGAGCAGGCCAGGTTGGCCTGCTCTTTTTTCATGGATACCGTCGTTGGCGTTTCTAACGTCTTTGCGGAGGTACTGCTCCGGCAGATCCACCTGTCATTGCGTGGCGTGGGACTTTCTTCCAGCCAAGGGGAACATTGGGGCGAGCAAAGCGAGAAACGAAGTTACGGAAACCCAAAACGGCTCCGTTTAACGTCGGTTTTCCAAACATGATGTACACACTCTTTAATTTGTTTTTGGCGGGACTGTAACCCGGCAGGTACATATGGATGGCTTTGGGAATGAAAGGATCTTGACTAAGAATAACCGCTGTCTTGAGGTAGGTCTGTGCATCAGAAGCACGCTTGGGCCAAATTTCCAGCCAGTATTCACCCTCAACACCCTCCGGCGGCGTGATCGGGCGAACCCAATATCGCTCAAGGATCTGATCCTTTCTCGCTCCGAACAGAAGAGGGATGGGACTATTCTGAATCGCACCCGCTCCACGCATCTCCGGTGGAAGGATCGTTTCGTAAAGCACCTTTGCTTCATAGTCAAACTCGTAGATCCCGTTACCGTCGGTGATCCACTTTTCCCGATACTGCCCTTTCTCGTCTTTGATTTCCTCGTACTCTTTTCCCGGACCGGCAAATTTACCAATCCACTCTGTCTCGTAACTCGCTCGCCCGGGATCCGCGTACTGAATCTTGCCCCGGGCAATGGTCGCTGCGAGAGGCTGCCCGGTCTTGGGGTCGTGATAATCGACGACGCTATTGTCATACATGTAGCGCTGAAAGTCGCACTCATAAAGCTTGATGCTTTCGCTTTCCTGCTGCCAATAATCCAAAATTGACTCGACATACTGCTGGTCACGAGGACTCAGTTCCGCGAACGGACGCACCGGTTGACGGACCTGTTGCCCACCAGCCTGTGCCAAGCGGTCGGTATCTTCCCGACTAAGCCGCTGAATTGCACGAGGTGCAATCTGGCCTGAACTTGCCGGTTGCTCCTGGCTCTGTGCCCCACCCTGAGCCCGGGCGTAGTTCTGCGGAGTCGGATCGTTCTGCTGAGTCGGATCGTTTTGCTGCTGTGCAAAAACGGAAACGGCCATGGTCAACGTTGCGACCACGGTAAGGGCGATGGTTGCCCCGGGAATACGAAAGGCGCTCATTTTCTTCCTTGAAAGAGTCTTTCAGATATACAAGATCGCATCTTAGACGGTCGGGATTTGTAAACCCATATCAATCCCGATCCGGGACCAAGCCATCACCGCTACTTCGCTAGCAGGCAATTCGCTCAATCGTGCCTTTGACGATCCGAGTCAACTTGGGCGCCGCAATTTGCCCAGCCTGAATCACGTCTTCACCATCAGTTTGGACCTGCATGTCCGGATTGGCAACATTGGTAATGATCGAAACCGCCAAGGTTCGCATGCCGTATTTTGATGCCACGGTGACTTCGGGGACGGTCGACATGCCTGCCGCGTCGGCACCCAACGTTCTCAGACAGCGAATTTCAGCCCGCGTTTCATAGTTGGGCCCCAGCATCGCCGCATACACGCCCTCATGCAACGCGAATCCCGATTCGCGGGCAATCCCATGCGCGAACCCGATCAGTTCACCGTCCAATGCGTCATCCGCACGCAGGGCAGGGCGGGCGGTGACGTTTTTGGGAAAGCCAACCCGAGTGCCGCGATTGAGAAAGTTCAAATGGCTTCGGAGCACCATCAAATCCCCGCACTTCATTTTCGGATTCAAGCCACCGGCCGCATTGCTGACAAAGAGAACTTCCACGCCCAAGCGCTGCATCACGTGGATCGGCAAGGTCGCGTCGTCAAAAGCGTATCCTTCGAACAGATGAAACCGCCCCTGCATCGCGACCACATCCTGCCCACAAAGCTTTCCGCAAACAAGATTGCCCTTGTGGCCCGTCGCGGTGCTGTGCGGAAAGTTGGCAATCGATTCGTAGGGCAGCGATGCTTCGGCATCAATCCCGTCAGCGATCTTGCCCGCGCCGGTTCCCAACACGATCCCGAAACGCGGCTTGCCCTGCCAGCGACTTGCGATTGAATCGATGGCCTGCTGCAAACGGGTTTCGAACCAGTCCGCCATCGCGACCCTAACTCAATTCCTGCTGGATCAGTGTCGTCACCAACTTCGAAAGCAACGGTTCGGCTTCGTTGGCGACTCTGACAATCTCGTTGACGTCAGCGGGTTCCAGGGCATCGGGAAAGCACAAATCGGTGACCACCGAAAAACCCACCACCCGCAAACTGCAATGCACCGCGACAACCACTTCGGGAATCGTCGACATGCCAACAACATCTGCACCCATCGTCCGCAGCATGCGGTACTCGGCACGGGTCTCAAGGTTCGGGCCGGCCACCGCGACCAGCACGCCCTTATGAGCCACGATGTCTTCGGCCCGGGCAATCGCAAGGGCCTTGTCGACCAAAGCCTGCTCGTAGGGCTCGCACATGTCCGGAAAACGTGGCCCCAGTCGATCGTCGTTGATTCCGATCAGCGGATTGTCGCCCATCAGGTTGATATGGTCTTCAATCACCATGATGTCGCCTTTGCGGTAGTAGGGATTGAGACCCCCGACCGCGTTGGACACCACCATCAAATCTGCCCCCAGCGCTTTCATCACACGCACCGGCAGTGTGATCAGCTTCAGCGGATAGCCTTCGTACATGTGGAGACGGCCTTCCATCGCGACAACCGGCACCCCGGCCAACGTCCCACACACAAGACGACCTTTGTGTGACAGCGCCGTCGAGCTGGGAAAGTTTGGAATGTCCGCGTAGTCAATCGCGGCTTGGACTTCGATTTTTTCAGCCAACGGCCCCAAGCCCGTCCCAAGGATGATCCCGGCCCTGGGTGTTTCGCTCCATTGCTCACGAATGGCGCTAACAGCTTCCTGGATTTTGTCGTGCAGTTCTAACATCGGTACCTGTCGTAAGTTCTTCGAATGAACCGTAGTGAATCGAAGAAACTATCCGATAGGTTGCCGATACTCAAGCCGACACGCGACAGATCTGCTACTTGCGAACCGGTTTTGTGTCTCGACGAGCTGCAGAGGCAGCGGCCGCAGGTTTGGCCACAAAAGCCAACCCTTCGACAAGCTTGCGATCGTGCGGTCGAAAT
Organism: uncultured Pirellulaceae bacterium; assembly: GCA_937928555.1. Classification (GTDB taxonomy): domain Bacteria; phylum Planctomycetota; class Planctomycetia; order Pirellulales; family Pirellulaceae; genus Mariniblastus. The sequence goes on from CALFWR010000072.1 coordinate 66,822, forward strand.
CCGTCAGCAAAATCGGATTCAAGCGTGAACACAAAAGTCATCCGACGCCCATCGGTGTTGTTCACGTGATAGTACAACCACGTCACTGGAACACCGCCTTCTTTACCTTCGACTTCAACGGAAAGCACACGGACTCCGTTTTTCGTTTTGTACTCGTTGTCGTCCACGATTCGGGCAATCTGATCAGCCGCAATGATGCGGCCGACTTCTTTGCGGTAGTTCTTCAGTCCCAACGGTCGGTTGGCCGGACGGGCGGGCAGTTTGACGATGTTGCATTGAGCCAGCAAATTGCCGTTGTTGAGAAATCGAAGGATCGCCGCTTCGTCTTCGGCCGCGATCGTGCGCCAACGCGGATCGTACTTCACAACCAAACCTGGCAGCGACAGTTTAAGCCGCTGCTCGATCGTCTTACCCTTGGTCAGCTTTGCGAGAGTCTCGTTGGTCAGGTGCTTGCAACTGTTGTCCGGAGACGTAACCAACGCCACGCTGGTGCGGCCGTCAAATCCGGGAGCAAGCTGACCCGGTTGACGAATCTCTCTCGCATCAAGCTTGATTTTTTCCAACATCTGAAATTCGCCCAATGCAATTTTGATCTCGCAACTGACTTCGATGTCGGTCGTCACGTCGTCGATGGCGGCTCGTAACTTTCCAAGAACAAAGATTCGTGCCTTGCCGGCGCGGACGTCACGCAATGAAAGTTCCACGTCGTTGCGAATGATGCGATCGACAGCCATGAAATTCGCGAGCGCTGAATCGGTTGGCTTCCATTTGGAACCCCGCTTGACCTTCTTCCTGTTAATCAGCGCCGGCACAGAAAGTGGATCCAGTGGATTTCGCAGCAACTCCAACTCCGATTGGGATAGCGTGTCAACAATCGAAGCCATCTGAATGTGCTTGCCACTGCCGGGCTTGACCCGCGCGACAACCAACTGGTTCTTTCTTCCCAACGCGGTGCCAACCTTTCCAGTCTGAATCTGGTAGCGACCTTTGGCCTGATCATAAAACCGAATCGCCTGGTTGGATTTACCCTTACCACTAAAACGTTGATAGTAACCCAGCTTTGCGAGAGTCTTCATCGGCAACCGCTGATACTTGCTGCCATCTTTGGCAGGCTTTTCACGACGGAGCACAATTTTCCCTTCGTGCTCAAAATCAAGCACAACGCGTTGCTGCTGGTTGGAAGTAAACTTCAAATCGATGTCAATCGATTCGGCCGCAAACACAGGGCTGATGATCGCAAGCGCAACTAACTGCAAAAGTGAAACAGCAATTTTCATCGGTTGTTCGTCCTTGAAACACCTGAATGAATGGTTGGCGAATTCAGATACCAAACGCATCTGAAACCCGAGGCAATCCGTACCCTTGCGAAAAAATTCCCAATCAACGGCAGATCCCACCATGATTCATCGTCAGAAATCTATCTCAAAGTGACATTTAGATTGTGGCAGCGGTGCAGTTTGCCACCCGCGCCACAAAACCGGTAGCGGAGCTGTTGATGGCGAAAAACCCGGCAAAAACCGAATATCTTGCCATCGGCAGGAAAATTTCGGCGAACTTGGTACACCGTTTGCAAGACTTTTGGTTGACCAAGAGATTCCCGGCACATTTTTAATTGAGAATCTCGGTAGATTTCTTTCGGTTTAACCGGAGGACACAACGTTCGAAGAAGTGCTACTTCGAACGAATGCCACGAGAGGGCGTAATGATTACATCTCTCTGGCATCAAATGGCATGTCATCAGGATGGCAGCCACCGTTGAAACTCTCAGCATGTTCTTCCCCTGAACATCGAAAGTGAGCAAAAAGATGCATTCGGATTACAAATGTGACTCAATTCGCGAACTTCGCGACCAACAGGTTCGTTACGCGCCTCGAAACAAGAAAGTCGAACAGATCGACGCTGCAGAGATGCTGCTGCGCGAGATAAACACACGCCAGAATTACAACTTTGAATTCGTTTGTTTCCGCGTAACGGGATATCGCCCCGACGCCGGTCCGATCGTAAAGATCCCGGGCAAAGACCTGCTTCACGATCTTCACTACTTCATCGAAGACCTTTCAGAGTCTTCCAATTTGGCGGCCGATGATTTCGGCCAACCCGTCTACACCGTCGAAGATCTCGCCAAACGTTTCAATGTCTCCACCAAAACGATCTCGCGATGGCGTTTGCAGGGACTCGTCAGCCGTAAGTTCGTTTTCGATGGCGGCCGCAAACGGGTTGGCTTTCTTCAGACCAGCGTCGATGGATTCGTAAAAAACAATCGCGAAAAAGTCGATCGTGGTCAACGATTCAGCCAACTGACAGAACACGACAAAATTGAAATCATCGATCGGGCCCGGCGACTGGCCCGCGCGGGGGGATGCCCGGCAGAAGTCACCCGCCGTATCGCCCGACACATGGCTCGCAGCATTGAAACAATTCGGTACACCATCAAGCAATTCGACGAAAAAAACCCCGCGATCGCGGTTTTCCCGGACCAGACCGGCCCGCTGAACCTCGAGATGAAAGAACGCATCTACGCGGACTTTTCCGCAGGCAAATCAGCAGAAGCCATCGCGTCACGCTACTGCCGAACCAAAACGACCATCTACCGCGTGATCAACGAGATGCGTGCCACGGTGATCAAGGAACTGCCGCTGGACTTTATGGACAGCCCGGAGTTCCACCGAAAAGGTGCACAGAAGAAAATCGTCGACGCGAATATGCCCGTTCCGGAGAAGGCTTCCCGCAAACTCAAAGCCCCAGCGGGTCTGCCTCGCTACCTCGCATCACTCTACGAAGTTCCGCTGCTTAACCGAGAACAGGAACAGTATCTGTTTCGCAAGTACAACTTTCTCAAATGCCGCGCCACGCAACTGCGCGAAAAACTCGAAGTATCCCGCGCTCGCTCCAGTGAGATGGATGAAATCGAAAAGTTGTACAACGAAGCCGTCAAGATCAAGAACAAGATCGTCCAATCGAACTTGCGTCTGGTCGTATCGATCGCCAAGAAACACGTTAAAGCCACCGAAGATTTCTTCCAACTGGTCAGCGATGGCAACATGTCCCTGATCCGCGCAGTCGAAAAATTCGACTACACACGTGGAAACAAGTTCAGCACTTACGCGAGCTGGGCGATCATGAAAAACTTCGCCCGAACCATTCCCGGCGAATTCCGCCAGAAAGATCGCTTTCGACCCACGTCCGAAGAAATGTTCCTCGCGACGGCGGACGAACGAACCGATCGATACCTGCTGGAAACCGAACAGGCTCTGCGTGCAGAGCAGGTCAGCTCCATCCTCGACACGCTCGACGATCGCGAACAGCGGATCATCATCAGCCGCTTCGGTTTGGACTACCGCCAGGAACCCCAAACACTCAAGCAGGTTGGCGAAGAACTGGGCGTTACCAAGGAACGCATTCGGCAGATCGAAGCCCGGGCACTGAGCAAGCTTCGCGCGGCCGCCGGCGAAGACCGAGCCATCTTTGCGGACTTCATCGATTCCGAAAACTAGCGATCGCCATTTGCGACATGCCGTCACGGCCTCAACAGCCGCCACGTTTCATCAATCCCACAGCGGGCTGAATCACATTTAGCCCGCTTTTTCCATGACCACCTCCGGATTCCCGGGCCAACCCTTATGGCTTGCCTGTTACAAACAGGTGCACAAAAACCTGATATAAACCCGGATTATTGGTACCACTTCCGTTCGCCATCGGGTGCATCATGAAATTCCCACACAGTTTTGGGCTTCGCACGCTTTTGATACTGATCACGATCTCGGCCCTTGTCGCCAGCTACTACGGCAACCGCTGGTATCGTGAACATCTCGAAGAAGTCGCCATCAAGGCCATCAATGACGCGGGTGGCAAAACAAAAGAGAATAAAGACAAAAAAGTCATCCGCGTGCTCTTTCGCGGCTCGAAATTCGACGACCAGCAGCTTGAAAAAATGACACAGCATCTGCGCAACATCCGCACGCTGGAAGAATTGGACTTTGTCAAAACGTCCATCACCGACAAAGGCATCGACTACCTGATGACGATCCGGCACATCAAGGAGCTTTACCTCTTCGAATCAAAAATCACTCCCGAGGGAATTCGCACCCTGCAAAAGCATTTGACCAGCGACGTCGCAGTCAAAACAGAGCAACCCGAACCCATATCATCCGGCATGGCCGCGATGAACGTCTACTCGCACGCCATGATCGCACTCGACTGGACCCCCGACGGCAAATACCTTGCCACCGGAAACGGGGCCGGCAAAATCCAACTTTGGGATTTCGCCTCCAACGAACCGGTCGTTCAATGGCAGGCACACGAGGATTGGGCGTTCGCGCTGGCTTACTCTCCAAACGGGACGCTGATCGCAACCGGTGGTGGTGACAACGCGATTCGTCTGTGGGATCCGCAATCCAGAGTCCCCATCGGCGAAATGCATGGACACACCGACGATGTCCACACCGTTGTCTTTTCGCCCGACGGCAAGACACTGATTTCGTCCGGCGATGACAAAACCATTCGCTTCTGGGACCTCGAATCAGGACTCGAGACCCGCAAGCTGACCGGTCACAAAGCCCAGATTCCTGCGATCGCAATCAGCCCTGACGGAAAGTTACTCGCATCCGCCAGTCGGGATGACACCGTGTGCCTCTGGGATGTTGATTCCGGTTCACTGCTGAAGACGTTTCCCACCGACGGTCAGTTCGACGTCAACACCGTGGCCTTTGATCGACTTTCAACAACACTCGCGTCAGGAGACCAGAACGGAACAATTCGCTTGTGGGACTTGCAAACGCTTGAGCTGAAGCAAACCATGAGAGGGCATAACGGCAAGATCTACAAAATCGCTTTCGATACATCCGGAACAGAATTGGCATCATGCGGAGACGACGGCGTGCGGATGTGGCAGATCAAATCCGGCTCCAACATCGCCCTGGGCCAGCAGTTCGTCTCCAATCTTGCCTACCATCCAAAAGAAGCCCTGCTTGCATCAACGAGTGCCGCTGGCGAAGTCCATCTTTACGATTCTCGCACCGGTGAGTCTCTCAAAGTCAACCGCACGATGTTTGGTGAACGGGGGTTTGACTTTGCCGACTGATCAACGCACCGCCGCTCGCGCTGTCCCGGCCTTGTTTTGCATCGCCAGCGTGATCGCGTGTTTCGTTTACGCCTGGACCCGGCACCAATTGCCTGACTGGTGGCGGAATCACGGGGGCGGCATTCCCTACGTCGCATTCTGGATCTGCTTTTGGCACGTTTTAATTCCGGCACGCAAGTACATTCTGCCAATCTGCATTGGCTGCGTCCTGTTTACTTGTCTGCTCGAATTCATCCAAGCTGCCAGCCTGCCGCAACCACTGGAGGATTTTCGACGAACGAAATTCGGCGCTGCCTGGCTGGGGTACGGTTTCGACGCTCACGACCTTCCGCCCTATTTTTTGGGCGGCCTTGCCGGATGGCTTTTGCTGACTTTAACCGGAATTATTCACGACAACGGGCGTAGATCGGGTTGAACCACACAAAAGATAACGTGACAACGGGTTCGCCTCGGAAATTTCGGTTCACCTCGCCGATGAAGTGCAGGAAAGCGATTTTACCCGGACTGACACGGCGTTCATTGGCTGAACTAAAGTCACGCCCATGCCTCGTGAATAATCCGGGTTTAAGTTCGAAATCCAAACACGACATCTAACAGCAATTGCGTAACAGGACAGTATCCGCGAGCGCAATTGAAAAACGCCAGATCAGTTGCAACGTCGAAACTGCGGTTTGGCACGAAAACGAAACTCGCGCGTTTACGGTGTGGGCGACCGCATTTTTAACCGCTCAATCGTATTGTTGAAACTGGATTGTCGTGAATAAGCATCAGGGAGTGTTGCCGCAAACGCAACCAACAAAATCAGGTGGACGATGAGCGCCAACCGTCCAGCGTTTGGGGCCTGGGATCGTGCGCGTACGCGAAAGCGATACCACAGGAACGCACTCGCGGCCACAAACCCCAGAAAAATCAGACGATTCGTGAAGTGCTGACCGTTCAAAAGCAATAGAAACAGAGCGCCTACCAACAGCAAACCGCCGGAAATTCCGCGAGGAGCCGACGGCAACGAAGCGACCGAAGCTTCGCGGATTGCCGGAGGCGAGGAATATGGATTTTCACCTGCCATAGTGAAAGCTGTCTTTGATTGATCATTGGCGCTGGGATTGATCGAGCACTCTACCAAAAGCGTCGTTTACTTCGCAAGTCTCAGCGATTCAACGAACGCTTTCAATTCCTCACCTTGCAGTCCTGCGGCCAGAATCTTGCCGTCTGGATCAATTACAAACGTTCGGTAGTGCAGGAAATCATTCAGGTGCTCTTTACCCCATCGCAAACCGAGTGCCGGGTTCTGAGAAAATACGCCCCTATAGTATTCCGTTCCTCTGAATGAATCCCACAGAACTGGCCAATCAATATTCTCATTCCGCGCCGTCAATTGCGCCTTTTCTTTGTCACCAGACACAATGCCAACCAGTTGGATCGAACGTGGAAATGCGGTCCGGATTTCTCGCAGCGTTCTCAATTGGGCTTCGTTTCCCCGAATCCAAAAATGGAGGATCTTGTGCTGCTCGGGAAAATCGCTCAATGATGTCTGGGCGCCGCCAAGCGTTTTCCCGAACAAACCGGGAGCGATCCCGCCAATCCCATAACGATTCAGCCATTCCCGTTTTATGCGAGCCAACTCGCCCAGCGTTTTCGTATTATCCGCTGATACCGGGACGCTGTCGTACTGCGCAATAATTTGCTCGACGTACTTTCGCTCGCGGATTTGTTTCTTTCGCAAGTTTTTTACCGAGGGCCACGGGGCGACATATCGAGGGAAGCTGCTGATTTTGTTTACCAAAGCCCAAGTGGCTCGTCCTCGAACGGCGGCATTCGGATGATTTTCGGCGATGTTCTCAAGCGCCGTTTCCGCCTCGGGATGACGGTGACTGATGTCATTCAAGGCCAGATCGATTTTCTCGTGCATCGAAAACGTTTCAACCAGTTCAATCACGATCCGATCAGCTTCAGAACGGTATCGGTCACCTTCACCGATGTAATTTCCAAGCAACCACATCATCGCTTCGAATCGCACATCGTTGTCAGGATTGGAAGCTCGGCGACGCGTCAACTCGATAATGGCGTCACGGTATAATCCACTCGGCATTGTCCTCATTCGATGCATGAACTGACCGGCACGGCTGCCAAGGGCGCCGCCCCCTGCGTTTTTTGACCGTGATTGCGCTCGCTCATAGTGTTTTACAAGGAGTCGAAACGCGACGTTTGGCTCCAGTCCCTCGGTGTTTGGCAACAACAATCGAGCGGCTTCGATCGCTCGCTGATAAGAATCTTCTTTCAAAAGTTCGATTTCCACCGGCCTCTCGACGCCATTGCGCCGACGCAAAGTGGCATCTTTCGAATTCCGTCCGAAAATATGATAGCCTTCGCAATCGAGATGCATTCGGGTAATCATTCCGGGAATCAACTCGGTGAGTGTTAACTTGCCGTTCGCATCCGTTTTGACTTTCGTTTCAGTCAGAATATTCAGGGCCGGGAGGAATCGATGACCACCGTGCGAAACGGTTACTGAACAGTTCTCAATCGGGTCGCCGGTGTCATAGTCCTGAACCACAACGTCCAGTTGCTCCATCGCAGCAAGCTGAATCTGCGGGCGTTTCACGTCTTCCAACGAATAGGCGGACAGTTCGACGTACCCCGCCAAGCCGTTTTCGGTTTTTACGATGACGCAAACGGCTGCGTTTTCCAAGATACTGGAATCAAATGTAATTTTGCCATTGGCATCCGATTTCGTTACCAGCGACTTTTTGCAAAACCCATCACCTTCATCGGCGCCGTTGGTCATGCTTTTATTGTCCTTGCGAGCGCGGCTCCAGACGGTCGCACTGGCATTGGAAACCGGCCAGCCTTCAGCGTTCACGATCGAAATCTCCACAGGTTTGGTGACAACCGGATCACCACTTTTATTTTCTTTCCCAGACCAGGATGACTCGGTCGATGCGCCATCCGGCGAGTCGTTTGGCTTTGCATTTTCCGATTCGATGACTTCCTCTAGCCGTTCCAGCAATCGATCGCCTCGCAAACGATTGGAAATAATTTTACCGTCACGCCCGATCAGGTAAGTCGTCGGCCAGGAGTTAATATTCCAGCGGATGTGAATTGGCATGTTGTCATCTGGTTCGAGCCAATTCTTCCAATCGACATTGTGCTGCTCGATTGCCTCGCGAGCATCTTCCAGGGAGTCATTCATCACCCCCACGACAACGACATCGTCCGGGTAGTCTTTGGAGATCCTGTTCAAAACAGGCAACTCGCCGATGCAGGGTCCGCACCAGCTTCCCCAAAAATCGAGCACCACAAATTTGCCTCGAAATGAGGAAAGACGCATCGGTTGTCCGTCCAAATCCGCCCCCTGGATGTCTTCTGCCAAATCACCAACTCCGAGGTGGTCGAGTTCGAATAATTGCATTTCGGCAATCGTTCCCAGATTTTTGTGACGCCAGTAAGGAACATCACCATAGGACTGTTTGATGCGAGTGAACACCTTGTGAGCTTCGGACTCCAACTGCTGGTCAGTTCTGCCCTTTCGCCACCTGCGGGAGCGATCACTTAATGGTTTCCCGATTTCATCAAGCAGTTGTCTGCCAATCAGCAAAAGAGCATTGCCCTGGATCGATTTGTCTGGATTCATTTCGAGTATCTTCTCTGCCGCCGCCATTGGATTCGCCTGCGAGTAGACGAGATTTCCCAGGCAGTTTGAAATTTGCGGGGACTCAATGAAATCAGCCATTAACCGATTGCCAATTTTCGTTCGCAGTTTGTATCTCGCAGCCAGTTTTTTTGCACCAGTGTTCACCACCGGAACATCACAAGCCCACGCGAGCGCCTTTGCCTCGACGGGATCACCGCGATTCGTATCGGCAACCTCCAGCATCCGATTGACATAGGCGGAGTAGGGGCTACGTCGATCAAGCAAAGTCTGTGTCTTGACCGGATCGTTGGTTTCCTGCATTTCTCGCCGGAACGTTTTCTGGTCAGCCGAGAACTGCCGCACCAACATTTCATAGGCCTCGATTCCGGTCAAACCGCCAATCGATGGCGCAGTGAACGATCGAATTTTCGAATCGCTGCCAGCCGTTTTGGAGACTACTTGGTGGACAGTATCAACATCGTCCTTGGCTCCCGGCGTTTGATAGCCGTAGCGGCTACCGGTCAAGTAATCGGGGTGTTCAATTTGAGTGAAGCCCTTGATTCCAGGAATGGCTTTCATTTCGTAAAAGCCGTTTTCGTCGGTTTCAGTGGGTGGGAAATAATCGTCCCAGCCGTTGTATTCCCGTGCAGCCTTTTGGCGAAAATGGACCAAAGCATGAGACACCGGCCGTTGGCTTTCGGAATCAAGCACCGTTCCGCGAACGGTGGCAACGGGTTCCATTTTCAACAGGATCGCAGAGCTTGAATCTTCTGCCGCATGATCCGCAGCAAGTCCACGCACGAAGTCATCGATCGCTTGCGGGGTCGTTGCCGTTTTGGGAAGGGTGAATTCTCGCCGAGCCACCAGCGAGTTCGAATTGTCAATCGCAATCAACACCACGGTAGGATAAGTTTCCAAAATGCCGCCAATGTCGATTTTGAGTTGACCCTCGGAATCTGCACGGCAAGTTCCCTGACTGCCACTCTTCCGCCCCTCGTAATAACTGACTCGAACCTTGGCGTTGGGGACTGGCTTTTCATCGGGTCCAATGACGCGAACCGTCATTCCCACGAACCGACGTCTCTGCTTTGTAAGTTTCAGGGCTGGTGCCTCGCCCGTCTGCGTCGGATCAACCGCAACTGAAATCACTCTGAGTCGTTGGTTTTCTGTGACAAAGGTGTCATAGTCTTTGACTTGTCCTGCGACCGCAACACTGCCAGATACTGAAGGAACGATCAATCGGTATTCGCCAGATTCATTGGTCACCACTGCGGTCACCGCTGAGTTTGCGCCAGTTGGCAAAGTAGGTGCAAACGATACTTGGGCTCCGGGAATTCCCGCACCCGTTTCCGCATCAACCACACGACCGGTCAGCGGAATTCCTGTCTCAAGCTCGACCGTCAAATCGACTTGCGGCTTGTCGGCTGACAATTCAATTTTCCGCGCGTGTCCCAGCAGCGATGTCTCCGCAGCAGGTTCCAGTCGCAAGTCGAACGGAGCCTTTCTGTCCAAACGATCAAGTCGAAGTTTCCCGTTTGCATCTGAGCGACCCCGCGACCGACCAGCAAGGCCCGTGCATGAAACACCCTCCAGCGGCAATTTGGTTGCCTTGTCAAGAATCGTCAGGTTGATCGTGGTCGCTCGAGTCAATCGCAACGACATCTCGGCAGCCAACAGCGTTGCCCGACTGATTTCAGGTAGTAGCTCCAATTGTTCACGTGACAAATTTGACAAGAAAACCGTTTGCTCCGTGTGACCACTGGCTGAAACACGAACAGCAGCAATCGAATCCGCAGGCATGTTTTCAATGCTGAACCCTGAAGCCTGCTGTTTGATCAAACTGTCAACCGAATCTTGCAATGGACTCCAGACCAAGCCCGAATAAATTTGTGCCTCGGGCTCGCCACGATTCTGATCCTGGAGCGTTCCTTGCCAATCTTTGATGGTCATCACTCCCACCAATCGAGCATCAATATCTTTTGCGTCGTTGCCTTCAGAAGTTTCAAGCTTCAACGACGTGGCAACGGATTTGGCAAGCGATATTTCAACAGGCTTCTTCGATATGAACTCCAAATGCTGCCATGTTACCGCGTGGTCGTCGTGAATAACAACCAAAGAAACCGGATAAGGCGTGTCGAGGTAGGTATGAAAATCAGGAACCGGCACGTCGGTGAAACTGAACTTGCCGTCCATCGACGATTTCACTTGCGCCAAAATGGAAAGCTCATCGCGGGTGCGAAGGTCTCCGCGCGAATTTCTCGTGCCAGGATATTTATAGGGGTGCTCTTGAATAATCACCGTCGCGTCGCCGATCGGACGCCCGGCGTCGTCAACAATCACGCCGCTAAGGTCAGGCAACGTCTCGAACTGGTTTGATGTGTTTGTTGTTGAGTCCGCCAACGATGTCGCCGAGGGTGACAAAAGCGGAGCGGCAGAAAGAGGCGAATCGGATCTCTGCGTTAACAAAAGTGAACCACCGATGATCACAAACGACAAAACCAATGCGACCACCGCTGCGCTCGCGTTCATCGTTGGTCCGGAAGTATGCACGTCCGTCGGCTCACCCAGCAATCGACCAACTCGCGTCACCAGGTGTGACTCACTCCGTCCTGTTGCTGCCAGTCCGACGGCCACAGCACTGGCCTGGCGATCCGATTTCGTTTGGGCAACGTTCAGCAGCGAACGAGCATATTCCAGACCGGAAACTCCGCTTGCCACGACAAGGTCATCACAGCAAAGTTCTCGTTGGCAATCCAACCGGCGGCTGACCAACCAGGCAACCGGATGAAAAAACAAAACAGATTCGATGACTCGTTGGCCGACAACAACCAGATGATCGTACCGCCGGATGTGAGCTAGCTCGTGCGCCAAAATCGCATGCAGTTGCTGGGCGGGCAGGGTGGCGGCGATTTTCGAAGGCATCAGAATCACAGGCCGAAACAGTCCCGCAACAACTGGCACCGCCACACGCTGGCAGACGCGAACCATAGGGACGACTTTCAAACCAATCTGCCGTGATGCTTCTTCCACAAGTCGGACCAACGATGCGTCTGGAGCCTCGTTTGCTCGAATCAAACGTCGGCAACCCCACGCAGCGATCGACAGGCGAATCAACATGCCCGCCAGCCCTAGCACATAAAACGCCGCAATCCATTTCGCAAAAAAAGGAAGGCTGGACTTTGAAGAACCAGTTGCCAGCAGGCTCGAAGCGACCGGCTCGTTCTTGAGATTTTGCGGTGGTGTTGTTTTGCGAACGTCCACAGTCTCACCGGGCTGCCCGGTCGGCTGCACGCGGGAATTTGTCCGAATGGGTTGCTCATTTCCCCGCTTCAGATCGGTCAAGTTTGCGTCCCGGTCGGTCATTATGTTCGCATTGAATGTCGCTGCTGAATTCGGCAGCAGCTCCGAATCTTCCGCATTGGTCAGAGCACTCTCCAGCGACGCATCACGCGAGTCGGCCAGTCGCTCTACTTCGGCTAGGCCCTCGCTATTCAGATACGAAAAACCGCCTGCCAAAACGATGGCGGCCCCGAGCAATGCAAAACAGAAAAGATTCCAGGCGTAGCTGGTTTTTGCCGCAGCCTTCCGCGCAAACCTGTTGCCAATCAGTGCGACCAGCCCAATGGCCAAGCCCATCCATGCCACATGAATCAACCAGAAGAACACAAAAACCGAAGCTTGTTGAACAGTAAAACTCATCGTTATTGCTCCGGATTCTGTTTGGTTTTTTGAGCAATCATTTTCTGGATCTCCGCCAGATCATCAGAATCCACGTCCTTGTGTTCGAGCAGCGCCAGCATCAAGCTTTGCGCTGAACCGTCAAAAACACGATTCAACACGTCGCCGATCATGTTTGATTCGACGGCCTCCTGTTTCAGTTTCGCAGTGAAATAGAAAGCGTTTTTGCGTTTGGATCGAGTCAGATATTTCTTCCCGACCATGATGTTCAGCGTCGTGATGACCGATGTATGTGCCAGATCCCTTCCGGCCTGGGCCAGTTCACTACGGATGTCCCGCACCGCCATCGGCAAATCCGCCGCATCGGCTCTCCAGAGCACCTTCAGAATCAACAGTTCCAGTTCGGTCGGTTTCGTCTTCTTCGATCTCCCAGCCAAAGCCCTCTCCTGAAAAACCTCTAATGCAATAGAAGTCTTATCGCAGGGCCACTGCCGGGTCAAGACATTTCTTCTATGTCTTTAGAAGTTCCATAAAGAAATCGCTGTGCCTCCGAATCGCCGAATCGCCTGCGGCTACGAGTTGTCATCAGAGAAATCCAGCACGGAGTCCGCAAACGCGAGGATTGCCCTCCCTTTGGCAATGTCGGACGCGCGCAACCCTCCCCGGCGGTGAACCGCCGACCCTCCCGGTGGGAGGGTGATCGAAAAAATGACATCTTCGGAGAAGCATGCCACGTGGCTTGGAAAGCGATCCTAAATCCAGGACGCAGTGTGACAGCGGACGCTGCTACTCGGTGTTCATTTCGCTTTCGCAAGACCAACGGTGCTCCCGGGCGCGCAAAGAAAAAGGCCGGCGAGTTTTACACGTCGCCAGCCTGATTGATTTTTTGGATCGAAGGATCGATTACAAACGACCACCGTCGAGTTCATCCTGCCAGGCCTGAAGCTTTTCCCACTCGCCAGCGGCAGCCATTTTGGCTTGCTCGGGCCAGGTGGTTGGATCCATCGTCCCCATCACGCCGCCTGCTTCGGCAAGAATCGCCTTGAGCTGATCCGCGTTCGTTGAAGCAAGCGATGCAAACGTCGCGATGCCTTTGGCGTTGAGTGTTTCCGCGACCTTGGGGCCGATGCCTTCGACTTTCGTCAGATCATCGGGCTCTGAAGGAGCGACGACTTTGCCGCCATCAAGCTCATCCTGCCAAACCTGAAGCTTGTCCCACTCGCCGTCGGCAGCCATTTGCGCCTGAGCGGGCCAGGTGCCAGGATCCATCGTCGCCATAACGCCGCCGGCTTCGCCAAGAATCTGGCGGAGTTGATCGGGTGATGCCGCGGCAAGCCCGGCAAACGTGGTGATGCCTTTGGCGTTCAACATCTCAGCGACCTTGGGGCCAACGCCTTCGATTTTAGTCAGATCATCGACCGGTGCTGCCGGAGCAACGATCTTGCCGCCATCGAGTTCATCCTGCCAGGCTGAAAGCTCATCCCACTTGCCTTCGGCGGCCAAAGCAGCCTGTTGTGGCCATGTGGTTGAGTCATGATTGCCGAACGTACCGTCGGAGTTAGTGAGAATATCCCTGAGGCTCTGCGAAGACATCGATGCCATTTGAGCAAACGACGTCACTCCCGAGTTGCCGAGGGCCTCCGCAATCTTTGGACCGATGCCTTCGATTTTCGTCAAATCATCGCTTGGTGCCGGAGGCTCCACCGCCGGAGTCATAGGCTCTGCAAGCGGTGCAACGGGAGCACCAGTGCCGCCCATACCCTGTTGTGGTTCGCGCCCACCGACGAGTCGATCCTGCCAGGCTCGCAATTGATCCCACTGACCATCGGCAGCCATCTGAGCCTGATCGGGCCAAGTGGTTGGATCATGATTGACGTAGCTACCGCCGGCTTCGGCCAACAGCTCACGAATCCGATCCGGGCTGGTGACCGAAAGCATCGTGAAACTCGCAATGCCGGAGCTGCGGAGAACGTCAGCAATTCCGGGTCCGATGCCTTCGACCATTGTCAGATCATCGCCACCGGTCGGGGCTTTGGCAGGGGCCGCAGCGGGGACTTCGGTGTTGGCGATTCCGGCCATCGGCTCTGCACCAAACTCAACACCAAGCTGGCTCATCGCATCGGGATTTGACAACGCCGACAGCAAGTCGCTGGAACCGGTGACGGGTTGAAGTTCGGAAGTTTCAGAGACTCCGACACCTGCTGAACCACCATCCGCCGGAGCACCGTCTTCAAGCAACGGGAAGCTGCTTTCGAGCGTTTGCGGTGGCTGCGCGGCAAGTTCCGCCATGGCTTCCATGTTGTACTGAACGTCCGACTCCTGAAAAGTTCGGAATCCGGTACCTGCTGGAATCAGGTGTCCCAAAATTACGTTTTCCTTCAAGCCAACAAGGTTGTCGATCTTTCCGGACAGAGCGGCTTCGGTAAGAACCTTGGTGGTCTCCTGGAACGAAGCGGCCGAAATGAAACTGGAACTTTGAACAGCGGCTTTGGTGATACCCAAAAGCTGTGTGCTACAAGTCGCAGGCTTGGGCTTGGTTCCCTTGCATGGCTTGCCGCCGAGAGTCTCGATACGAGCGTTGGTTTCTTCGACGACGACCTTGGGCACAATTTGGCCTTTGTGGAAGTCGCTTTCGCCGGCATCGGTGATCCGCAGGCATTTGGTCATTTCGTCATTGATCTTGAGGAAATCAAACCGGTCGCAGATCAGGCCCGGAAGCAACTCAGTGTCACCAGGCGTTTCGATTTTCACTTTGCGAAGCATACGAGCGATGATGATCTCGATGTGCTTGTCATTGATCTCAACACGCTGGCTACGGTAGACCTGCTGAATCTCGTGAGTCAGATAGTCCTGAACCGCTTCTTCACCGGAGACGCGAAGGATATCGTGCGGAACCAGTGGACCTTCGACCAGTTGCTGGCCGGCGGTCACGTGGTCCTTGGCCTGAGCCAACAGACGCTTTCCTGGAGGCACGAGGTGCTCGGCTTCCATTCCGCTTTCTTCGTTGGTGATGATGATCGTTCGCTTGCCGCGTTTCTTGTCACCGAGGCTGACGACGCCATCGATTTCGGCGAGAACGGCAGGGTCCTTCGGCTTACGAGCTTCAAAGATTTCCGTGACGCGAGGCAAACCCCCGGTGATGTCGGAAATACCGGAAGCTTCACGTGGCGTTTCGGCCAGTGCGGTACCGGTTGAGATTGTGTCGCCTTCGTTGACAAGGATGTTGGCTTTTTCCGAAAGGTAGTACACGTCCAGCGGGTTGCCTTCTTTGTCTTCGACGACGATCTGCGGATGCATGTCGCCTTTGAAGTCAACGATCGTACGACGGATCGTACCGGAAGCTTCCTGTTCGGCCTGCATCGTGACGCCTTCGACGACGTCTTCGAAGCGGACTTTACCTTCGACCTCGGAGAGGATCGGAGCGGCGAACGGATTCCAGCGGCAAAGGACAGCGCCCTCTTTGACTTTGTCACCTTCCTTGACCAGCAACATCGCACCGGCGGGAATGCTGTAGGACTCAAGATCACGACCGCGTTGATCCAGAATCGCAATTTCGGCGTTACGGTTAAGCACAACGCTTTCGCCTTTGTCGTTAACGACATGACGCATGCGAAGGTACTTGATCGTACCGGCCTTTTTACATTTCTCTTCGTTCTTTTCGGTTGATGTCATCGCAACACCACCGATGTGGAACGTCCGCATCGTCAACTGCGTACCGGGCTCACCAATACTTTGAGCAGCGATAATACCGACGGCCATGCCTTCTTCGACAAGGTCACCGGTGGACATATCCATTCCGTAGCAGCAACGGCAAACACCCAAAGGTGCTTCGCAAGTCATCGGGCTGCGAACCTGAATCCGCTCCAGCCCCATGTCTTCGATCTTGCGACCAATCTCGGGCGTGATCATCTGCGACTCCCGAACGACGACTTCGTCAGTCAAAGGATTCACAATATTCTGACGTGAGACACGACCGTTAAGTGCCGTCGCAAGTCGGACTTCCACCTGCTCACCACGATAAACCACCCCTTTGATGATCCCGCGAGTGGTGCCGCAGTCTTCCATCGTGACGACCACGTTTTGGGCGACGTCGGCAAGCTTACGAGTCAGGTAGCCAGAGTCAGCAGTTTTCAACGCCGTATCGGCCAGACCTTTACGGGCACCGTGAGTGGACGAGAAGTATTCCAGAACCGACAGGCCCTCGCGGAAGTTCGCCTTAATTGGCGTCTCGATAATTTCCCCCGACGGCTTGGCCATCAGACCACGCATACCGGCCAACTGTGAAATCTGGGCCGTACCACCACGAGCACCCGAGTGAGCCATCAGGTAAACGGGATTGACGTAGCCGTGACCGCCGCGATCGTCGGCTTTCATCGCCCCCATCATTTCCTTGGTGATCTTTTCGCGAGCGTGAGTCCAGGTTTCGAGAACTTTGTTGTAGCGCTCTTTGCCGGTGATGACGCCGCGTTCGTAAAGCTTGTAAAGCTTGAGGACTTCCTTTTCGGCTTCGGCGACGATTTTTTCCTTCGAATCTGGTGTCACTAGGTCATCGGTCGCGAACGACAGACCACTGCGAGTACTCTCCCGGAAGCCCAACTGGTTCATGTCATCCAGCAGATCAATCGTCTGCCGACGACCAAGCGTTTGATACGAATCAGAAATCACTGTCGCGAGATCGCCGGACTTCATCTCGTGATTGTAGAAGTCCATGCCTTCGGGCAACATCATGTTGAACATGACGCGACCGTAAGACGTTTCGACGATCTGGCTGGGAAGACGCTCTTCCTCGCTGATCCTGACGAACCGACCTTCTGGAAGGCGGACTTTGATTTTCGCGTGCAGATCAAGAATCCCCTGGCTGAACGCGGTATCGGCTTCGTCCAGTGAAGAGAACACCATGCCTTCGCCTTTTTGGCCAGGCAGCAACAACGAGATGTAGTAGCAACCCATCACCGTGTCCTGCGATGGACTCATGATCGGACGGCCATTGGATGGTGCGAAAATATTGTTCGTTGAAAGCATCAACGTGTGAGCTTCCACCTGGGCTTCGATAGAAAGCGGCAAGTGAACCGCCATCTGGTCACCGTCGAAGTCAGCATTGAACCCTTTGCAAACTAGCGGGTGCAAGTGAATCGCGTTGCCTTCCACAAGCGTCGGTTCGAAGGCCTGAATACCCATCCTGTGCAACGTCGGAGCACGGTTAAGCATCACCGGATGGTTCCGAATGACCTGCTCAAGGATATCCCAAACTTCCTCGTCCTTCCGCTCAAGCATTTTCTTAGCGGACTTGATCGTGTCGGCGTGACCGAGCTCTTTCAATTTGCGAATGATGAACGGTTGGAACAGTTCCAGTGCGATCTTCTTGGGCAGTCCACACTGATGCAGCTTCAGACGAGCACCAACAACAATCACCGAACGGGCCGAGTAATCGACGCGCTTACCAAGCAGGTTCTCACGGAAACGCCCCTGCTTACCTTTGATCATGTCGGTCAAAGATTTCAGCGGACGATTGCTTGAACCGAGAACCGGTCGCTTACAACGGTTGTTGTCAAACAACGCGTCAACCGACTGCTGAAGCATACGCTTCTCGTTGCGGATAATGACTTCCGGCGCGTTCAAATCGACCAATTTCCGCAAACGGTTGTTACGGTTGATGATCCGGCGATAAAGATCGTTGAGATCGCTAGTCGCGAAGTTACCCGAGTCCAGCAAAACCAGCGGACGCAGATCCGGCGGAATCACAGGAATCACGTCCAGCACCATCCACTCAGGCTTGTTGTCGCTGTCACGAATCGCTTCGACAATCTTCAGTCGATTGGTTAGGTCTTTACGCTTCTGCTTAGAGCCTGTTTCAGCCAGTTCAACACGCAGGTCGTCCGAAAGAGAAACAAGATCCAGCTCGCCCAGCAGATCCCGAATTGCGTCGGCACCCATGTTGGCTCGGAAACTTCCTTCGCCGAATTCAGCGCGAGCAGCTTTAAACTCTTCTTCGCTAAGCAGTTGCTGTCTCTCAAGATCCGTCGTGCCTGGATCGGTCACCACGTAGTCTTGGAAATAGATCACCTTCTCGAGGCTGCTGGTCTTCATGTTCAGCAGGTTACCCAGTCGCGAAGGCATCGCCTTGAAGAACCAAATATGCACCACTGGCGCGGCCAGTTCGATATGTCCCATGCGCTTACGTCGGACGCGCGAATGAGTGACTTTCACGCCACAACGATCGCAGATCATGCCCTTGTACTTCATGCCGCGGTACTTACCGCAAGCGCATTCCCAGTCCTTTTCAGGACCAAAGATGCGCTCACAGAACAAACCGTCTTTTTCAGGTCGGTAGGTTCGGTAGTTGATCGTTTCAGGCTTTTTAACTTCGCCCATCGACCAGCTACGGATGTCGTGGGGACGCGCCAAAGAGATTTTGACCGAAGCGTAATCGTTAATGCGATCGTAGGTGGGGTCGGCAGTCGCCATATTTCACCAGCTCCTATTTCGTGTTCGTGATTGTGTCGGGAATGAATGTCGAATCTTGTTCCGGCCAGACGCTGCAATTGCTGCAGTTGTCAGCAGATCAGCAGGCCGGAATTGGGCCAAGTCCACCCCGTTCATCTCAAAGATGCCGAGGGGACTTGAGTGCGGCAGGAATTAGCCGCGTCGTTTTTCCAGTTGCATGTTCAGGGCAAGGCCGCGAATCTCGTTGGTCAACACGTCGAAACTAGCAGGTGTGCCGGCCTCGAGTGTGTTTTCGCCTTTGACCATCGATTCGTAGATCTTGGTTCGGCCTTCCACGTCGTCCGATTTCACGGTCAACAGCTCCTGCAGAATGTAAGCGGCTCCATAAGCTTCCAGAGCCCAAACTTCCATCTCGCCGAAACGCTGCCCACCGAAACGAGCTTTTCCACCAAGTGGCTGCTGCGTAATCAGAGAGTAAGGACCGGTGCTGCGAGCATGGACCTTGTCATCAACAAGGTGGTGCAGTTTCAACATGTAGATGTAACCTACCGTCGTTTCCTGACCACAACGCTGGCCCGTTCGACCATCGTACAGGTAGTGCTTTCCGTGGCGTGGCAAGCCAGCCTCTTCTAAGCAATCGTTGATGTCCTCTTCCGAGGCGCCATCGAATACTGGCGTGAGTGCTTGGAAACCAAGTTTCGAACCAGCCCAACCAAGATGCGTTTCAAGAATCTGTCCCACATTCATCCGCGATGGCACGCCCAACGGGTTAAGCATGATCTGAATCGTGGTTCCATCTTCCAAGAACGGCATGTCTTCCACAGGAAGGATCTTGGAGATCACACCCTTGTTTCCGTGACGACCGGCCATTTTGTCTCCAACCGAAATCGTTCGCTTGGTGGCAATGTAAACCTTAACCATCTGCAACACGCCGCTGCGAAGTTCATCACCACGCTTCATGCTGTTGACTTGGCGATCACGTGCTTCAATGGCACGCTCTACCGTCGGCCAATGCGTCGAGTAAATTTTCTTGATCTGCTTGATGCGATCTTCGCTACGCATGCCTTCGATCAGTTGCTTCAGACGGAAGTACTGCGCCTTCTCGGCAACGAATTTCGGATCCTGATCTTTAACCAGTGGCGTTTCGTCTTCGTCAGTCAGCGTTTTGCCAACGACATCTTCGATCTCACCAATCATCTCGCCAAAGACGCGTGTGATTTCATTGTTGCCGTCCTCTTCAGCCGACGCCAAGTCTTTTTCGAAGACCTTGCGTTCTTCATCTGAAAGACTGATTCGACGCGAGAAGCGCTGAGTATCGATCACGATGCCTTCGATTCCAGATGAAACCTCAAGCGAATCGTTTTTGACATCTTCACCAGCGCGACCAAAGATCGCATGCAGTAGTTTTTCTTCAGGAGTAAGTTCGGTTTTCGACTTCGGAGAAACTTTACCCACTAAAATGTCGCCCGGCTTTACATAAGTACCCGTGCGAATGATTCCACTATCATCCAAGTTGCGAAGTGCCTTTTCGCTGACGTTAGGAATGTCACGAGTGAACTCTTCCTGCCCCAGCTTCGTATCACGCACTTCGATATCGAACTCTTCGATATGAATCGACGTGTAAGTGTCATTTTTGACCAACTCTTCGCTGATGATGATCGCATCTTCGTAGTTGCAACCATCGAACGACATAAACCCAACCAGCACGTTGCGGCCAAGTGCCAACTCACCTTTGTAAGTCGCGGCACCATCGGCAATGATCTGGCCTTTTTCGACAGCT
This sequence comes from uncultured Pirellulaceae bacterium, assembly GCA_937928555.1. Taxonomy (GTDB): domain Bacteria; phylum Planctomycetota; class Planctomycetia; order Pirellulales; family Pirellulaceae; genus Mariniblastus. The sequence goes on from CALFWR010000072.1 coordinate 87,435, forward strand.
TCGCCGGGCTTGACCAGAGGTTTCTGGTTCTGGCACGTACGCTCGTTGAGTCCAACGTATTTCTTCAACGGATACTCATCGCTACCGATGCGAATCACAGTTGAATCAACGTAGCTGACCTTACCGGCACGTCTGGCCTTGATGATCATGCTTGAGTTTTGAGCCACTTGGCGTTCCATCCCCGTTCCCACGATCGGCGGTTCGGCCACCAAAAGCGGAACAGCTTGACGCTGCATGTTGGAACCCATCAACGCGCGGTTCGCATCATCGTGCTCGAGGAACGGAATCAGTCCAGCAGACACACCGACCATTTGAGCCGGCGCGATGTCCATGTAGGAGACGTCTTCTGGCGCCGCCAATTCGAAGTCAGCACGGAAACGAGCGATAACATTACCGCCAAGGTGCTTGTTAGGGACGATTGCTCCGTTTGCCACAGGCGTATCCGCCGGACAAACGTAGACTTCCGTTTCTTCATCCGCACGCAACCAACGAACCTCGTCAGTTACTTTACCTTTTTTCACAACCGAATAAGGCGTGACAATGAATCCATAGTCATCAACGCTGGCGTAAATCGCCATCGACGAAATCAGACCAATGTTCGTGCCTTCAGGAGTCTCAATCGGACAGATACGACCGTAGTGAGAAATGTGAACGTCGCGGACTTCAAATCCAGCACGCTTACGATTCAAACCACCAGGGCCCAACGCCGACAGACGACGCTCGTGTGCCAACTGCGACAGCGGGTTCGTCTGATCGACAACCTGCGAAAGCTCTCCACGACCAAAGAAGTAATCGATCGCAGCCGAGATGCTCTTCGGATTAACCAAAGAACGGGGCGTCATATCGTCGACCTCTTTTTGTGTCATCCGATCCTGAACGGTACGGCGAAGCTTCAGGAAGCCCTTTCGCATTTCGTCACAAGCCAATTCATCAATCGTTCGCAAACGGCGGTTACCGAGGTGATCGATATCATCGATGTGTGCACTGGTTCCCGGAGTAGACAAATCAAGGATGTACTTGATCGACGCCATAATGTCGTCTGGACGCAAGGTCATGTCTTTCTCACTGACATTCAAACCCAGTTTCCGGTTGATACGGAAACGTCCGACGCGACCCAACCGATAACGATCGGTGTCGAAGAATTTTTCATGGAACAGCTTGCGAGCACGCTCAAGCGCCGGCGGGTTACCAGGACGCAAACGCTGATAAATTCGCAGAAGCGCCTCTTCGTGGCTGGAGGTGTTGTCCTCTGACAGCGAGTTAAAGATCAGCGGCGACTTTGGAGCATGCATGATCTCGATGACTTTGAGATCCGACGCACAAATCGTCTCTGCCGTTTCCTTGGTCAGCTTCTTGCCCGCTTCGACGATGATTTCGCCAGCGCGGTCACTACCTGCCGGATAGACAATGTCGTCTACCGCGATTTTGCCATCTAATTTTGCAACACTACGTCCGTCAACGACTTTGACCTTCATCGTTTCGTAGAACGCACGCAAAATGTCTGAGTCTTCGCTGTACTTGGGATCCATCGCACGCAGCAATGTTAGCGCCGAGAACTTACCGCTCTGGTCAATTCGAACCGTCAGCGTGTCTTTCTTGGTGACGTTGACTTCGATCCAACTTCCGCGCTCTGGAATCACACGGCACGAAGGCATTTTGCGATCGGTTGTCGTGTCAGACTCTAGAACAAAGTCGATACCAGGACTACGGTGAAGCTGACTAACCACGACGCGCTCGGCACCGTTGATAATAAACTCTCCGCCACCCATCATGATCGGAATGTCACCGAGGTAGACCTCCTCTTCGACTGGTTGCTCTTTATCCAAGCGCAGCCACACGCGAAACGGCTGACCATAAGTCATACGCAACTGGCGACACTCTTCAGGAGTGAAGCGCGGCTTTCCAAGCTCGTAACGAACGTAGCTGAGGCTCAGCTTTTCGTCGTAGCTTTTGATCGGAAAGATTTCTTGCAACACGCCTTCTATACCGTGACGCTTGCGCGCTTCGGGATCGCCTTCGTTTTGCAAAAACGCTTTGTAGCTGTGCGTCTGAATTTCAGTCAGATCTGGTGGGATCTGATAATCACGACCGCTACCAAATGTGCGTACGGTTTTCGGCTGTAATCTTCGTTCTACAGGGGTTGCCATGTGCGCAGAATCTCCGGATCAGATTTAGGCATTAAAGGGACGACGAACAGGGTCGTCACTACTCAAGAAACGAACTGTGGGCGCAGTTAATCGAACACACTCAATAAAATTAGTCAGCTGGTCGACAGTCAGTCGGCCTAGTGTGCGATCGAAACGCATTCAGTTCCCGGGGAATAAATTAAACCTTCGACTTGTACTTGGACGAAAGCGATTCAGGTTGCCATCGCGATCAAATGCTACTGCACTTAAATTGCTATTGCGAAACACCTAAGCGATTTCGTACCGTCGTTGCAAGAAATGCCCAATGGCACTACTTGCTGCCGTCGGCCTGTTTTGACAAAAGACTAACAGCAGGTTTTTGCATTTTCATATCAGCAAATTGTGGCAGGTGAACTTACCTCGCAGTTGGGAGCATCTCGCCCCAAACCACCGAAAGTGAACTCCGTAAGGCAGTCTCTCTTCCGCAATTTAGCTAAACTATAACCGACTGGCCGCAATCTGGGCTATACCGGTTCTTGGTCGTCTGCATGCTTTGAGCAAAATTCAACCCAGCCAAACTGACGCCAGTGAACTCAAAAAGTTCACCAATCCCCGCACAAAACGGGCAATTCCATGATTCTGTCCCCGACGACTACCTGAATCCATTCCCCGGTAGCAAATCGCCAAAAACTCTGGGCACCAATAGAGAAAGACTGGACCGTTACCGGACCAGTCACTTTTCTCCTATCTGGGCATGTTTTTTCAAGAAAAACTGGAAGTCAGTATTCGAACTTCCACGCTACCCAGGGTCAGCTTGATCAAATCGCGCTAAACCACAGCCCACCACATTTGGGCGAACTGGATTTCAGCATCTCTAACAGTCAGTGTGAAGCATTCAAAAGTAAAGCGACAAACGCCGTGCAATCAAATGCGCCGTTGACTATTTGAGTTCGACGCTACCACCGGCAGCTTCGACATCAGCTTTGATTTTGTCGCACTCTTCTTTGGAAGCACCTTCCTTAAGAGTTGCTGGGCAGCTTTCGACTGCCTTCTTGGCTTCCATCAGAGAAGCGCCGGTGATTGTCTTGACGACCTTCACCACGTCCAACTTCTTGTCGCCGAACCCAGTTAGGATCACGTCGAATTCAGTCTTGGCTTCAGCAGCTTCTTCGCCGCCACCACCGCCACCGCCTGCAACCATAACTGCGCCACCAGCAGCAGCTTCGATTTTATGCTCTTCTTTAAGGTACTCGCTCAATTCACGAGCTTCCTTCAAAGTCAAACCGGCGATTTTGTCTCCGAGCTCTTTAGAGGCTGCGGAAAATTCAATTGTTGCTTCTTCTGACATCTCATCAAACCTTTCAAATTCAGTCGAGCGTGGCTGCTGAAGCCAAACTCCGACTAAAACCTAGTTACGCTTTTGATCAACTACAATAAAACTCACTACCTGTCCCATCGGGATAGGTTCTCTTATTCTTCTTTGTCTGCCAGTGTTTTGACCTGGGCGGCAAGTTGTCCGCCAGGGCCTTTGAGCTGAGCGGCCAATTGTGAGCCAGGGCCCAACAGCTGTCCGACCAACATACTCAATTGCTCTTCACGACTTGGCCATTTGCTGACCTTGGCAACCGAGGCCGCATCAAGCTGCTCGCCGTCCATCACTCCACCGCGAGCAGTGAATTTTTCAAATGCCTCGCCGTCCTTATCGAGATCGACAGCTTCCTTGACCAATGCCACAAAGTCGTCGGCACCCCACATGATTGCGGCAGTTCCATCAACACCATCAAACGCCGGAGCCAGAGGCTTACCTTCGAACGCGCGACGGGCCAAGCTGTTTTTAACAACCATCAAACGGATGCCCTTGGAACGAAGTCGCTTGCGAAGATCGCTAGTCGAGTTGGCATCCATTCCGACAACATCGGCAACGACGCATTCTTCAACACCGTCTAAACGACCAGCCAAATCCTTGGTCAGCAGGTCTTTTACGTATTTACTCATGATTGTTCTCTATCAAAATTGGCTTCAAGCTCAACAGCACCAGTGGCAACTGTCTAAAAACTTAAAACTCAAACAGTCAAATTGTTTCATCGAGTGTCGGTGTCCAACACCGGCAAACTTAGGCCGCTACCTGAACACCCGGGCTCATTGTGGCCGCCAGTGAAATACCTTTAACGTATGTTCCCTTGATCGAGTTTGGCTTAAGAGACTCGATGAAGTTCAGGAACGTCTGAATGTTTTCTTCAAGTTGTTTTTCGGAGAAGCTCAAACGGCCTACGACTGCATGGACGTTGCCTCCAGCGTCATTACGAAACTCAACCTTACCTGCTTTGTATTCCTCAACCGCTTTGGCAACGTCCGGCGTTACTGTTCCAGCGCGAGGCGAAGGCATTAGGCTGCGCGGACCAAGGACACGACCCAATGGACCAACAACGCCCATCATGTCTGGTGACGCGATGCACACATCGAAGTCAAACCAACCGTCTTGGATCTTTTTTGCCAGCTCTTCTTGGCCCACTTCGTCAGCACCGGCAGCCTTAGCCGCTTCTGCATTAGCGTCGCGAGCAAACACAACGACCCGCTGTGTTTTTCCGATACCGTTAGGCAGAACCAACGATCCGCGGACCAGTTGATCGGCCTGTTTTGGATCGATACCAAGACACATATGAATTTCAACGGTTTGATCGAACTTCGTTCCCTCAAACCCCTTCAAAAGCCCAACAGCCTCCGGGAGTGCGACTGGCGCTTCTGGGACTTTCTTAAGCAGTTCTTTGAATCTTTTTGACTGTGCCATCTAAATCAGCTCCAGAGAAAGCTCAACGCTCTCTGTTTTTGCATGCAAATTGGTTTGTTCCAGCTCCCCTCATGGGATAACTGGCGACCAAATCCGGGTTTTCGGCGTTTTTCGCCGTCGAAACCAAGGAAAATGATCAAAGGGGGTGTTTTTGAAGGGCGTATCTTAGAGATGTTGCCCAAAAACGGTAGGCGAAAACCGGGCCAGTTGCCCAGAATCGTAAATTTTGAAACTATCGCTTGTTAGCCAGCAACAGGTTTGGCGCCCGACGGTTGCCGCTCCTAAATGGCAAACGCTTTAGCCTTCGACGATGATCCCCATGCTGCGGGCGGTGCCCTCAATCATGAGACAAGCCGAATCCATATCGCTAGCGTTTAGGTCAGCCATCTTCTTGGTGCAAATATCTTCGATCTGAGCACGCGTCACAGTGCCAACCTTCGTTCGGTTAGGAACTCCAGATCCAGAAGCAATGCCGGCCGCCTGCTTCAGCATCGCCGCTGCGGGAGGGCTTTTGGTGACAAAATCGAATGTTCGATCGTTGTAAACGCTAACAATTACCGGAATCGGCGTACCGTTGTACTCCTTGGTTCGGTCGTTGAACTGCTGGACAAACTGCCCAAGGTTGATACCAAACTTACCCAACGAGGTACCAACAGGAGGTGCAGGAGTTGCCTGACCGCCGGGAATTTGGAATTTCGCTTGACCTGTTAGCTGCTTTGCCATGTGACTTCTCTCGACAATTCTCTGTATACGTGTGCTTTATTCAGCACGAATTCTATTTAACTGACCAGTTTGTCAACCCATTATTTCGCATCACGCGCTGATCGGGGATTCCCAGCCATCTCGACCAATAAACCTATTGAACTTTTTCTGCGTGCCAGTGATCCATATCCACCGGGTTTGGCCGGCCAAAAATGTCGATCATGACTTCGATACGACCATTTCGCTCATCGATGTTGGAAATATCGCCTTCGTAGTTTTGGAAGTAACCTTCCTTGATTCGAACACGCTCCCCAATCTTGAATGGGATCGCTGTTTTGATTTGATCTTCTTCGCCCTGCTCCTCAGGACGCGCCGCTTGCAGAATGCGATCGATCTCAGTCTGTGATAGCGGAACGGGGCTACCGGAGGCTCCGGCGAAATCTCCAATGCCACTGGTCTCACGCACGAGAAACCAAGAATCGTCATTGATCGCCATCCGAACGACAATGTAACCCGGATATAACTTGCGTTTCGTAATTCGTTGCTTGCCGGCTTTGGTGAACTCTCGCACATCCTCAGTCGGAACCAGAACATCACTGAAGTAATGCTCCATGCCACCTTGGGCGACCTGTCGCTTAAGCGCTTCACAAATCCCCTTCTCGCGATTCACTTGAACCTTGAGAATGTACCAGTTCATCTCGATTTCATCGTCAACGACAGGAGCTTCTTCGACAAACTCCTCCAGCGGACTGATGTCTTCGTCTTCGGACTCTTCATCTTCTTCGTAGTCGTCGCCAACGATATCGTCTGCCGAGAACTCGAGATCAGCAGGATCGACGGGGGCTTCTTCAGCTGCTTCTTCTTCAGCTGCTTCTTCTTCAACAACCGCATCTTCGGCGCCACTGGCCTCTACAGCATCATTGGCTTCTGACGCCTCCGCTTCCGGTGCGGCGTCAGCTTCGGTAACTGCTGGTGCAGCAGCCTGCTCAACGGACTGCGCGGCTTCGCCCGCGATCTCTTCGGTGCTTACTTCTTCGCCTGAATTGTTTTCGTCAGCCATCGACTTTTATTATCCCGAGTAACGGATTCCCAGAAGTTGAAACAGGAAGGTCCAGATGATATCGAACACGTAAAGGAACAAAGCCATGGCGAAGATCACAAAGATCACAACCGCTGTCGCGCGCTTGAGCTGATCTGTACTTGGCCACGTCACCTTGTTGAGTTCAGCCTGAACTGAGATCAAAAAATCAGTGAACTTCGGATAGTTGACCACGCGGTAAGCAAACCAGATCCCAGCAACTGCAATCCCGGCACCCAGCCAGAAATTCCCACTAGAGAGAAAATCGGCGTAGCTAAACTCGCGACCGATCAGCACCGCCAAAATGGCCACTGACAAAAACGTCACCTGCCGAACTAGCCGCCCCTGCTTGGGCTTATACAGCCCCGCCTGAAACAGCTCGCCGATCAAACTGCCGCCGCTATCGCTATCTTTTGCAACTGAACTCATTAATTCCCTCACCTGTCGTAAAACGCATCATCCTGAAACGGACGGCAGCCGACCCACAAAACTCTCAGCAGGGGCGGAGGGACTTGAACCCGCAACCGCTGGTTTTGGAAACCAGTGCTCTGCCAATTGAGCTACACCCCTAGATGACCTAATAAGCCGAACCAACGACCGCCATCAAACAAGCCTCTGAATTAACTAAAAGCGTCCCGCGAAAACGAGACGCCCTTTAGTTACTTCTATTTTTTCAAGCCCGCCGGAATCCAGCAGGCCCCATCGGCACAAACCTAGTCGTTGAGCTTGGTAACAACACCAGAACCAACTGTTCGGCCGCCTTCGCGAATCGCGAAACGGATACCTTCGTCGATCGCAATCGGCTTTTGCAACTCAACGTTAATCTTCACGTTGTCGCCTGGCATACACATCTCTGCGTCAACCAAGTTAGCAGTACCCGTAACGTCTGTGGTACGGAAGTAGAACTGAGGACGGTAACCACTGAAGAATGGTGTGTGGCGTCCGCCTTCTTCTTTGCTCAAACAGTAAATCTCTGCTTCGAACAACTTGTGAGGTGTGATTGAACCCGGCTTAGCCAGAACTTGACCACGCTGAATTTCTTCACGCTTGACACCACGAAGCAGGCAACCGACGTTATCGCCAGCACGACCTTCGTCGAGAATCTTGCGGAACATCTCAACACCAGTACAAGTGGTTTTGCGAGGCTCAGCTTCCAGACCAATAATCTCTACTTCTTCGCCAGTTCGTAGAACACCACGCTCGATACGACCTGTCGCCACAGTTCCGCGACCTTCGATCGAGAAGACATCTTCGATCGCCATCAGGAAATCCATGTCTTCGTCACGCTTTGGCTCAGGGATGTACGAATCAATCGCATCCATCAGCTCGCCAATGCAAGCGGCTTTCTCAGGATTGGAAGGATCTTCCAACGCTGGCAAAGCACAACCGCGGATGATTGGAACGTTGTCGCCGTCGAAGTCATACTTAGACAGCAGCTCGCGCACTTCCATCTCGACCAATTCCAACAACTCTTCGTCGTCGACTAGATCGCACTTATTCAGGAACACGACCAAGGCAGGAACATCAACCTGGCGAGCCAACAGAACGTGCTCTTTCGTCTGAGGCATTGGGCCATCAGCAGCAGAGACAACCAGAATCGCACCATCCATCTGGGCGGCACCGGTAATCATGTTCTTAATAAAGTCAGCGTGACCCGGGCAGTCAATGTGAGCGTAGTGACGGTTGTCCGTCTCGTACTCAACGTGAGCAACCGCGATTGTCACTGTTTTGGTTTCATCACGAACGGTACCACCTTTGGCGATATCCGAGTAATTTTTGGCTTCCGCCAAACCTTTTGCTGCCTG